>DATHKA010000344.1:0-4716 GCA_035489615.1 Chryseolinea sp.
CTCCAGGAAGTATTTCCCGCGCTCAATCAGGGCAGCATTCCACTTTGACCGGTCCTGATCCCTTAACAGGACGATGGACCCATCGTTATTCAAGCGTGCATCTTCGCGCGAAGCCTGGAAGCATAAAAGGGCCAACAGTGCGCGCGTAGCTGCTCGATCGGTGAAAGCATTTCGCGTAAGCAGAATGCAAAGTCGTATAGCTTCTTCGCACAGGTCATGTCGAATGAGTTGGTCGGGATGCGATGAATTATACCCCTCGTTGAACAGCAGGTAAAGCGTATGCAATACGGCATCGAGACGGCCCGACATGGCAGCAGGAAGGGGCGCTTCCAGCGAAATACGTTCATCGCGTATTTTTTCACGTGCGCGATAGAGTCGTTTGACAATGACCTCTTGCGAGGTCAGAAAGCTGTTCGCTATTTCCTGAATGCTAAGGCCACAGAGCGTTTTCAACGTTAGCGCTATCTGCGATTCGTAGGGAATTGACGGGTGGCAGCAGGCGAACATCATGCGCAGCTGACTGTCCTCGATTTCATCCTGTAAAAACAGACTGTTGAGGGCGGGACTCAGTGTCCATTCGGAACGCAACGCCTCGTGAATCGACTCGTAGTGCTGGGCCTGCAATTTGTGTCTCCTGATGGCGTCGATGGCCTTCCGTTTTGCGACGGTGTACAGCCAGGCCGACGGATTTTCCGGAATCCCTTTGATCTTCCACGTCGACGTCGCCTTGAGCAGTGTATCCTGTACGATATCTTCTGCCAGATCGAGCGATTGAAATCCCAACAGCCGCGTCAGCACGGCGGCCATCTTTCCCGCTTCATGCCGGAACAGATGGCCGATGAGTTGATTGACCTGGTTATCGTGCATTGATAAATTTACTCATTTTCCAGGTCGCTGAAGTCGCGTTGAAATCTACCCAGCCATCGCAAAAGATTCCGATGGGTGTGGCGAATCAGTCGAACTTAACCACTTCACGAACCTCGACAATGCCGTTGAGGTCGTAATCCGGACAGTCTTTCGCCAACTTCGTGGCTTCATCCAGATCTTTGGCCAGAATTACAAAGAAACCGCCGACCACTTCCTTGGATTCGGCGTACGGCCCATCCGTTATAGTTTTTTTCGGGCCCGTCAACGTCTTGCCGCCGGGCATCAGCGCTTCGCCTGCGACATAGCGTTTTTCATTTTTCATTTTCTCCACCCAATCAAACCACTTTTGCATATGCGCTTGCTGCATTTCAGGTGAAAGATGGCTGGGGTCGCCGCCGAGGAACAGGAACATGTACTTTTCCATGGGTAAGGATTTTGGTTTAATAATAATTTACCACATGACGAAGCAATTACGTCGGCATGGACAAGACACTACAAAAATAATTTCAGGCGCTCTTTCCTGCGCGGTATCCTTTGACGGCGAAGTACAGAATGTACAGATAGCACGGGATCATCATGACATACGCCATTTGCGAGGAGGTTTTCAACGCAAGCCAGCCGTAGATCAGCGGGAGGATGGCCCCCCCGGCAATACCCATCACCAACAAAGCCGCCCCGATCTTGGTAAACCGTCCCAGGCCGTCGATGCCCAGCGGGAAGATGGCTGGCCACATCAATGAATTAGCCAAACCCAAGGTGGCGATAAAGAAAACGGAAACATATCCGTTTGTGCTAACGGCCAGTACCGTAAAGATGACCCCAAGGATCGCGCACCACTTCAATGCGGCAGATTGTGAAATGTATTTCGGGATAGCGAAGATGCCCACCAGGTACCCGACAAGCATGAAACCCAGGGTATATTGTGTGAAAAAGCGGGCGTCTGCAATGCTGATTCCCAGCGATATTCCGTAGCTGATGATCGTGTCGCCGGCCATTACTTCAACGCCCACATAAAGAAAGATGGCCAGCATGCCGAGGAGCACGTGCGGGAATTGAAACACGCTTGTTTTGGTGGAAGCCAGTTTTGTCTCCGGGCTTGCTTCGCCTCCGTCATCTTCAATATCCGGAAGGTTGGAGAACATGATGGCAATAGCCAATGCTACCAATACGACGGCAATGATAGTATAGGGGCCAATCACGCGAGAGGCCAACTCGTTAAGGGTACCGTCTTTGGCTACGGCGTCCATCGTTTTAAGACTTTCCACAAGTGTATCCGTGTTCTTGAGGGCAATTGCGCCAAAGATCAGACCCGCCAGAATCCCGGCTACTTTATTGCAAATCCCCATCATACTGATTCGCGAACCGGCACTATCGATAGGGCCGATAATCGAGACGTAAGGGTTCTGTGCTGTTTGAAGGAGCGCGGATCCAGTCCCCAGTATGAACAGCGCAGTGAGGAACAAATTGAAGTTCCGGCCTTGAGCCGCTGGAACAAACAGTATTGCCCCAATCGCCATCACCACGAGTCCGGCGGCCATGCCCTTCTTATAACCAGTAGCTTTTAGCACAAAAGAAGAGGGAATAGCCATCGCAGCATAGGCGATGAAGAATGATGTTGCCACGAGAAAGGATTGCAGGTCGGTCTTCAGCTCGCAGGCAATTTTGAAATACGGAATCAGGGTACCATTTACCCAGGTAACAAACCCCAGGACAAAGTATAAGGCCCCCAGAATGACCATGGATAAAATGTAAGACGACTTTGGTTGAGCGCTCGTGGCGATAGATTTAGAATTCATATCATGGGGGTTTGCCTGCTGACTGAGAGGGGGTATTATCGGTAAATTGAGTTAAAAGTATATTTTTGCGCAGTTCAAATTGAAGCGGTATTTTTTTGAGGTTGCCAAGTCAAGTTCTCAGTCGCCTCTAAGGCTGCATCTAAGCTACATGTTTGCGCAAACACTGTTCAACTCTAAGTGGGAAATAAACTAAAACACAATGGACACACCAAATAATCCGGGAAAAAAACTCGCCTTGCTAGTACTGGCCGCCGGCATTGGAAGTCGTTATGGGGGCATTAAACAGATCGACGGGTTCGGACCAAATGGTGAAACGATCATGGATTATTCTCTTTTTGATGCCATCAAGGCGGGTTTCACGAAGGTGGTGTTCATTGTCCGCGATGAGATCCTGGAAACTGTGAAAGACAAGTTTCTGCCGAAGCTTCAAGGGCGTGTTGAAGTGGAATTTGTGGTACAATCTCTTGACAAGATGGTAGATCCGGAGTTTAGTAATCCCGAGCGGAGCAAGCCCTGGGGAACAGGACACGCCATGCTTTGTGCCCGTAACGTAATCCACGAACCGTTCGTAGCGATCAATGCAGACGACTTTTATGGACGCAAGTCCTTCGAATCGGTGGCCTCTTTCTTTGCCGGCGACAAAGCCAAAGACCATGCGATGGTAGGCTATACTTTGAAAAACGTGTTGTCCGATCACGGCAGTGTGTCGCGTGGATGTGGTGAGCAGGACGCCGCTGGCTACTTAACAACCGTGGTAGAGCGCACCACCATTGTGAAGGAGAATGGCAAGATCATCGCCAGGGAAAAAGAGGGAGATCTCGTCATGAGCCCCGAGACGCCCACGTCTATGAACTTCTGGGGATTTCAACCTGACCTGTTCGACTATGCGGAAAAACAGTTTCGGGAATTTCTCCAGAACAATCAGTCGAACATCAAGGCAGAATTTTATATCCCGCTCATTGTAAACGAACTGGTCCACACAGGAAAGGGCCGCGTAAAAATTCTGGAAGGCAGCAATACCTGGTTCGGTGTTACCTACAAAGAGGACAAAGAAGAGGTGTCCCGCAGGATCAAGGAACTGGTCATATCAGGTGAGTACCCGCAAGATCTCTGGGGTAAATAGTTTTCTCTAACACACCAGAGGCGCGATTATTCTCAATCATTTCAGCGACCACAACTTTAGCAACAAATCAGCAACGTATGGGGTAACCGCCGTTGTATGATCACCCGGTATCGATGTAAATGATAAAACATCTGTGCTGGCGCCGTTAGCAATCAAGGCGTCATACGTGCGTTGTGAATTGGCAAACGGTACGGTTGTATCCGACGTGCCGTGATACATAAACATGCGTTTCGTTGGCTTCCAGTCGGTAAGCGAATTCTCGGCAAAGGCATCGGCAAGATACTTGTAGCGTGACTGGGTGAGCAGGCCCTCGCGCAATTCTGGTTGAATCAGATCGGCCATGTGCGTGGTAAGCTGACTATTGATTTCACCTGATCCCTTCTGGTTGTCGAACAAACCTGGAATTCGCGTGGCGTATGGCTCCTCAAAAAAGTCAGTCAGGACGTCGTTAAAGTCGTACGTGTTTTTATAAGCCAGGGTGATATAGGCGAGATAAAACGGATGCTCATAAGTCTCCATCGCGAATATTTGCTCCTGGATGTCCAGAAGATCGTATGCCCCGGCACCCGGAAATGAGGCCACGAGTTCAAGGTCGCCTACGCCGTCTGCCTCAATTGCTTTATGGGTGGCCATAGTAGCGTAACCACCCTCGGAGTAGCCCGCCAGGAACAGCTTATTGTCCAGGGTTACATTTTTCTCTTCTGCCAGCTCGATCGCGGCCTGCAACATATCAACCACCGATCCGGCGATGGCATCTTCAACAAAATAAGGATGAAGGATGCTCGAAGTCGAGCCAAAGCCGACATAATCGGGAATAACCGTTACGAACCCCGACGATGAGAATGCCCCGGTAACCAGCGCTTCCGGCTTGTTAATGGCAAAGTTGGACGGCGCATCAGCATCCCGTGTAATAGTGCCATGCTGATAGCT
>DATHKA010000345.1:0-5797 GCA_035489615.1 Chryseolinea sp.
GTTGCTCGTTGTAGGATGGTTAAAGACCGAGCCATAGGAGCACTGCGGCGCGACGGACAATGCTTCGACGCGACGCGTCGGGGCCGCTTGAGTGCGTCATCACCGAAATTGTCAGTTCAAATCGAAATTACTTCGGAAAATTCAATTTAAGCGCTCACTGTATATCGACGCGTAGCGTCAAGTATTCACGAACGAAACGCAGTGCTCCTATGATTCGGACGTCCGTTTAGTTATGCGACGTGAAAATTAATAAGGAGCCCGGTACATATTACAGTTAAAGGCTGATCTGGCTTGTCAGGATCGGCGATAGGCAGATTCAGGTAACCTGGTCCCAGCGAACTATGAATGCGAATACTCTGTGTGCGATGAATTTCAAAGACTTTCAAGTCTCCAACACGTCTGCCTACGCCAGCCCTTCCAACTACGCACCCACTATCCCCGACGCGTAGCGTCGAAGCAGTAACGAACGAAACGCAGTGCTCCCATGACTCAGTCTTTAACCATCCTACGAAGTGCAACCCTTCCTAACTACATCCCAGGTACGCAACAGAAAATCAACGTGCGGCCAGTAGCTCAAAAGCTCCTTAGACTCTGTGTGTGATGGATTTTAAAAACTTTCAAGTCTCTACACCCCTTTTTTTTCCAGCCCTTCCAAGTAAGCACCCACGATCCCCGACGCGTCGCGTCGAAGCACTCACGAACGAAACGCAGTGCTCCTATGCCTCCGTCTTTAACCATCCTACGAAGTGCAACACTTCCATTGACTATCTACAAGGAACACCACGGTAAAATCAACGTGCGGCCAGTAGCTCAAAAGCTCCTTAGACTCTGTGTGTGACGGATTTTAAAAACTTTCAAGTCTCCACACCCCTTTTTTTCCCAGCCCTTCCAAGTAAGCACCCACGATCCCCGACGCGTCGCGTCGAAGCAGTCACGAACGAAACGCAGTGCTCCTATGCCTCCGTCTTTAATCATCCTACGAAGTGCAACACTTCCATTGACTATCTACAAGGAACACCACGGTAAAATCAACGTGCGGCCAGTAGCTCAAAAGCTCCTTAGACTCTGTGTGTGATGGATTTTAAAAACTTTCAAGTCCAAACACCCCTTTTTTTTCCCAGCCCTTCCAAGTAGGCACCCACGATCCCCCGATGCATCGCGTCGTCGCATTGTCCGTCGCGCCGCAGTGCTCCTATGGCTCCGTCTTTTTACCATCCTACAACGAGCAACGCCTTCATCGCTACATTCAATGTGCATCATTTAAAAATCAACGTGCGGCCAGTAGCTCAAAAACTTAAACTCCGCGTATGATGGATTCCTTCGTGGCGAACCTGCGCTGTCTTACTCCCCTACTCAACGGCCACGTACCAAATCAATAACTTGACCAAACAAGACCAATCGCCGCCACGCAACTCACCAGTGCAAAATGGTCCCGGCGAAGTAGCCATAACCCCTACCGCTCATGGGCACAAAGACCCACCCACCTCAGATCGAATTGTAATACGCCACAATGCGCGCAAAATCGTACTTATCGTCAATCTTCAACCGATTCGTTTTCATGTACTTCTCCACATCGTCAGACTTCCTTCCCATCATGGCCAACAGATCAGCCTTTGTGCCTTTGAACTCTTCGATGTTGCCTTCATTGTCGAGAAAGAAATAATGGAAAACAAGTATCTCTCTTGAATACGACCCCAGGTAATAGGGAGATGTGTAGGTTCTGAATTCGAGTGCCTCCCGCGCGAGTAGTGTGAGCTTTCCTTCAGTAAGCAGTTCAAAAAAAACAGGTGTGCGATACTGCGTTTGGTTAGTATACGGTAGCGCAAAGAACTGACGATAGCGCCGCACCGTTTCGTCGAATATCTCAAAAAATAAAACCTTACGGGCGCTGAAGGCATCCGTACGCTGATTGGGTACGTTGTACTGTATGAGATCCTGTTTAAGGTCGTACTTGATCTTTCCCTTCAGTGTGTCGCCGCTATCGAGCACCACTTTCCCCTCGTGCCAGAGCTCCGATGGCCATGGCTGTCCATGCACCGCGCCGGACAGCAGCAGCCAAACACCCAAACATTGTAAGTAAGCCAACGGACGCATGCACTCTATTTACTAGGTTCTACGTAAAATCGTATGACCAAGTTTATCGCGCTTGGTTTGGAGGTACTTTTCATTGTGTGGATTCGGGTCGATCTCGATGGCCACGTTGTCCACAATTTCCAGCCCATAGCCCATCAATCCCACGCGTTTCTTCGGATTGTTAGTGATCAGACGGATCTTCGTAATACCCAGGTTTCGCAGAATCTGGGCGCCAATTCCGTAGTCGCGTTCATCCATGTCGAAGCCCAGTTTCAGATTTGCCTCCACCGTATCCAGTCCTTCTTCTTGCAATTTGTATGCCTTAAGCTTGTTCAGCAATCCAATCCCGCGCCCTTCCTGTTTCATGTATAGAACCACGCCTTTCCCTTCGCGGTCTACCAGTTCCATAGCGCGATGAAGTTGTGAACCGCAGTCGCATCGGCACGAACCAAATATGTCTCCCGTGACGCATGAAGAATGCACGCGCACGAGCACCGCTTCATCCTTTCCCCAGGTACCCTTTACCAACGCCAAATGCACTTCGTTAGTATTGATTTGATCGAAGGCCACCAGTTTAAAGTGACCGTGTTCCGTCGGCATGTCCACTTCAACCTCCCGCTTGATCAGCGTTTCCTTTTCAATGCGGTATTCTATCAGGTCCTTTATCGTTACGAGTTTGAGACCAAACCGTTCGGCAACCTTCACCAGATCAGGAAGCCTCGCCATGGTACCGTCTTCGTTCATAATCTCCACCAGCACACCCCCCGGTTTGAACCCCGCAAGCCGCGCAAAGTCGATGGCCGCCTCCGTATGGCCGGCCCTATGCAAAACGCCGCCGCGCTTGGCCTTCAGCGGGAAGATGTGACCAGGGCGTCCGAGTTCTTCGGGCCTTGTCGCAGGATCTATCAACGCGCGGATCGTCTTAAAACGATCGTGAGCGGAGATGCCGGTGCCACAACCGTGACCGATCAAATCAACTGAAACCGTGAAGGGCGTTTCAAACATTGCCGTGTTCTGTCCTACCATCAGCTCCAGCCCCAGCTCATCGCAGCGATCTTCAATTAAAGGGGCACAGATAAGGCCACGACCATGCGTGGCCATAAAGTTGACAATCTCCGGCGTCACGCATTCGGCTGCACAAATGAAGTCGCCTTCGTTCTCGCGGTCCTCGTCGTCAACGACAATAATTACCTTTCCGTTCTTTATATCTTCCAGTGCTTCATCGATCGTATTCAACCTGATACTACTCATAAATGGGTTGTGTGTGAATTCAAATTATAACAACAAATGATCGTTGTATGTTCCAAATAGTCCGTTTCCGCCTGCAGAGATACGCCTTAATCGTAAAATGCTATTTTGGCACGACGATACCCAGCATTCCGGCCAGTTCTTTCTCCGCCCCTTTCAGTTGTTCATGAATCGTAAAAAAGCGTTCAAGGTCTTCCTCGTTGGCGGCGTTTTTCATTTGCTGCAGGTTATCGTCAGTCATCTTTTGAATGACCCTGAACTTGAGGCGCAGCACATTGGTATAGGCCATGTCGTGCAGGACTTCTTTTTCGGTGGGGAAATAAATGTGGTATTTGTCGCTCCAGTGTTTTGACGCTTCATAACGCGGTGTTGTGAGCGCTGCCACTTCCTTTTTCACCGCCTCGGAACCGTGTTCCATAAAGTAAAAGGTATCGACGGTGATGCCCTCGCGCACGCCCTTTTGAAAGTGCTCATATATCTCTGCGTATAGGGGATTCGTGAACACTACATCCTCGAGCTCAGCCACCATGAAATCGACCAGGCGTTCTTCGTCGTAATTGTTTTCGGCATAGTTAAGAAGCAATCGAATCGATTCGCGCTCTTGCAACTGCACGATGCTACCCAAGTCCGTGCCAGTCTGCTGAAGTTTGGCATCGACAGCCGCCGGAAATTGCTCTACCGGTGCCGGGACGTCTGGTCTCGATCCCGTTTGGGACTGCTCGCTTTTGCGTCGCTCGGTGATGACGATCTTGTTCAACTCGGTTACCAGAACCGATTCGTCCATTTTCAGCAACTGGCTGGTTTCCTGAATGTACACCGAGCGCTTGATAGCATCCGGTATCAGAGAAATGCTCGTGATGATATCTCTGATCGCCTCGGCCTTGCGTACGGGATCGCGCGCATCCTTGGCATAGAGATCGATTTTAAACGATATGAAATCCTGCGTGTGGGCCTTGAGGTATTCTTTGAGTGCTGTGCTTCCTTGTTTCCTGGAGAAACTGTCGGGGTCATCGCCGTCGGGCAGCAATACAACGCGCACATTCAGTCCGCCCTTCAGCACGAGGTCTATGCCGCGTAGCGCAGCTTTGATCCCTGCCTCATCGCCATCAAACAATACGGTGACGTCGTTGGTAAATCGACGCATGAGCTTGATCTGCTCTTCCGTCAGGGCCGTGCCCGACGATGCCACAACGTTGTCGATATCCGACAAGTGCATGGAGAGCACATCCGTATAACCTTCGACGAGATAAGCAAAGCCTTCACGCCGGATGGCGTTCTTTGCCTGAAACAGACCATACAAGACGTTACTCTTGTGATAGATGTCCGTCTCGGGGGAGTTGATATACTTGGGCTGATCCTTCTCTTTTGTAAGTATGCGTGCGCCGAAGGCTATGACTTTCCCGGCCAGGTTGTGGACGGGAAAAATTACCCTGCCCCGGAACCGGTCATAGGATCTGGTTTCATCTTTTCGGACGACCAATCCTGCCTTCTCGAGCATGATTTCACTATAGCCCTCCGACAGCGCCTTCCGCTTCAGGCCGTCCCATTCATTCAATGCATAACCCAGATCGAACTTGTCAATGATTCGGTCGTTGAATCCGCGCTCGCGAAAATAAGTCAGCCCGATGCTCTGGCCTTCGTCCGAGTGTACCAGCAGATGCTTGTAGTACTCCTTTGCGTAGTTCATCAGGATGTACAGGCTGTCACGTTCGGTGTATTCGGCGGTTACCTCGTGTTCGTCTTCTTTGATTTCGACGCCGTACTTGCGGGCGAGATAGCGAAGGGCTTCCAGGTAGCTCATGCCTTCGTGCTCCATGACGAAAGTGATGCCATCGCCGCCCTTGCCGCTGCTGAAGTCTTTGAATATCCCTTTGGATGGAACGACGTAGAATGATGCCGTTTTTTCGTTGGTGAAAGGGCTCAGGGCCTTGTAGTTCTGACCCGAACGCTTGAGGGTAACAAAATCACCCACGACATCGACGATGTCGATGCGGTTCTTGATGTCATCTATTGTGTCTCTGGATATCACGCCGCGGAATCCTTGCTACAAGCTAAACTTTGTTTCAAAGATACGGGTTAAATGGCTAGTACGTCATTGCAAAAATAACTGAAATTAAGTTTCACTTATAAACAGGAAACCGTTTGCCAGGTGCATGCAAGCCTTTAAATGCGGTTATTTTTGCTACGACGTGCCAGTCTTAGGCCCCTAGTCTTTAGTAGTTAGTAAATTGCGGCGATAAAATACTTTTTCTACCCAAAAATGAGCTTTACGCAAGCAGACATCATCCGTGCCCTTTCTAAGGTGGAGGACCCCGACCTGAAACGCGACCTCGTGACACTCAACATGATACGGGACGTAAAGGTGTACTCCGACAACGTTAGCTTTACCGTCGTCCTCACCACCCCAGCCTGTCCACTGCGGGAGGTGATCAAGCGCGATTGCGAAGCCGCCGTACGCGAGGTCACCGGAGAAGGT
>DATHKA010000346.1:0-7711 GCA_035489615.1 Chryseolinea sp.
CGCGTGTGCGTTGCGCCACTCCCCCCGTTGTATCCATCGACGCAGAAGGCCTGATGAAAGCCCGCGGTTGCTTCGACAACGTCTCCATGCGTGTCTTGTCGCCAAGAATACTCCCTCCACCGATAGGACTTGTGGGATCGATCGATAAAACCGCTAACTTTTTGTGACTTTTGAGGACTACGTGACCCAATGATTCAATGAATGTACTCTTGCCTACACCGGGTACTCCGGTGATGCCCAGGCGTACAGAGTTGCCGGTATGGGGCATGATTTTTTCAAGCAGCGCGGCGCCCAGGAGTTCATCTTCAGGAAGGTGACTTTCGATTAAGGTGATTGCCTGAGCCAACACGACACGGTCGCCGTTGACAACGCCGGTTAAGAATGATTCGAGTGTTGGTCGTGGCTTGGCTTGCTGCTTCACGTCGTCGGATAATAAGACTCTAAATTTTCTAAATTTACCTGATATCGCCCCACAACATGAGAAAATTTTGGCTGGATTGTGTACTCGCCACAGCATTCGTCTTTCTTGCCTTTTGGGGTCTCGCAGGACTGACCAAGCTCAGGGTCTTTAACGCCTTTGACTCACTGGGTGAAGCACTGTCGGATGTGGAGCTTACCGACTACGTTTTTTCGGCTTTACGCGACGATCCAAAAGTGGATACGAGCATTGTCCTTGTCAACATTGGAATGCTTAGCAGAAGACAAATCGCTGAGCAGGTTACGATCATTAGCAAGTACAAGCCACGCGTGATCGGCATTGATAGCTTTTTCGACTGCAGAGGCAGAAATTACGATACGCTGAATTGTCCGGCGCTAACCGACGAACTCGGCAACCTGATGTTTGGTGACGCGATTCGATCGGCCGGAAATGTTGTGCTGGTTACAAAATTACTTCGTAACGATTCAACACTGGCGGACAACGAGTTCGATACCTTACGACGGTCTGATCCGATCTTTCGCGATGGTGCGCTGGCAGAGGGATTTGCCAACCTTGAAACCGATGCCGCTTTTCAAGACGATGTTAAGACCTGCCGCAATTTCAACCCGGTAATGGTCGTGTCCGACAGTGCTCATCGCGCCTTTGCCGTTGAACTTGCCCTTCAATATGACTCAGCAAAAACCAACAAGTTTCTCAGACGCGGAAATTATCTGGAGGTTATTAACTTCCGGGGAAACGTATTCGATGTCATGGGTACAACCAACTACCCTCAAATGTTCTACACGCTCGATGTCGATGACGTGTACAACGAAAACTTTGTGTCCGAAATGATAAAAGATAAAATTGTCATCTTCGGATACCTCGGCAATTTCCTGGGAGATCCATCCTGGGCCGACAAGTTCTATACACCCCTTAATAGGAAGATGGCCGGCAAGGCGAATCCCGACATGTTTGGTGCAGTAGTTCACGCCAACGTCATTTCTATGATTCTCAACGAAGACTATGTCGAGCAAATGCCGCTATGGCAGCAGGTCAGTATGGCGGTCCTAATATGCCTTTTAAACGTTGCTTTGTTTGCGCTCATCAACACCTACCTGCCTCTCTATTACGACGGCATTACCAAATTGCTGCAGTTGATACAACTCCTGGCCTATTCGGTTCTCATGGTAATGATTTTTCACTGGTACACCTTCAAACTCAACATCACGCTCACGCTGGCCGCCGTAGCGCTCGTCGGTGACGTTTATGAGGTCTATATGAGCGTTATCAAGAACCTTTATATAAAGATTCTGGGTAAGTTTTCGCTTACCCCGAAGCCCGCTGATGTATTAATGTCAGAAACGCCCGAAAAACAGTAATTCGGGCTGTTTTTGACAGCCATGAAAAAGACTATTACATTCATTCTTACCATTTTGGCATCCGTTGCATTGGCACAGGACTACGCCTTTAAGGTGCTGGCCAGCAAGGGAAACAACGAAATCAAAGCCAACGGCGCCTGGATGCCCCTGAAAACCGGGGCGAGCCTGCGTACAGGCGATGAGTTGAAACTGGCCTCAAACGGCTACATCGGCCTCGTTCACAAGAAGGGGCAACCCCTCGAAATTAAAACGCCAGGTAGCTATCCGGTTGTGCAGCTGGAATCGCAGGTGAACAGCGGCACCGGGATTCTTTCCAAGTACGCGGACTTCATTCTCAGCAATGCCACACCGGAAGCGAAAAAGAATCGTCTTAGCGCCACCGGAGCGGTTGACAGGGGTGAATACCATGCCATCAAGATCGCACTCCCTGAACACGCCGGAATCTATCACAACGTAGCGTCTGTGGGCTGGAGCGGCGACAACATCAAATCTCCCTTCATTGTAACCGTGTTGAACATGTTCGATGAAGAACTGGCGCTCTATGAAACGGAACAGACCAGCATTCAACTCGATCTCAACGACGCGAAGTTCGCCAAGGAAAACGCGGTACTGATCGAGGTAAAATCCAAGGGAGATCAGAATCAAAAGTCCAAACGCCACATGATCAAAAAACTGGCTGCGGCCGACCAGGCGGGCATTCAGAAATCACTCACTGAAATCAATTTGGTGGTGCAGGACGAAACCGCACTTAACAGCCTGATCCTAGCCAGCTTCTACGAACAAAATAAGTTATACATCGACGCCATAGGCGCCTACGAAGATGCCATCCGACTGGCACCCGATGTGAGTGCTTACCAGGAGTCGTACACCGACTTTCTGATGCGGAACGGATTGCGCTAAGAGCACACGAAGGTCTGAAGCTATGCTAAAAGTTAACAAGGGTCCGCATGCGGACCCTTGTTCGTTGGTAACCTCGTTTCTGTAAATATTTATCTTCCTTGAAAATGAGAACCAATTAGACTAATTTCCGTTCTGTTTTGTCACTAGTACGCCGTAGCAAAAATAACCGTACATTCCTTCTGGACGTAATTTTGCACTTCTGTAAGGTTATTTTTGCGCTGGCGCACTAGTGCGTCTATGCTGAATGGTCGGAACCAAGAATTGCCAAAAAACAAGGGCGTTATTTTTGCTACGACGTACTTGCCCAGTGCCCAAGACCCTGGAGCGACAACCCAAAAAAATCCCATTAAGACATGAAAACCAAGTTGGCTTTGTTTGCGATCGTACTCGCCGTATCGGGACAGGTCGGTGCTCAAGACTATGCATTTAAGGTGCTGGCGAACAAGGGCAAGAACGAATTAAAGGCTGGCGACAGCTGGCAGCAACTGAAGGTCGGTACCACTTTGAAGAAGGAAGATGAATTGCGGATTTCCGAAAATGCTTATCTCGGTCTCGTTCACGTAACAGGAAAGGCAATTGAGGTACGCAAGGCCGGTAAATACAAAGTGATGGATCTGGCCAAGGAAGTGAAAGAACCTGCCAACGTTCTCAATAAGTACACGGACTTCATCCTCAGCGCCAACACGGGCCCGAAGAACACGCTTGTGGCTACCGGAGCCGTTGATCGTGGCGGCAGCGCTATCAAAGTTTACCTGCCCCGACCGGAATTGGCCATCGTGTTTGGTGACAAGGTGACAATCAACTGGGAGGAGGATAAAGCACTTGCCCCTTTCGTAGTCGTGTTCAAGAGTATGTTCGGTGACGAACTGGCCTCCATGGAGACGGCAGACAACTTCCTCGTAGTCGACTTGAGCAACAAGAACTTCATGAACGAAGATAATATCATTGTTACCGTCGAATCTAAGACGAACAAGAACAAGATATCTGACGAGTATACCCTGAAGCGCTTGTCCAAAGCTGATAAAGAGCGTATCAAGACGGAGTTTACGAAGATTGCCGCGACTACTTCGGAACCCACCGCCATAAACAAGATGGCCATCGCTGCATTCTTCGAGCAGAACAGTCTTCTTATTGACGCGATACCCTATTACCAGGAGGCGATTAAGCTCGCACCCGATGTTCCGGACTACAAGGAATTCTACAACGACTTCCTGCTCCGCTACAGCATCAAGGCAAAGAAGTAGGTCGTTAGTAAAGAAGTCCTTAGTCCTGAGTCCTGAGTGGGTCTTGAGTACTTCAAGAAGGTAGTTGCATGTAGAAGCTGTTCTGTAGCTGACAGTGGTTACCTAGAACGCCTGGGACCTCTTGGTACTATGCAGATTCGTGCCATGGCCATCTGCTTGCAACTCCCTACTAAAGGTACTCAAGACCCACTCAGGACTCGGGACTAAGGACTAAGGACTCACTACTACTTCCACCTTTGGCTAAACGCTTTATTCTCCTATTTTTGTGCATCTCTAAAAAACACCAATTCGATGAGTGTACTGGTTAACAAGAATTCGCGGGTAATCGTCCAAGGCTTTACCGGGTCGGAAGGCTCCTTCCACGCTGGTCAAATGATTGAATACGGAACAAACGTTGTGGGTGGCGTGACACCCGGCAAAGGCGGCTCCGAGCACCTGGGAAGACCGGTATTTAACACGGTGAAAGAGGCGGTCGAAAAGACCGGAGCCGATGTGTCTATCATCTTCGTTCCCCCAGCATTCGCAGCCGATGCCATCATGGAAGCGGTCGATGCCGGAATCAAAGTGGTTATCACCATCACGGAAGGCATTCCCGTAAAGGACATGATGATCGCGAAGAACTACCTTCAAAACAAGGGCGTTACGCTCATCGGCCCTAACTGTCCCGGGGTGATCACACCCGGAGAAGCAAAAGTGGGCATCATGCCTGGCTTCGTTTTCAAGAAGGGCAGGGTAGGTATCGTATCGAAATCAGGTACGCTCACTTATGAGGCAGCCGATCAGATTGTAAAGGCAGGCCTTGGTATTTCTACGGCCATTGGTATCGGTGGCGACCCAATCATTGGAACACCGACGAAAGATGCGGTAGAGTTATTGATGAATGATCCTGAAACCGATGCGATCGTCATGATTGGCGAGATCGGCGGAAACTACGAAACAATTGCCGCGCGCTGGATAAAGGAAACCGGAAACAAGAAACCTGTCGTTGGATTTATTGCCGGGCAGACAGCGCCTCCGGGTCGACGCATGGGACATGCCGGGGCCATCATTGGTGGAGCCGATGACACGGCGGCTGCCAAGATGACGATTATGAAAGAGTGCGGCATCCACGTGGTGGAGTCTCCTGCGGAAATCGGAGAGACGATGGCTAAGGTGCTGTCGAAGAAGTAAGTCAGTAGTGCGTGCCACTGTTAAAGCGGCACGCCCTGTGTATGCCGGACTTCCTAGAACGATGTCCTGAACTCGCTTTCCAGATAATCATTGAGGCTCTTCAGGCCGCGCAGGACACTTACCTGCTCGGGGCCGCTATCGGCATTGTCGCCGACGTACATGACCTCGACAAAGAGAGACCCAAGCATGTAGATGTAGATTTTCCTGCCATTCTTAGCGCGAGTGCCCAGCGCAACGCCCTTTTTCTTGAGCTGTTGAACCTTTTTTTCGGACGAAAGACGCTGAAAGAAAAATTGGGTAAACATAACCGTATGGGGTTTTTCTCTCTACTTATCCAAACTTAGGGCCAGCAGAAGAAAGGCCTAAACGGGCCTTATTTACCTGATTCATCGATTGAGTATTCTTAATTTGAGACGTTCAGTTTCTCAACGTTTCGGCTTGGGACAACTGCGTAGCATACGGCCCCGGCATGGGTGGAGAAGCGGTCTCTATCAATCACAGACAATAGGGGCTACCGTGTCGGTTTCCTCTCCAAACCAAATCATGCCATAATTCTTGTAGATGGCGACGCCGATAGCTTTCCATTGCACATTGGCCCATGTACCGGTGTTTATCAGCAGAGGGTTGTGCCCTGGACTCACTTTCCATCCATCAAGCCCCTCCTGCGCATTTGCGCCGGCTGAACTGTAGTATACAATTTCAAATCCATTGCCCGCATACCCGGTAAGCTCCTGGGGTTTGACCCACATGCAACTTGACTTTTTGTGGTCGTTGGTGTAGCAACACGCGCTCCACTTTCCTTTAGAGGACCAGCTATGTGGATTGCAACGATTCTTGATATCGAATACATATTCCTCCGAGAGATCCCGCGCATGGGTCTGCGCCACGTACGTGAGATTCTCGGAGAGGGGAATCGACGCAAGCTTGTGCTCTTTCCGGTACTCCATAACAAGATCGTAAAGCTTTCTTTCCTCTGCCGATAGGCATGCGGTTAACCGCTGTAGCTGCGCCTCGTCGAAACCAACGAGTGCGAGAAAGACAAGGGCAAATGGAATCGATTTCATACGTTTTACTTTTTGCCTTAACGCGCTGGCCGCTCGTAAAAATATCTTCATTTCTAACCTTAATTTCCTAATTTTCCGCGCTCAAAAAGAGAGCACCTTTCACAATCACATTAAATACAGAAAAATGAGCGATCAGAAAATCAGCATCCGCAACGGTAAGCTTAATGTACCGGATAATCCGACCATCCCATTTATCGAAGGTGACGGCACCGGCGTTGACATTTGGCCCGCTTCTCAGCTCGTATTCGACAAGGCGGTTGAGAAGGCCTATAACGGAAAACGCAAGATAATCTGGAAGGAGGTGCTGGCCGGTGAGAAAGCCTTCAACAAGACCGGAAGCTGGATGCCTGAAGAAACGCTCAATACCTTTAAAGAGTATCTGGTAGGTATAAAAGGTCCCCTGACGACGCCTGTGGGAGGTGGTATCCGCTCGCTTAACGTTGCGCTCCGTCAGGAACTCGATCTCTACGCATGCGTGCGTCCAGTCCGTTGGTTCAAGGGTGTTCCATCACCCGTCAAGGAACCGCACAAAACGGATATGGTGATTTTTCGTGAGAACACTGAAGATATCTATGCGGGCATCGAGTTCCAGGAAGGCACCGAAGAGAACAAGAAGTTCCTCCAGTTGCTGAAAGACAACTTCCCTAAAAGCTTTAAGAAGATTCGTTTCCCGGAGACTTCTGGAATTGGCATTAAGCCTGTTTCAAAGGAAGGCACTGAGCGCCTCGTACGTGCAGCCATCGAGTACGCTATAGAGCATAAGAAGCCGAACTTGACCCTTGTTCACAAGGGAAATATCATGAAGTTCACGGAAGGTGGATTTCGCGATTGGGGATATGCACTGGCGAAGTCGGAATTTGGTGCCGTTGATCTCGACGGCGGACCGTGGCAGGTCATCCAAAAAGGAGAACATAAAATCGTTATCAAGGATTCAATCGCTGATGCGTTCTTGCAACAAATCCTTCTCCGCCCGGACGAATACTCTGTAGTCGCTACCTTGAACCTCAACGGGGACTATATCTCCGATGCGTTGGCTGCGATCGTTGGAGGAATTGGTATCGCCCCAGGGGGTAACATCAACTACGTAACGGGACATGCTATCTTTGAAGCCACGCATGGCACCGCACCCAAGTACGCGGGTCAAGATAAAGTTAACCCGGGTTCAGTTATTCTTTCGGGCGTAATGATGCTCGAACACCTGGGATGGGTGGAGGCCGCTGACCTTATTTATAAGGGACTTGAGGCAGCTATATCCAAGAAGCGCGTAACCTACGATTTCCACCGATTGATGGAAGGCGCGACACTGCTGAAATGCTCGGAATTCGCGCAGGAAGTGGTGAAGAATATGTAGTTGGAATAGTCTTAAGTACTTAGTCTTGAGTCCTGGGTTGTTACTAGTACTGGTAGTATTTAGCACTGCATTAATACTATCAATACTAACGACAACTCAGGACTAAGTACTTAAGACTAAATACTGAATTCAAGCATCTTGATCGCAGTGATGGCCGCTTCTTCCCCCTTGTTGCCATACTTGCC
>DATHKA010000347.1:0-7392 GCA_035489615.1 Chryseolinea sp.
GGCAGGCACTGTCAGACCAGGTGTCGGCGTGACGCTAAAGACGGCTGTCTCCTTTGATGCCAGCGGTTGGATATGCGCGCGAAGGATGGATGACACCGGTCATGTGACCCATACGGCGCCGCTGTACGTTAGCATCAACGACAAACCCATACGTGCCAGCCAGGAAGACGCCCGATTCTTTGTCGCGTGGATAGATAACATTCTGAAGAATATTGCTCCTGGTGGACCTTGGGCTAAATTTTATGTGAACGATCAGGAAGCCGTTCGTCGCAGGTATATCAAGGCACGCGAGATATATGACAAAATTTCAAAAGACGCAGCGGTTCGGTAGTATGAGATACAGTTCCACCAACATCTGCCGGTACCTGCCCCTGAGCCTCCTATTGTTCGCGACGATTACCTGTACGCAAAAGCAGGAGACCAAAACGATACTCGTGCTGGCAACCGTCACGCACTTTGGATTATATACCGGTGAAATACTAAAGGCAGAGGGTTTCAACCATTTCGAAATGGATTCCCTCGAGAGTGACCACATAAGTGTTGAGTACCTAAAGGGATTTGATATAGTCGTCCTTGCACAAACAGTGCCTACTGAAGAGCAGGAGCAAAGGCTTACCAGGTACGTTGAAGGTGGCGGTAATCTTATTGCCTTCCATCCGGACGAAAAGCTGCAGCACCTTTTCGGATTGAAAAAGATAGCGGGCCCTGCGAGGTCCGGCTACCTGGCCATCATGGATCAAAATGCAGTGGGCAGGGGACTGATAAGAGAACGCCTTCAGGTCCATAGTGAAGTAACTGCCTACGAGCTGGCGGGCGCCACGGAAATTGCGCGCGTATATCCATCCCGTGACACATTGTCGGGAATCCCCGGTATTGTGTTGAATCATTACGGTAAAGGCCATAGCCTGGCCTTTACCTACAATCTGCCGGAAAATATCGTTTACACCCGACAGGGTAATCCCCATAGCGCAGGATTAGAGAAGGATGGTATTCACGGAATTCGCGCGATGGATTTGTTCACGCACGGATTTGTCGATACCACGCAGAACACGTTGAATCATGCAGACGAGCAAATGAGGTTGCTCACGCATGGGATAGAGCATTTGAGTCTGCGCACCAAACCGATGCCCCGGTTCTGGTATTTTCCGGACTCACTGAAGTGTGTCGTTACCCTGAACAACGACGGAGAAGATTCGAAGGAAGCGGAATTTCTGAAGCAGTTCAATGATGTTGCACAGCACGGGGCGTCCATGACACTCTATGTAAAGGAGCCGCAATACATCCCGGCAGCGCGTGTTGTTTCCTGGATGAACAATGGTTTTGAGATATCGGGGCATCCGGATGATACGCGCCAGGCGGCACACCCCGATTGGCAAACGATGGACAGTGTTTATACTACTTTAGAAGCCCGTCTCAAGAACCTGTATGGCATTCCTTCGATGAAGACGATCACCAATCATTGGTTTGTGTGGGTAGGCCATAGCGCTGACGGCACCCCAAACTTTGCCGCACAGGCAGAAATCGAAGCCCTTCACGGCGTAGGATTGGATTGTAACTACGCCCACTATGACAATGGATCCGATCAGGGACATTTTCTCGGAGCCATGGGAACTGAGCAGGGGAATTACACGGGCAGCGGTCTCACCATGAAGTTTGCCAATGGCGATGGAAGGATCCTCGATGTGTATCAGCAGTTGAACAATGTTTACGATCAGCAATACATGGAGCACCGGGATCAGGACGGATATTTCAACGCGTTTCGGGGATTGACGGATCGCAGCATTCGCGACGAAGTATATTCCAGTATCAGCGTGCGAGCCCACAACAATGAATACTTCTTTTCAGAAGTTCCGTTAATGAAGATGCTTGACTATGCCCGGACGAACAACATCCCCGTTTGGGCTGAGGTCACATGGCTTGAATTCCTGCAGGTAAAAGACGAAGCGACATTTAAAGACATCCGCTGGTCAGGTGAACAGTTGTCGTTCATCATTCACTCAACACGGGCGTTTTCAAGAGACCTATCGTGCCTGCTTCCGTATCGGTATAATGATAAGCGTTTGACGGCGGTTCGGATGAATGATGATCCGGCTCAATTTGATGTCATTAAGATCAAGGGATTCGAATACGCACGAATACTTATCAGGTCAGGGGCAAGTCACAGGATTGACGCGCAATATGGAAGTGAATAGATCGCATAAGACGTTGATCAACGACGCTGCGATTTGATCAGGAATCAAATTCGCCTTGCTTCAATTTACGCTGGTTCATAAAATTCTGCGCCCACTTAACGCCAAAATACTCCCGCAGGCCCGGCGACAAGGCCAACGGCGTGCAGATCAATAGTTGACTCCACGTATTCCACAAGAGCGGTGACTTAACTTTTAAAACGTTCTTCATGAACGCAAACCTTCCTGAAAGCGCATACTTTATGGCGGTCCGAAAATACTGGGAGACGATTTGTGTGTTAAAATAAGAAACCAATCTTTTGCGGATATACTCGTTTGGCAATTGTTCCAGGAGATCTTCGTAGATGGTGATCAATTGCCCATAGTCGTCACCTTTCTGTGTCATATAGTGAGTAGCCGATCCCTGATGCATTCTTACGAACACGACATCTTTTTTGCTTAGGATAAGATCATTTGTTTTTGCAAGCGTCTGCCACATTTCAAAATCCAACGCTGTTTTTAAATGATCTACGAACCCGCCTGTCGAATTAACCGCCGAAACTTTTACAGACACGTTAGAAAGATTACCGGTAAAATTGCCAAATAGAAAGAACGCCAACCTTGATTCCGCCGGACCAATACTTTTAGGGAGGGTGTTATAACCATACTCCTTTATTTTACAGGCACAGGGATCTGGATTGAAGGCAATGAAAGCGACGCTTGGTTTTGAGGAATCCCACTCCGCCATCACGTCGGTCAACCCTTTAGGACGAAAATAATCATCGGCACACAAAATGTAGGCTAGCGGAGCCGTGGCCTTTGCAAACAGAAAATTCAGATTTCCGGAAATCCCCCGATTGGTTTCGTGATGGTAGATACGAATCCTTGAATCGGTCAGCCCAGCCAAATACTCCCGGGTTCCGTCAGTCGAACCATTGTCTCCGATGAGCAGTTCCCAGTTTTGAAACTCCTGGGCTAATACGGATTCTATACCTTCTTTGATATAAGGAAGACCGTTCCACACAGGTGTTATGACAGAGATGGCCGGAACCCTGGACATAGGCTTAATTCTTGGCTCTAAATAATGAAAATAATCATAAAAATGCATTCTCAACCAATTTTGGAACACTTCAAGGGGCAGTAAGGATCAATTTTACACGCCTAACGGTCGGGAAGGATCGGCAGGTCGTCCGTTGGCAGTGGCGCGGATCATCAAATTTGGATTTCTCCGACGTACGTCGCTTGTTTTCGGCAGTAGCTAATAGTAATTATGACTATAAGGTAGTTGACAATATTGGCGGCAAGAATACAATCATCTTACAACGGATACCGATGAGCAAAGACGAGCCAGAACACAACTCCTTTTATCTTCAAGAAATATCCCGCATCTTAGCGCTCTACCCCTCGGCATTGTATGTCATCGCCTCGCGCAAAATTGGTCGCTGGTCTCCTGGTTAGCGTATTGTTTATCTATAGCGCGGGTGCTCAGCCGTTCGGGAAGGATCCTTCACGCTACGATCGCGAAAGCGGGAACTTTTATGTAAAAAACTACAGCGGCAACATTTACAATGCAGTGGCTCAAAACTGGGCAGTGATCCAGGACTCGTACGGCAACATGTTGTTTGCCAATGGAGACGGCGTGCTCTTATATGACGGCAAAAGATGGTCGTTAATCGAGACACCTTCAGAGAGTGTCATCCGCTCTATGATCAAGCGAAAGGATGGCCGGGTATTTATTGGTGCGCTCGATGATTTGGGATACATCGAACGCAAGGACAATGGCCAGTCAGTATACGTTTCCCTCCTCGACAAGCTGCCATCCGATCTTCAGAAAATGGGCAATATCTGGAGTATTCAAATTATCAATGACGAAGTTTACTTTGAATCGGAGATCGGTCTGTTTCAATGGAATGACGAGCGATTTGAATTTTCGTCCTGGCCCGATAAATCTGCCTTCCACAAAACATTCGTTTGGCGCAACAGGCTATACGCATCGGAGCCGACTTCAGGACTTCTCTTGTTCAGCAATGGAAAGTTCACGGCGGCACCTGGTGGTGAGGCGTTTCGCAACATCCGTATTTATGCCGCCATACCAACCGACGACGCCGGTATTGTATTCGGTACGAAATACGATGGCTTATACCGATACGACGGCAAGCAGGTCACCGTGTTTCAAACAGCGGCGAACGCATACCTGAAACAATACGAGGTGTATACCGGACTTAACCTGCCCGGCGGACATATAGGAATAGGAACCAAGTCAGGGGGTGTGGTGATTCTTGATCAGAGCGGTGCCGTGAAGTCGATGATCCGCAGGGAAGATGGGCTTCCGACGAATAGCATTCGGGGGATGTTCGTTGATCAGCGTCAGAATCTCTGGCTTGCCCTGGAGGAAGGCATCAGCCACCTGGAAATAGCCAACAACCTTAGCGTTTACGATGAACGCATGGGACTGGAATCGGCCGTTAATGATATCTGCCGGTTTCGGGGAGACATTTACGTCAATACGATAGACGGGACCTTCAAGCTTGAACCTTCACACCTCCCTGATCGAAAAGCTTATTTCCGACGCCTCGGCTTGCCGCCTCAAGCCACCTGCTGGACCTTCGAGCAAATGGGAGACCGACTGTTAATCAGTTCCAGCCTGGGAGTCTTCGAACTAAGAAATGGAACTGTTTCGAGGATCACACAACTGCCGGCCTTTGCCATTCATCGGTTTCTGGCGGATACGACCAGGATAATGATTGCTGAAGAACATGCACTGTCATCGCGCAAGCTCGTAAAGGAACATTGGGTGAATGTGAAAGGTATAGACAGCCTTCGACTTGATAATATCAAATTCAACGAGACGCTGCCAGGCAAGCTTTGGATCAACACGTTCTCGCAAGGAGCTGTTCTGATTTCATATATCAACGACGAGGGTATCGTTGACTACGATGAACCGGATACCCGACATTTCGGCGCGGCGCAAGGTCTTCCAGACGGCTTCATTAAGATCAGCTCCGTGGGCGGATATGAGAGTTTTCGGGTGGGGACTGAAAGTCAGCTCTTTCGCTTTAATTACCAGCAGCAGCGTTTTGAGGAAGATTCGTTGTTTTCTTTCACTTTTGGATTTGACAGCCTTCCGGTCTTTCCGGTAACCGAAGAGAATAGGAACGGCGCCTTCCTCATGAAGACGAAACGCGCGCAGACGGGAACCCGAAAGCTATTCATCGTAACGCCATCAGATAGTCGATACACACACCAGGAAGTTGACATGTCCAGGATCTTTGACCGGGTTGGCGTTATTACTTTCTGGGACGAGTACGATAGCGCTGCGTGGCACATCGGCGCCGAACTTATGATACGGCAACGATTTTCAAATGATGGGTTGGATACGGCGACTTTTGCAACATTTATCAACAAGGTTATCGTTGGCGGTGATTCTATTCTGTTTGATGGAACCGGGACCACAACCAAGGAATCGACATTCACCTATGGGCTGAGTTCCCTGCGGTTTGAGTTCACCTCAAATAATTTCGTCGCCGAGGAGACGAACCTATTTCAATACAAGCTTGACGGATACGATGACAAATGGTCGGAGTGGTCCAATGAAAACATTAAAGAATATTCAAGTTTGTGGGAGGGGGACTACCGCTTTTGGGTTAGGTCAAAAGATTATGCCGGAAGAGTGAGCCAGGCACAATCGTTCGACTTTATCATATTGGCTCCATGGTATCGCAGTAGCGTCGCCTACATTGCTTACTTTTTGATCCTGTCGTTTGCCGTTTGGTTACTGGTGAGATGGCGGTCGAGTCAACTCGAAAAAGATAAGGTTGCCCTTCAGGCTGAGATATCCCGGCATACCATAGAAATCCGGCAACAAAACGTGCAGCTGGAAAAACAATCCGAAGCGCTGTCGGCCAATGCGAAGCAGTTGAAGGAACTGGATACATTGAAATCCAACTTTTTCATCAACATTTCTCATGAGTTCAGAACGCCTCTTTCTTTGATAGTCGGACCCCTTGAGAAGTTTATTGCCAACAGCAGCAGCGTTAAGACGACAGAGCTCGAGCGTATGCATCGAAGCGCGAAGCGTTTGCAGCAGCTGATCAATCAACTCCTGGACCTGGCAAAGCTTGAGTCGGGTACGCTCAAAGTCGTGGAACAGCGTGCCGATTTTCTGTATTTTCTTCGTGTGGTGGCTGCTTCATTCGAATCGCTCTCGGACACAAAGGCCATCCGATACGAGGTAGACATTCCGCCAGGCGCCTACGAAACCATATTCGACACCGCCAAACTTGAAACGGTATTGTACAATCTTCTTTCAAACGCATTTAAGTTCACGCCGGAAAATGGACGCATCGACTTCAAAGTTTTGGTGCCCGTTGATAATAAGGATGAGATCGTCATTTCGGTGAGTGACACGGGACCCGGAATACCATTACACGCATTAGATCATATTTTCGATCGCTTTTTTCAGGTGGATAGCTCGAGTTCCCGCGCTTTCGAAGGAAGCGGCATCGGGTTGTCCCTGGTGCGGGAGATTATCGCGTTACTGAAAGGATCGGTGGTAGTCGAAAGTCAAAACGGGGCGGGGGCGACCTTCACGGTTCGCCTGCCAATGCCAGGGACGTATAGCCCCAATTCCCAAAATGTATTGCCACAGCACGCAGGAATTGCCGGGACACTTTCGAAAGACGATACAAAAATAGACGACCCGATTGCCGACGCTGATACATCGGACGATCTACCGACTTCTGTTCCACTCATCTTGCTGATTGAAGACAACAAAGACCTGCGGGAGTACCTTCAGGAAAATCTTGAAGCCGATTTCAGGGTTATCACGGCAGAAAACGGAAAAACAGGGTTAGAGAAAGCACTGGATTTAATTCCTGATCTTATCCTGAGTGATATGATGATGCCGCTTATGGATGGCTTCACCTTGTGTACCGCCGTGCGTGCCGACGAACGGATCAGTCACATTCCCTTCATTTTGTTAACGGCGAGAGCAACCATTGAAAGCAAGCTTGCCGGGCTGGAGCTTGGTGCGGACGACTATGTTACAAAGCCCTTCAATTTCCAGGAACTTCAGGTGAGAATCAAAAACCTCCTCGATCAGCGGACGAAGTTGCGCAAGAGCTACAGCCGTGAGTTGCGAATAGAACCGAAGAGCATTTCAGTTACTTCCGTTGATGAACAGTTTCTGAACCGTGCGCTTGAAATTGCAGAGGCGAACCTGTCG
>DATHKA010000348.1:0-13134 GCA_035489615.1 Chryseolinea sp.
ACGACCATTCCGCGTTTTGAACTCCGTCTTGAGCGAATCGGCAACACGCTCCACCGTGCCATCGTCGTTCCTGTGTGTATAATCCAGGGCCTGGATGCACCGACCACTTGGTGTGTAGTATCGCGCCGTGGTGACCTTCAACTGGGCATTGTAGGAGAGCGGG
Source organism: Chryseolinea sp. (assembly GCA_035489615.1). Classification (GTDB taxonomy): domain Bacteria; phylum Bacteroidota; class Bacteroidia; order Cytophagales; family Cyclobacteriaceae; genus Chryseolinea. Next base: position 164 of record DATHKA010000348.1, read on the forward strand.
CGCGTGGATTGCACAAGTCCTTTACCGAAGGTATTCGCACCCATGAGCACGGCCCGATCGTAATCCTGGAGTGCTCCGGCAACAATTTCAGAAGCACTCGCGCTGCCCTCACTGACCAACACAACAACGGGAATGGTCGTGTCGACGGGTGTATTAAGCGTCTTGTACGATTTGTTCCACGATTCTACTTTTCCCTTCGTCGATACGACATCGCTACCCCTCGGCAGCAACAGACTCACAATATTCACGGCCTCGTGCAACAGGCCGCCGGGATTATCCCTTAAGTCAAGGATCAATTGTTTGGCTCCTTCGCCTTTGAGTCGAATAAGTGCCTCGGATACCTCGCGCGAAGCGCCTACGGTGAAATCCTGCAGCTTGATGTAAGCGATATCTTTATCAACCATGCCCGCATACGCAACGTTAGAAATAACAATCTTTTCACGCGACAAACGCGTAACTGTTTCGCGCTGGCCGGGTCGCCTGGTTTTCAATTCTACTTCCGTATTCGGCTGGCCTTTCAACATCATGCTGACCTCCGACGTCGTTTTGCCCGCCGTACTCTTTCCATTTATGGCAATGATCTCATCGCCCACGTGCAGATCTCCCTTGTATGCCGGAAATCCTTTATAGGGATGTGTGATTACCACCTTCTTATTAATGATGCCTATAAGCGCCCCGATCCCGGCATACTGCCCCGTGGTGGATATGCGGAAATTGTCCATGTCCTCTTCCGCGATGTAATCGGTGTAAGGATCCAGTGATTCAAGCATTCCATCGATGCCGACGCGAATGAGTTTCTCCGGGTCTACTTCATCGACGTAGTAGGCATTTACTTCCTTGAAAAGAGTGGCGAAAATGTCTAGACTCTTGGCGATGTCAAAATACTTCTCAACTGGCTGGCGAAATGCGAGACTGGATATAGCAAGCATCCCAATTGCGACAGGCCATTTGAATCTTCTCCACATGCGATAACTTCTTCCCATAGTTCAGAAGCGTTTGAATGTTTTCGCGAGTCGCTCCTTCAGCTGCGCGGCCGGCAACTTCTCCTTGACACTATAAATATAGGCAATGACAAGCTTCTTTGGAGTTTCAGGAAAAGGCTTATTCAAACGGTAGGCTTCGCGCATGCGACGCTTGATCTGATTGCGATCAACCGCCTTGGCAAACAACTTACGCGAAACCGTGATCAGAATCTGGTGTTCGCGCTGCCCCTGATCGGGATGAGGCATGAAAAACACCTTGAAGGGGTACAAATAAAAAGAGGAACCCTTTTCGAAGAGTTCCTGTATAACTTTCTCACTCGTGAGTTTCTCATCTTTCGGAAACGTGTACTTCCTCATGAGTTGAATTTAATCAATCTCGAAAGAGGCGACCGTTCCCCTGAGACTATTTGCGTCCTATTTGTGCTTAACCGTCTTTTCGCTCGAAACACTAAGCTTCTTACGGCCATTCTTACGGCGGTTAGATAGCACACGGCGACCATTGGCACTTGCCATACGCTCACGAAATCCGTGCTTGTTCTTTCTTTTTGTGCGCGAAGGTTGGAATGTACGTTTCATTGCTCAAGCTTTAAAAATGTGTCCGGATTCACGATCCGTCTTGTGTTTCCCTTTCTTTTAAAAGGGCTGCAAAGATGTCAAGTATTCCTGTGAATTCCAACCAAACCGATACAAAAATGCCTCAAATTGCCCCATCGAAACCTGGCGTATTTAGTTTAAACACATTGATTATCAGTTCATTGTTTGACCTCGCCAAGACCCGCCGCAATTTCGTCGTAACCATCGTCCGTTTTGGGTCTTTTTCTGCGACGCAAGTCAAACGGCATTAGCACTCAGCGCCCCGCCAGGTCTGCCAAAATCTTCGTCACTTGCGAGGTTTCCAGCCGGGGTCCCCACTGTGCCACGACCTTAGACGACGCCAGAGATGCCAGCTTACCGGCCTCCGCGTAGCTATGCCCATGCGTGATGCCATACATGAAAGCTCCGGAAAACATATCACCTGCACCGTTCGTATCCACCGCCTTGACCTTGTATGGCTCAATGCTGATGTAAGTGTCTCCATCGAAGATCGTGGCACCATTCTCCCCCTGCGTGATAACAAAGTGCTTGGCCACCTCGCGAAGCTTTGTTCGGGCTTCAATCAGGTTGCTGGTACCGGTGAAAATCATCGCCTCCTCTTCGTTGCAGAACAGCAGATCGACACTTGCGCCGACGATTTCACTCATTTGTGTCGAGAAATACTTGACCATGCTAGGGTCAGAGAAAGTTAGCGCAACGGATACTTTATTTCGTTCGGCAATCCGCTTCGCTTCCTTCATCGCTTCTAGTCCTTTGGGGCTCGCCACGAGATATCCTTCCAGGTAGATATACTCCGACGCGATAATGGCCGGTTCGTCCAGTTGTTCTGGCGACAGGAACGAGCTCACGCCAAGGAAGGTGTTCATCGTTCGGCTGGCATCTGGTGAAGTCATCACCAGGCATCGCCCCGAATGACCGGGAGGGCAATTATCGTGGGTAAGATTGGTATCGATGCCGTGACTTTTGATATCGTCGAGAAAGAACTTACCCAGGTCGTCTTTTGCCACCAGGCAGGAATAAAAGCACTTGGCTCCAAACTGACTGGCTGCAACCACCGTGTTTCCCGCCGATCCGCCACCCGACATCTTGCTGCGCTTCATGTCGATCACTTTCATGAGCTCAAGCTGGCGCTTTTCATCGACGAGGGTCATGACGCCCTTTTCTATGTTATTCTTCTCAAAAAAGTCAAACTCGACTTCTGTAACGATATCGACGATCGCATTGCCTATACCAAAAACATCGTATCTCTTCATTCAAAGAAAATTTTCGCAATAATAAGGAAAAGACGTCACTCACATCACCAGTTAGCGGCCGCTCTTGTTCGGAATATTTAAGGTCATCCGAAAGCGACGCGAACGGTTGGGATAGTCGGTGATCAGTCCGTCAACACCCATACCCTTCAGCGCCAGCATGTCGCGGGTGTCATTCACGGTCCATGGAATTACGCGGATCTTCTTGGAATGAAGATACTGAACCTTGGCCTTATCGATTAGTTTGTATTGAGGACTGTACACGGAAGGCAGAAATCCCAGCTGTTCCAGGTTGGTATCGATCGATTTGGTGTTGCCTACCAATGCGCTCAGCCTGATCTCCGGATGCTTTTCGTGCCAGTATTTCAACACACGGAAGTCGAAGGATTGTATGACTACGCGGTCTAAAGGGAGGTATTCATCCAGCAATTCATAGATCAACTCCGAATACACGTCTATAGAGGGATGAAATTTCTTGTCGGTTTCCGGACTGCTCTTTATTTCAATATTGTAGTCCACTTCGTAATAGTTGTAACTCTTGATGCGATTTTCCACGGCAACAATGACATCTCTCAACAACGGCTTGCTGGCAGAAATCTTTTTCTGTTCTGGAAACTCTCCATTTTCCTTCGCTCCGCAGTCGAACTTGCTGACCTGGGTATAAGTCATCTGGTAGATGTTGAATTTCTTCTCGTCCTTGTCGGCCATGATTCCGCCCGCCGAATCGTAGCATATTGAGGCAGCCATCCACGGTTCATGAGACAATACGAGTTGCTTGTCCTTGGTTACGACAACATCCAACTCAATTGTGGTCACACCCGAATCAAGCGCGGTAAGAAAAGCGGGAATGGTATTCTCGGGCATCAGCCCGCGGGCGCCGCGATGACCCTGAATGTCGAACTTGGGAATATATTGGGCGGATGTGGCCGACGCTGCGGTAACGAATATCAATACAAGATGCAATTGCTTAAGCATGGTCAAAGATAAGGTCAGACCGTTGTCCTCACAACAAACATTTGCAAGGATGATCCGGTTGCCGGTCAGGTGCGGTGCTCATAGGAAGAGATGCAGGATTGCCCGAGGAAATCATAGAGAACCATTACCCTATCCTATTCCCACGACACAAATTACCAACGATAGTCCAAAACTTGAATAATCAGATTAATCATCACATGCTGGGGTTCAGAAAATAGCCGCGAAGATTACCTTTGATCAGGGTACCCCACTTGTAATTGTTGACACCTGGATCTATGCATACAAGAATGAACCGGCTTCTTCTCTTTGTTATTGTCGCCTTTTGCTCTGTGATATGTACCTGCACGCGCCCAGGCTACCGCGGTATTGAAGAGCCGCACGTTCAGGCGTCCCCCGAAATCCAACGGGACAAACAAGCCGTCGCGGGAAACTTCAGCAATCAACGTGAGCTAACGTTCGACAGCGCCGACCTCAAACTGTTCCTGGATCGCTATCCGAAGTTTGCTGACTACGCGGGAAATCTCCACCAGTTCTATGACAAACGTAACTATGCCTATGCCTGGTATGATCAAAATGGACTGATCGAGCAGGCAGGAAGTCTTTTCAACAGAATAGCGCACATCCATCTGGAAGGAATAACGACACCGCTACCCTACGTGGAAAATTTCACGGCCATGATGGACGACACGGATAGCCTCCTGCGGAAGGAGCCCATGAATGCAGACGCCGAACTCATGCTCACGGCACAATATTTCAGCTTTGCCAGGCATGTCTGGCAAGGCATGGGACAAACCGACGAAGAGAAGCTGGACTGGTACCTGGTGCGCAAGAAGCTCGACCTCGACGCGCTTATGGATTCCCTGCTACTGCACCCGGAGCGATCTATTGACGCCAACGAGCCGGTGTTCCGCCAATACGCTTTGCTGAGAACTTACCTGAAGATGTACAGTGACATTGACTCGTCCGGAACATGGGTTACGGTTCGCGCCCCGGACGGACGTTTGTCGCCGGGTGATTCATCGGCCATAATTCCGCAGATCAGAAAACGACTCGCCTTGACGCGCGACTTTGGCGGCGATACCAGTTCACATCACTACACGACGGACCTCCTGGAGGCGGTAAAACGATTTCAGGACAGCCGGGGGTTGCAGTCGGACGGCGTCATTGGACCTTCCGTGATCGAGGAACTAAATGTGCCGGCTTCAAGGATCGTACAAAGCATTGTGCTCAACATGGAAAGAGCCAGGTGGGTTCCGGTGAGCATGGAAGGCAGTTACCTGGTCGTTAATATTCCTGCCTTCAAACTTTATGTTTACGACCATGACTCGGTCGTGTGGGACATGAATATTGTCGCGGGACAGCCAATGCACGAAACCGTTATTTTTAATGGCGATCTGAAATATATCGTATTCAGTCCCTACTGGAATGTTCCTCAAAGTATTTATAAAAATGAGATACTCCCCGGAATAAAACGGGATTCGAATTACCTCGCCAAACATAACATGGAGCAGGTTGGCAATAGCGTGCGGCAGAAACCGGGTCCGAAAAATTCGCTGGGCCGTGTGAAATTCCTGTTTCCCAACAGTTATAACATCTACCTGCACGACACGCCATCCAAGAGCCTCTTCAACAAGGACAGCCGCGCATTCAGCCATGGATGCATTCGCCTGGCGGAGCCAAAGAAACTGGCGATGTATCTGCTGCTCAATAATTCTGCCTGGACATCGAAGAAGATCGATGCGGCCATGCAATCGAACACTGAAAAATGGGTAACGCTGGACAAACCCGTACCGGTATTCATTGCGTACTTCACGGCATGGGTGGGACGTGATGGCGCCCTGAATGTGAGAAAGGACATTTACAACAGGGATACGAGGTTGGCGAATATGATGATAGCAAGGAATTGACCATAGAGGATCAATGGTCAGCTTATCATTGACCAATGGTGTTGGGCTTTCTTTGAAACCATTGATTCAATTCACCAATACGATCTTCATTAGGAATGTACAGGCTTTTCTTTGACGTAAAGCTTGTAACCAATGCCATGTATTGTTTGAAATGAGATGCAGGGATCGTGGCGAAATATTTTACGCAATCGTGAGATGAACACGTCCATGCTCCTGCCTACGAAATAGCCTTCATCTTCCCAGATCGCCTTCTGAATAAGATCCCGCTCGATCACTTGATTTCGGTGGATGCAAAACAGCCTCAGCAGCTTAGCTTCTTTACTCGTCAGGACAATCGTGCCCGTGGATGAACTGACGGTCTGGTCGTGATAGTTAAAAAAGCTGCCGGCCAGATCATAAGTAGATGCACTATCTGCGCGGGTGGGCGTGTGATATACACGTTTCAGAATTACCTCAATCCGAAGAATCAGCTCCTCGATGCTGAAGGGTTTCGTGACATAATCGTCGGCACCGATGCGAAAACCCTGGATACGGTCTTCCTTCAACAATTTAGCCGTGAGGAACACTACAGGGATATCTTTATTGATCTTCCGAATGTCGGCGGCAAGCGTGAATCCATCCTTTCGGGGCAGCATGACGTCCAGAAGACATAGATCGAACTCTTCTTTGAGAAATACACTTAAGCAAGTTTGGCCATCACCCACGGCACAAACACGATATCCGGCCATTTCCAGGTTGTCTTGCAACATAAACCGCATGTTGTCGTCATCTTCGGCAATCAATATCCTGGCTGGCATTTTCAAAGGCAGTTTTGCAGCAGCACTTCAAACCGACTACCCTCACCGGGAGTGCTGCGTACCGTAACGGTACCGTTATGCGCCTCCACAATCCCTTTTACGTAAGTTAAGCCCAGGCCAAAGCCTTTGATGTCGTGCACATTTCCTTTCGAGGCACGAAAGAACTTTTCAAAGATCCTGGATTGATACTCCTTCACGATGCCCATCCCTTTGTCGCTCACTGACACCATCACGCCACCTGCGTGATCGGTGGTGGATACTGATATATCCGGAGATTCCGGAGAGTACTTTTCCGCGTTGTCCAAAAGGTTGTATAGAATATTTTTGAGGTGAAGCCCATCCGCAAACACCATGGGTTTCTTCGCCTCGATGATTAGTGAAAATTGTCCGCCTCTCACCTCAATTCGCTCTTTAAAAACAGACGAAATCTCCCGCACAACTTCATTTATATCCACCTCCTGTTTACTAAGGGCGAGTTCGCCCTTCTCAAGCATCGCTGTCTGGAGTACTTGATCAATGTGCGCTTTGAGTCGTAGATTTTCAGAAGAGATAATATTGGCATAGTGAAGGGATCGGCTTGCCGTGTCGCCGCTTTTCTTCAACACTTCACTGGCGAGAGCGATGTTGGCAATAGGCGTTTGCAATTCGTGTGTCATATTGCTGATAAAGTCGACACGCAATTCTGCCCGACGTTTTTCCCTCGACAGCCTGAGCATCATAATCAGCATGACCGCCAGTACGAATACGAACATAGAGGCTGAAAAGATCCAAAGCTCCATACCGCCGACAATGTTGGCTGTTTGTTCGGGAAAGGTTATCGTTATCAGTCCCGCGGTGGCCGTGGCCATGCCGTGTTTCAGGCACATCGCTTCCCCTTCCGAACGAGCACCCTGACGATAAAAGTTGCCGAACGTGATATCGCGACCACCGTTGTATGCAATCACCTGAAAAGGAAGTGAAAGGTCGTGCGCTAAAAAGGTGATCCGCACCAATGAGTCAAGCATTTCATACGTGACGCCCCTGGAGTAGGTTAGCTGAAATCTATTGGTGGAGAGTTTCTGCAGCACTGCCGGGCGATCTCCACGAATATCGCCGACCTGGTTGGCCACATCGCGGAGCGCCAGTGTTATCCTCTCGTTGAGACGTTTTTCTTCCAGGCTGTATGCAGATGCAAACCAATACACCTGTATGACGAGCAACCCGACGAGACTGGAAATACCCAGCACAACCAGCACCCGAAAAACCCTGTTGTTTCGCATATAGCCGTTGATCCTGTAAATCTATTAATGAAAAAGGAGTTCTGTGAAAAATTTACATTTCGTTAACATGTTTTTACAAGGGTTTTGCAAATGATGGGATTCGCGCGTCTACGTTTGTACCTGAATCAACGCGCTATGAGAACATGATGTACTTTATGTACCATGATCGCGTGCGCGATACTGCCTGATTGTTTTGGTCAAGCCTCCAAAGCCAGCGGTTTCATCACAGCCGACATGCTTACCATAAAAGACACGGACATGCCTTATTGAACGCGGTGGGCGATCGAATTCAAATTCAGGCAAAGTGTTTTCAGAAGTGGGCGACGGCGCAATCTCGGATGTTATAACCATAGAGTTTTCACTAAACGCAGCGTCAAAATGAATACATTCCTAACAGTAAATGCGTGGCTGGCAGCCCTGATTTTATCTTCGACAATGGCAGCCCGTCCAACCGAAGAGAGCCGTGTTTTTGTCAGCCAGGACCATGGGCTTACCTGGAATCGCGGCGATCATGGATTCCCGGACGATGACGGCATTAATGTTCTCATCCTTCACAACAAACGGGTCTTTGCAGGCACCAACGGTCATGGGATCTGGGCAATGGACCAGAACGGCTGGTACATTCAGTCATCTGGTTTGCCCAAGGAATCACGCGTAATATCTTTGCTCAGCAACAATCAGGTCCTGTTTGCAGGTCTGGACCGAGGCGGATTATATTATTCTGCGGATGAAGGCAGCAGCTGGCATCCCGTAGGGCAACGGCCGGATGACAACGTACGGGCCCTTTCAGGCCGCGCGGGTGAGGTGTACGCAGGAACGGACGACGGAATTTACAGGGTCAATGTTCGGGATGGCACCTGGCAGCGGTTGCTGGGAGGCGTGCAGATCAATGCGTTCGCATGTAACGATCGGTATATTTATGCCAGCACGCATCAGGGTGTTGTGCGCTCAACCGATGGACTCGCGTGGGAGCCCGTTTATAGGCGAAGCGCCATAAACAAAGTGGTACTAATCAAGAGCGAGATACTCTTGATGGACTACTCCGGCAATGTGTACCGCGCCGATCAGGAGCATCCTTTCTTTATCAAAGAGGACCTCTTTCTTCCGCACCACTACTTCAAACTCACGCCAGCGAGCCCAAAGATAATGGGTGGAGAATGGTCAGAATTATCGTTCGTGAAATCCGGTGCGCGAAAGGGCTTGCCCGCCAGTGCTCCGCTGAGCATATTGTTGCAAACGCCTTTTGGGCTGTTGGCCGTAAGGTCTCCTCGCGGCGGCGGTTGCTAACCGCGAAATTACTAACCGTAAAAAGAGAAAGGCCGCCGATGAGCTTCGGCGACCTTTCGAGGCGGCGTGTAATCTTACTACTTCTTAGTCGCTGTACCGATATTCATATCGGCCACATACACCACACCATTAACGCTCACCTCAGCTTGTCCGGCACCGAGAAATACAATTTCCCCGCTATACTTGAACGATCCCTTTGATGGAACTGTGCCGCTGATAGAATATGACCCTTTACCTGTTGTGATCTGGTAAAGAGACTTGCTAATGGCTATGTCGGTCAATGTCATGACGATATTGCTGCTGACAGATTGGTTCTTTTGCTTGTCGACAAAAGTTCCGTTGTATTTGTATTCTCCATTCATCTCAAACGCAGCGGCCTCCGAATGAAGGCCATCCAGCTGCAGTGTTGCCAAGCCTGAACAGTCGAAAGAATGATTAAATGAAGTAAAATCTCCTGTGTAGTTCAGTCCAACGCCAAGGGCAGAAGGTTCATCCCCTTCGCACTTCAATTCGAAAGCGTAGTCGAAATCGAAGCTAAATGCGTTCACAGCGCCCTCATCGCTTTCCGTCGAATACTCGAGTGCTTCAGTAAATCCACAAGTAGCAACCCTACCCCCAACATCACCGTCGAGTGCATCTGATGCATACTGAGCCGATGTTGACGAGATGGAATTGACACCATTGGACGAGAGTGAAACGGCCACAATAGCGGCGGCTTCATCGGACGAAATGGAATTACTTGCCTCATCCTCATTACAAGCTGCTGCAAGTCCTATTACAGCAATAAATAACCAGCCACTTTTTCTTTTCATAGTGTAAAGTTTGATCGGTTATGATAGAACGATAACCACGAAGCTATATACATGCCGTTGCGGCGATGTAAACACCTGACCCTGCCAAGTTCAAAAATGCAGGGTCGAATGGCCTGGAAGTTCGGTTCAGTAACCAAGGCCGATATGGGAAATCTACCTTCGCAAGTTGAAAAGTTCACCAGAATGTCGAAACAATCCACATACGCAAAGGTGTAGCGCGGGCGTTGTCGAAATCAAAAAGTTAAGAAGTAGGAATGAGGGATAGAAATCATTAGGCGTCGAACCCCAATCGACAAATCAACAGATAAAAAAAATCAAGAATAATCCGTGGGATGTATTGGATTCGAACCAATGACCCCTACCCTGTCAAGGTAGTGCTCTAAACCAGCTGAGCTAACACCCCCGGTTATTGATTGATTTGCTGATCTGTTGATTTGTTGATTTAACGTCCGCTGCAAAGCAGGGGTAATTCAATCAACAGATCAACAAATCGACAAATCAACAAATAATCGTGACCCCGGAGAGATTCGAACTCTCGACCCATTGATTAAGAGTCAATTGCTCTACCAGCTGAGCTACGGAGTCATGTTGGGATTGCAAAGTAAATATTTGAAACGGATGTGACCAAATCTATTTTTTTAAACCGTCATTGTCCTTGAGCCCAATTCCCGACAACTGAAGGTATGTGGCTTGTGTGATCAGGTAAAATAGTTTGTTGGCAGCATGGTGATAGGATAGACCTTCCGGGCGGATGTTGGACACGCAATTTCTCGATTCATCGGTCAAACCGACACGAGGACGGTAGGTCAGGTAGGCACCGAGGCTGTCGGGTGAAGACAGGCCCGGTCGTTCGCCAATCAACACAAGCACGATTTCCGCGTGCAGCCGCTCCCCAATATCGTCGCCCAGGGCGACCCTTCCCTGGCAAGCAAGCACACAGTGCCTGGTACTGATGCCGGCGTCATAAAGCCGCGGTAACAAATCATTGATCAGTGAGATGGCATGTCTGTTCACGGCTTCCGCAGAGAGTCCATCGGCCAGTACGATCACCAATTTCCCCGGACTTATCTGAGCGGCCAACGCGGTTGCGGCGGTGATTTCCAATCGACGACCCTTGTCAGGGCGCTGAATATACATCTCGCGGTTTAGTGCCTCGCTTTGCACTACCGGCGTGATCAACCCGAGGGGCTCGAGACCGCGCTGCAAGGCGTTTATGTCGAGGGTGGAGTACACCGCGTCGCGCGCATGAGCATGATCGAGTCGGAACGACAAGAGTTCGCGCGAGGGAATGCTCACACCCGATCGTCCCAAGGCAATCCTTGCTGAAGTCAGCGCCCGCAGCTGCGTCCAGCGGTCTGGTTGTACAAGGCCGGTATTTGGCAGATCGGTCATGACGAATAAAATGATTGCAGCAACTTTTCGTGCATCGAGTGGGCTATCAGCTCGCCGGATTCGCTGGCAATACCTTGTCTGATTAACCAAGCCTCGAACTCCGGTGCCGCTCTGAGTCCTAATACCTTGCGCAGATACAGCGCATCGTGAAACGAGGTTGATTGATAGTTCAGCATGATATCGTCGGCACCCGGTACGCCCATTACAAAGTTGCAACCGGCTACTCCCAACAGCGTGAGGAGATTATCCATGTCGTCCTGGTCAGCCTCTGCATGATTCGTGTAACAGACGTCGACACCCATAGGCAAACCCATGAGCTTGCCACAGAAGTGGTCTTCAAGTGCCGCCCGTATGATTTGTTTTCCATCGTAGAGATATTCAGGGCCGATGAAGCCGACAACGGTATTGACCAGCAGCGGATCGAATTTGCGGGCGACAGCATAGGCCCGTGCCTCGAGCGTTTGCTGGTCGACGCCGCCGTGTGCCTGGGCTGAGAGGGCGCTGCCCTGACCGGTCTCAAAATACATTACGTTGTTGCCTATCGTGCCGCGATGCAACGAGAGACCGGCCTCGTAGGCTTCCTGCAACAGCGACAGGGAAATTCCAAAGCTTCGATTGGTGGCTTCAGTTCCGCCGATAGATTGGAACACGAGATCGACGGGAGCGTGCTTTTTTATTAACTCCAGTGTGGTCGTGACATGACTCAGCACACAGGTTTGAACGGGCATCTCGAACTTAACTCTAAGTCGATCGAGCATCTCCAGTAATTTTCTAACGACTTGAGGGCTGTCGGTGGCAGGATTGATGCCGATCACTGCATCGCCGCTTCCATATAGGATACCATCAATTACGCTGGCGGCAATTCCGTTCAGGTCATCGGTGGGATGATTTGGCTGAAGTCGCGTCGAGAATCTTCCGGGTAGCCCTATCGTTGTACGGAACCGGGTAACGACATGGCACTTCCTTGCAGCAGCTATCAGATCCTGATTTCTCATGATCTTGGAAACGGCGGCAGCCATTTCAGGTGTGATAGCTTTCCTCAGCCGCTGCAGTTCTTCGGGTACCGTTGTATCAGACAGCAACCATTCGCGAAACTCACCAACGGTAAGGTGCGCGATTTCAGAGAAGAGAGTCCGGTCGTGATCATCGGCGATCAGGCGGGTGATTTCATCAGTGTCGAATGGAACAACTTCTTCTTTTACAAAGTGTGATAGCGGAAGGTCGGCAAGCGCCAACTGTGCGGCGACGCGTTCCTCGTACGTCTGCGCTGCAATACCGGCCAATACGTCTCCCGACCGCAGCGGAGTAGCCTTGGCCAATAACGTTCGAAGATTGTCGAACGCGAAAGTGTGATTTCGGACGGTGTAACGAAATGACATGCGCAGCACTATGGGTTTTCGCGTCGGCGGGTGCCAGGATTCAGATCGTTGAGAATCGCATTTGGCCCACTCCCTTTCATCCAGGTAAATATACCCAATACGAATCCGAGTCCTCCGAAAAAATAGAGACTTAATACCAGGTTGAAGTATACAATAGCCACCAGGCACACGAGTGAGCAGCATAGGGCAATAGCGGGAAACCACGGATAGAACGGCACCCGAAAGGGGCGGATCAAATGGGGGTCGTTCCGTCTCAGGACGAACAGGGACAGCAGGCTGATGATGTACATTACCACTGCGCCCAGCGCGGCGACAATGATGATCTGATCGGTACGA
>DATHKA010000349.1:0-2879 GCA_035489615.1 Chryseolinea sp.
CAACGAGTTTATCTACTTTGTCATAAAACGGTGCCACGTCCTCGTAAGCAATGGGCCAATTGTCACCCAGACCGTCTATGCTCTTGCGTTTAAAATCTTTCGGACCGAAGCGCAGTGAAATGCGGCCCCAGTGATTGGTGCGTCCCCCGACCATGCGAGACCGAAACCAGTCAAACTCAGTGTTATCTTTACGGGTATACGGCTCCCCCTCGATTTCCCATCCGCCATAAGCGGCATCGAAATCGCCGAAGTTCCGGTAAGGGGATGACGCCCCGCGGCGAAGAGATTCCCAGGGCCACTTCAGTTGCGTAACGTTCTTGGCGGGATCGTACAGGGGACCAGCCTCGAGGAGGACGACCTTAACGCCGGCTTTTGCCAACACATAGGCCGCCATTCCGCCGCCCGCTCCGGAGCCAACGATGCAAACATCATAGGACTTTGCGGTCTTCTTAATCTGAAAATCTGTCATGGTATAGATAACAAGTCTGTAAAATAGGATTTTATGCAATATCCAGCTCTGAAATCGATTGAGAAGAAAGGGAAATTTATGCTAGCGGTGTGTTGGGCCACCCTCGCCGTGCTGGGAATTACGCCGGGGGACAGGATCGTATCCGTGAGTACCCCAAGGGTGACAGCGCGCAATACGTTTCATCCCTAACCAGATACCCTTCAGCACGCCCCACTCTTCGATGGCCTGAATGGCATAATGGGAGCAACTGGGTGTATGCCGGCACGACGCACCGAGCATAGGCGAAAGCGTCCATTGATAAAGACGGATAGGCAGAATGAAGATCTTTTTGATGAGTTGCACCTCGGTAAACTGATTCTGATGCTCAATATTCAGTAATAAAGTCTCAAAATCCGTCAATTACATCAACGGATGACCCTCCCGGTCGCCTTTTGCCAGGCTACCGCTAAATGCACGGTGTTAATCTACACTATAGGTCATTTCCCCATTCTTGCCGTCCATTAGCTGAACGCCCCTGGCTTTAAGCTCATCGCGTATTTTGTCTGACAGCGCGAAGTTCTTATCCAGACGTGCCTTCCTACGGAGATCAATCAGCACATGAATAACACCCTCCAGCAAAGCATCGTTCTGTGTTTCTTCTTCTTTTAGTCCGAGCACCTCTTCCATGAATGCGATGTAATAGGTACGGAACCGGTCGAAATCCTGAGCGGACACTGCCGATAGGGGAGTGTTGCCGGATTTGAAATCGTTGATACGCGAGGACATCTCGAACAAGACCGCCAGCGTTTTCGCCGTGTTGAAGTCGTCGCTCATTTGAGCGAACAACGAATCTACGTGACCGTTCAGCGTTTGCGACAAGTTGATATCCACAGTTCCAACGCTACCGCTATGCGCCAATTTCTTCACGATAGCCAAGGCAGAAGACAAACGTTTGAATCCCTTTTCCGCTCCCTGCAGGGCTTCGTTCGAAAAGTCGAGCGTGCTGGAATAGTGTGACTGAAGCATGAAAAAACGTACGGTCATCGGACCATACCCCTTATCGAGGAGTTGATGTGTTCCGGCAAACAGTTCTTTGGGCAGGAAAGAATTACCGAGTGATTTGCTCATCTTCTGTCCGTTTACGGTAAGCATGTTGGCATGCATCCAGTAATTGACAGGCGACTTTTCATTGGCTCCCACGGCTTGCGCGATTTCGCATTCGTGATGCGGAAACTTCAGGTCAATTCCGCCGCCGTGGATATCGAACGTTTCCCCCAGGTACTTGGTGCTCATAACCGTACACTCGATGTGCCAGCCGGGAAATCCAACGCCCCAGGGTGAAGGCCAACGCATGATATGGTAAGGCGATGCTTTCTTCCAGAGGGCAAAGTCGACCTTGTTTCGCTTTTCATCCTGGCTGTCGAGTTTGCGTCCGCTTTCCAGCAGTTCCTCAATGACACGGCCGCTGAGTATTCCATAGTGATGCGCCTCGTTGTATCTGGTAACATCAAAATAGACGGAGCCATTGACTTCATAAGCCAGTTCCTTAGCCAGGAGTTTTTTTACGATCTCGATCTGCTCGACAATGTGTCCGGTTGCTGACGGCTCGATACTGGGAGGGAGGATATTGAACTGCCGCATGACCTCGTGGAATCCTTCGGTGTAGTGCTTCACCACCTCCATGGGTTCAAGCTGTTCGAGGCGTGCCTTCTTAGCGATCTTATCTTCTCCTTCGTCGGCATCGTTCTCGAGGTGGCCGACGTCGGTGATGTTGCGCACGTAGCGAACTTTGTAGCCGAGGAATCGAAGATACCGGGCAACTGTATCGAACATCATGAAGGTGCGCACGTTGCCGAGGTGAACATCGCTATAGACGGTGGGACCGCATACGTACATACCGATGTGCCCGGGATTAACGGGTGTGAATAGTTCCTTCTGTCCTGAGAGCGAGTTGGTAAGGTATAGAGGGTGCCGGTCGAAATGGTTCATTTTGGATTGTAAAACGGGCCGAAAATACGACTAATAACGGAAAATGGCGTGGGGTGTTTGCGATTATGAAATATGCCAAAACGGGCAGCGGAAGGGGTTTATAGTTGTTGCGACATCGGTTGCGAAGACCACCTAAATAACCCAAACGGAGATTAGGAAACGAAAACGGAATCGATTGCGTCAACGATTGCGAAAATAAAAGGCAAACTATTTCGATTGCGACGCAACTTTTTTCTACCTTCGAATAATGCACTCCCCAATTTGACCGCAGATCTCCTTGGAAGTGCACCAACTTGTCTAACCAAATATTTAAACCCAAACGATGATTTATGAAAAAACTCTACGGAAGCTTGAGTTTGTCATTGGCAATTATGCTAATGCTAGCTTCGGTTGCGGTCGCCCAGGACAGGGCGGTGACCGGGACTGTAAGTGATGAGACGGG
>DATHKA010000350.1:0-18693 GCA_035489615.1 Chryseolinea sp.
CTGCGCGATCCATGGCTTGTTCCAGGTTTAGTGTGGTGAGTACGCCAAAGATCACCGGCTTTCGAGTCTTGATGGTGACTTCTGTTAGCCCCACCGTTACACCCTGGCAGATGTAATCGAAGTGCGGGGTCTCCCCCTGAATCACACAACCCAGACAGATCACCGCGTCGATGCTTTTCTTCTCGGCCATCCAAAGGGCACCGAGTGTGAGTTCGAATGATCCCGGTACATTTCGTCTGATGATGTGGCTTGCAGGCACGCCATGGGCAATCAGACATTCCCGCGCGCCGGCAAATAGGGCATCCGTTATAGTGGCATTCCATTCAGCCACCACGATAGCGAATTTCCGCTTATGCAGGGAAGACTTGCTTTTGATTTTACCGGACGTGAGCGGGCCAGACACAGAAATAGTAGTTAGTAGGGGGTCCTGAGTAGTCTTTGGTTGATAGCCTTTTAGAGCTCAAATACTATTTATTACTACGAACACCTCATGACTCTCGACTCATGACTTGCCAGAGCTATTTGGCTGCTGTCTCCAAACGAGCCTTCAGTTTGCGGGCGTTCTGAAATTCACCGGAATCCCAATACTGGGTGATTACCTTATCGTAGGTTTCCTTAGCCTTATCGTTTTGGTTGAGCTTTTCGTAGGCGAGTGCCTCCTTCATCAGGTAGGTCGGGGAGAAGTACTTGTTAGGCTCATAGTTCGCCGCCTTGCTGTAAAACTTGGCAGCATCTTCATATTTTTCTTCCTCCATATAGGTGTCACCGATGAGGCTGTAGGCGCGTGCTTGTATCAAAAGGTCGCTTGCGCTGAAATCCTGAAGGTACAGACGAGCCAGTTCGAACTTACCTTGCTTCAAATAAGCAGCACCGGCATAATAGTTCGAGAGGTTTGCGGCATTCGAGAACTTGTAGTCGTCAATAATCGCCAAAAAGCCCAGGTTGTTGCCATCGCCGTTCAGGGCCCTGTCGAGGCTATCGGCCTCGAAATAATAAACAGCCTGAAACATTTCTTTTTGCGCCAGGGCATCCTGCGAGTTCTTGTACCAGGTGAAGCCAAAATAGCCGGCCACTATGAGTACGATCACTACGCCGATGCCGGCAACCAATTTTGAATTGCTTTCGACCCAGGTCTCGGCACCAACCAATTTTTCTTTCAGCGCTTCGGGGTTCTCAAGGAGCTCGTGCTTGTGTTCTTCCTTCTTAGCCATTGTTGTTTCAAATTTCCGCGTACCTTGGCCGATTCGGCCAGGTAGTCGGGGCGCAAAACTACGAATTAGACAATACTTAACAAATTGAGAAAGATTAGTCCAGGATGAATGGGTAGTCCGTCTGGACGTATACGTCGGTGAGGGCCTCCGAAGGATCAGGAAATTTGGATTCCTCCGCAAATTTCACGCTTTCCTCAACCTTCGCCACAATTTTCTCATCGATCGTATTTAATTCCTGTTCGGTGAGCAGGCGTTTGTCGAGGATGGTCTTGCGAAGAATTTCAACCGGGTCGCGCTGCTTGTACTGCTCCACCTCATCCTTGCTACGGTATTTCTGCGGATCCGACATAGAGTGGCCTTTGTAGCGGTAGGTTCTGAATTCCAGGAGGGTAGGACCTTCGCCGGCGCGGGCCCGCTCTGCCGCCCGGGCCACGGCAACGTGTACCGCCTCCGGGCTCATGGCATCAACAGGCTCAGAGGGCATGTCATAGGCTTCTCCGAGTGTATAGAGTTCTGTTACATTGGAGGATCGTTGGACCGATGTTCCCATGGCGTAACCATTGTTCTCAATAACAAATATCACCGGGAGCTTCCAAAGCATGGCCAGATTTAACGTCTCGTGAAACGCACCTTGACGCACTGCCCCATCACCCATGTAAGCCATACAGAGGTTACCGGTCTTGTTGTATTTTTCGGCAAACGCGATGCCCGCGCCCAGGGGAACTTGCGCACCAACGATACCGTGGCCACCTACAAAGCCAACCTCCTTGTCGAAAATGTGCATGGAACCGCCCTTGCCTTTAGTTGTGCCCGTTTCTTTGCCGTAGAGTTCCGCCATCAACGCCTTGGGATCGGTGCCCAAGGCCAACGGATGACCGTGGTCGCGATATGCGGTGATGTACTTGTCACCTTTTCTCAGGGCAGAGACCGAGCCGGAAGCGCAGGCTTCCTGACCAATGTACAAGTGGCAGAAACCCTTGATTTTCTGCATACCATAAAGCTGTCCTGCCTTCTCCTCGAATTTCCGCATCAGCTGCATGCTCTCATACCAGAACACATAAGTGTCCTTTGAGAATTCCTGCTGGTCGCTCTTTGCATCAGCCACGGGTTCTTTCTTCGCTTTGGTTGTCGTAGGCATATCCCTATTTTTAGTCCGAGTTGCGAAATTAATTGCCAAACGAACATTCGCCAAACTTTCCACACTAAATCCCTGATGCGGCTCGAAACACTCGATATGTTGAATTTTAAGGGGTATGAAGAGGCCCGTTTGGCGTTCCCCTCAAGAATCAATGTGCTGGTCGGCCCCAACGGGAGCGGAAAGACCAATCTACTGGATGCCATCTACTACCTCGCTTTCACGAAAAGCGCCTTTGCCACCCAGGACCTTCAGCTGGTCCGCCACGATCAACCGTTCTTCATGGTCAAGGGAAATTTCTCAGGTGGAACGGGCGTCCACACCGTGATGAGTAGCCTTCAGTCGGGTGCGCGGAAGGTGTTTAAGGTCGATGGGCTCGACTACCAGAAACTGAGCGAACACATTGGCAGGTACCCGGTCATTCTTTTCGCGCCCGACGACGTGGACCTTATCCGGGAGGGCAGTGAACCGCGCAGAAGATTCTTCGATTCCCTGGTTTCACAGATCGACCAATCGTACCTCGACCACCTGATCCGCTACAACCACCACCTGAAACAGCGCAATAGCCTATTGCGCATGGGACAGGAGCGAGGCACCATCGACTGGGTGGCTGTTGAATCCTATGATCACCAACTGGCGCTGAGCGGTTCCTTTATTTATGAGCGGAGGGTGCATTTCGCCCGGGAGTTCGCGCCGGCACTCGAACGCTATTGTACTTTTATAGTCTCCGGACAAGAGCAATATAGCCTCGTGTACGAGAGCGATGTGTCTCAGACAAACTATCTCGAAGGCCTGTTAAAGTGTCGATCGCGCGATCTGGCCATGCAGCGCACGAACTTTGGGATTCACCGCGACGACTTCATCTTCCGAATGGACGGTCACGAGGTCAAGAAACTGGGATCGCAGGGTCAACAAAAGTCTTTCGTGATTGCGATGCGTCTCGCCCAACAGGAAATCCTGAAAAAGTACAAAGGCTTTGACCCAATTCTCTTGCTTGATGATATCTTTGACAAACTGGACGACGCGAGAATCGGACGCCTGCTGGAACTGATGTCGGGAGAGCTGGGGCAGCTGTTTATCACGGATGCACGTCCCGATCGGACCGCCGGGCTGCTAAAGCAGGCAGGAATTGAGTCCTCTCTATACAATATTGAGCGAGGCACGGTGCGTAGCATCGGCAGCATTGTAAATTAGGCAAGAATATATGGGGCGAGGGAAAGACGATATTCAATCAGTTGGTCAGGCGATTCGGAACATGCTGAATTCCTACCGCCTTAGCACAAAATTCGACGAGGCTAACATCGTCAGTTCCTGGGAGCGAATCGTAGGCAAGCCCATTGCCCGACGCACGCGGAAGTTGTCCATTCGTAACACTGTCTTATTTGTGGAGTTCGATTCTCCGACGATGCGACGTGATTTTTCTTTTCATAAGGAACACATCCTTAGCCTTTTTAAGACTGAGTTTGGACCCGGGGTAATCACCGAAATCGTAGCGATGTAATGCCTTTTGACCAGCCGACCCCTCACACCGGCTTTCTCCGCTCCGGGTTTTAAGGCATTGGCAAGACCGTTTATTTCGATTGGTCTGGCGTGACGGATCCGACAATCCATGCTCCAGTCCTCTATTTGGCCGCGTTCAGCGCTCATGACGCTTCATTCTCCACGATTTCCAATACCAGTTTAAAAACTCGTTATAAGTTTTGAAAAAGTGGAAAAGCGTATAATTTTGCACTCTCTTTTTAAAAAAGCCTCCTGATTACCGTTGGGAGGCTTTTCATTCGTTCTTAGAGATTTTGACGGGGGAATACCAAAGCGGCCAACTGGGACAGACTGTAAATCTGTTGTCTTATGACTTCATAGGTTCGAATCCTATTTCCCCCACAGGACATTGGTTGATTTGATGATTTGTTGATTGGTTGATTGGAAATGCCGCCCGAAGGGCAGACTTCAGTTAAGAAACAGATTACTGTATTGGTTGATGGCTCCTCTGGAAGGCATGATGTGCCATCCACGATTTGGTGAAACTGGATTTGTATTTCAATCAACAAATCAACAGATCACCAAATCAACAAATATTCTGCGGGAGTAGCTCAGTTGGTAGAGCGATAGCCTTCCAAGCTATAGGTCGCGGGTTCGAGCCTCGTCTCCCGCTCGATTATTGAATTATTTGTTGATCTGTTGATTTGTTGATTTAAATTCCGGCCTTTGGCCGGTCAGTAAATAAATCCAATCAACAGATCAACAAATAATTCAATAAACTGGCTGTTGTAGCTCAGTGGTAGAGCACTTCCTTGGTAAGGAAGAGGTCGTGAGTTCAATCCTCATCAACAGCTCTAGCAGATAAGCAGAGCTGTTGGCGCAGGCGGCAGCGGTGCACAGTTTCTTGAATTGGGTCGTGAATGACGACAAAAGTCCGGGGCGTAGCAAATCCCGGTAGGCAACATTCACGACAAGCGTAGGCGACCCTTATTCGACAGGCTTAACATGTTTAGGGTGTAGTTTTCTTGGCGGATGGCTGAGATTCATAAGTAGTAATCATTAACTATTAAAACTATACTTTAAACTATTAACTGGGATTTTCAAATATGGCTAAAGAAACATTTGATCGTTCGAAACCTCACGTAAACGTG
Organism: Chryseolinea sp.; assembly: GCA_035489615.1. GTDB lineage: Bacteria > Bacteroidota > Bacteroidia > Cytophagales > Cyclobacteriaceae > Chryseolinea. Next base: position 4,977 of record DATHKA010000350.1, read on the forward strand.
GGAACTATTGGTCACGTTGACCACGGCAAGACTACCTTGACTGCTGCTATCACGAAAGTGCTTGCTTCCAAAGGTCTTGCTTCCATGCGCGACTTTTCGTCTATTGACAACGCTCCTGAAGAAAAAGAAAGAGGTATCACTATCAACACCTCACACGTAGAGTACGCTACTGAAAAGCGTCACTACGCGCACGTTGACTGCCCTGGTCACGCCGACTATGTGAAGAACATGGTAACGGGTGCTGCCCAGATGGACGGAGCGATCCTGGTAGTTGCTGCTACGGACGGTCCTATGCCTCAAACGCGCGAGCACATCCTGCTTGCCCGTCAGGTTGGTGTACCGGCACTGGTTGTATTCATGAACAAGGTTGACCTTGTTGACGATGAAGAACTCCTCGACCTCGTCGAAATGGAAGTTCGCGAACTGATGTCTGCTTATAACTTCCCTGGCGACACTATGCCCGTTATCCGCGGTTCTGCTCTCGGAGCGCTGAACGGCGAGCCTAAGTGGGTTGAAAAAGTCGAAGAATTGATGAAGGCGGTAGATGATCACATTCCGCTCCCGATTCGTCTTATCGACAAGGATTTCCTCATGCCGGTTGAAGACGTGTTTTCGATCACGGGCCGTGGTACGGTTGCCACCGGTCGTATCGAACGCGGTGTTGTAAATACAGGCGATTCGGTTGAGATCCTGGGTATGGGTGCTGAAAACCTGAAATCTACGATCACTGGTGTTGAAATGTTCCGTAAGATCCTTGACAGAGGTGAAGCTGGCGATAACGTTGGTCTCCTTCTTCGCGGTATTGAAAAGGAGCAGATCCGCCGTGGTATGGTTATCTGTAAGCCCGGCTCTGTAAAGCCTCACGCTAAGTTCAAGGCTGAGGTTTACGTTTTGTCGAAGGAAGAAGGCGGACGTCACACGCCATTCTTCAACAAATACCGCCCTCAGTTTTACTTCCGTACGACTGACGTGACGGGTGAGTGTAAGCTGCCTACAGGTGTTGAAATGGTTATGCCTGGCGACAACATTTCTATCGAAGTTGAATTGATCAACAAGATCGCTATGGAGAAAGGTCTCCGTTTCGCTATCCGCGAAGGTGGTCGTACGGTAGGATCGGGTCAGGTGACTGAAATTTTGGACTAATTCACTGATATTCAGTAATAAAGGGCGTTTCTGAAATTTTTCAGGAACGCTTTTGTTTTCTGTTCCATTGTTCTACCTTTGCAGTCCTTTTGGGCTGAGGTACGTGGGTGCGGCTCAGGAGTTTGGGTTGTCACCGCTAAAGTCAGGCAAAAAGGGCCGAGAAGGGTCTGAAAAGGCCACAGGAACTGAAACGGGTGTAGCTCAATTGGTAGAGTAGCGGTCTCCAAAACCGTTGGCTGGGAGTTCGAGTCTCTCCACCCGTGCAACAGGAAATGTCGACTGGGGCTCCGACTTGTCGGGGTTTGAAATAGATAAGGTTCGGAACTGGTGCTGCACGAAGGCAGAGAGGTTTCGAAGCCGGGAGGAGTCGCCTTCGCTAAAGTTACGGCGACTGAGAGGTTGTCTTCGCTAAGGCTGCGGCGGCCGAGGTAAAACAGTTAACGGAAGGCCGGACACGGTCAGTCCGTATTTGACATTATATAAAGTATCAACAGTCCATGGAGAAACTTCAGACCTATTTCGCGGAATCGTGGGATGAGATCAAGAACAAGGTTACTTGGTCCAAGTACAGCGAGCTGCAAGGCAGCGCGGTGCTGGTGCTGGTTGCTTCCACCATCTTTGCGCTTGTGATCGGAGCGATCGACTGGGTATTTAAGACAGGTCTTCAGTGGTTTTATAGAGAATTCTAATGCAGAAGGTCATGGGCGAACTGAAGTGGTATGTTCTCAGGGTCGTCAGCGGCCAGGAAAAGAAGGTTAAGTCTTACCTGGAAACTGAGATTGAGCGCTCGAAGCTTACGGATTTTATTCCGCAGGTGCTCATCCCTTCTGAAAAGGTATATGAAATGAGAAACGGCAAGAAGCGGGTGAGGGAGAGAAACTTCTTCCCTGGCTACGTGCTGATTTCGGCAGATCTCTCAAATGGAGAAGCACATCACGCTGTCAATAGCATTCCGGGCGTGATCGGGTTTCTCGGAAACAACGGTACCGGGGCTTCCAAGGATCCCGTTCCTCTTCGTCAATCGGAGGTTAACAGGATTCTCGGTAAAGTTGATGAGATTGACGAATTCGAGGAAAAGCTCGATACACCATTTATCAAAGGTGAGTCTGTGAAGGTAATGGATGGACCTTTCAGCGGATTTACTGGCACGGTTGAGGAAATTTTTGAAGACAAGAAGAAACTCAATGTAATGGTGAAAATCTTCGGCCGGAACACTCCGGTAGAGCTTAGTTATATGCAGGTAGAAAAGCTAGACTAACGATAACATGGCTAAACAAATTACAGGTTATCTGAAACTGCAGGTAAAGGGTGGATCCGCCAATCCGGCGCCTCCTATCGGTCCTGCGTTGGGTAGCAAGGGTCTAAACATCATGGACTTTTGCAAACAATTCAACGCACGTACCCAGGACAAGCCAGGACAAGTGCTTCCAGTACTGATTTCGATCTACAACGACAAGTCGTTTGATTTCGTGATCAAGACACCGCCCGCTGCCGTGTTGATTTTGGATGCCGCTAAAAAACAAAAAGGTTCTGCCGAGCCGAACCGGGCGAAAGTAGGTTCAGTTACCTGGGAACAGGTGAAGACAATTGCAGAAACGAAGATGCCCGACCTCAACGCTTTCAAGGTTGAATCAGCCATGAAGATGATTGCAGGGACGGCAAGAAGCTTAGGTATTACAGTATCCGGTACTCCCCCGTGGGACAAATAATTAATGCGATGGCAAAGCTTACTAAAAACAAAAAAGCAGTTCTCGCGAAATTCAATCCTACGAAGGAATATTCGCTGGAAGATGCTTCCAACCTGGTGAAGGAAATTACCTTCACGAAGTTCGATGCCTCCGTTGATGTGGACATTCGTCTCGGTGTTGATCCGAAGAAGTCTGACCAGATGGTTCGGGGCGTGGTAGCGTTACCTCACGGTATCGGTAAAGTAGTGCGCGTGCTCGTATTGTGCACGCCGGATAAGGTCCAGGAAGCCAAAGATGCAGGCGCTGAACACGTCGGCCTCGATGAATTTCTGACCAAGATCGAAGGTGGATGGACAGATGTGGACGTAATCATCTGTACGCCTACCGTTATGGCAAAAGTGGGTAAGCTCGGAAAGATTCTCGGTCCGCGCGGTCTCATGCCCAATCCTAAATCAGGAACTGTTACGCTCGAAGTCGGTAAGGCCGTGAAAGAAGTGAAAGCCGGTAAGATCGACTTCAAAATTGATAAGCAAGGTATCATTCACGTAAGCGTTGGAAAAGCTTCCTTTTCTGCTGACAAGATCAGAGACAACGTAGCGGAAATGATCAATGTGGTATCGAAACTGAAACCAGCCTCGGCAAAAGGTACTTACTTCCAAAGTATCACGTTGTCGACGACGATGAGTCCTGGAATCGTGATCGATGCTAATTCCATAGCTGGCATTTAAGACATTACAACATGACCAGAGAAGAAAAAGGACAAATTATAGAGGAGCTTTCGGCCAAGTTTGCTGAAAACAACCACTTCTATATTACTGACGCCACCGGTTTCACCGTTGAGCAGATCAATAATTTCAGAAGGTTGTGCTACAAGAGTGGTGTAGAGTATCGCGTGTACAAGAACACGTTGATTCAAAAGGCCCTCGAGCGCAACAAGGAAGTTGATTATACACCGTTGTTCAAAGCATTGAACGGCTTCTCCGGAGTTATTTTCTCCAAGGAGAGCAGCAATGCGCCGGCGCGTGTGATAAGGGAGTTTCGTAAGAAACTCGAAGGCAAACCCGTGTTGAAGGCTGCCGCGATTCAGTCTGACCTGTTTATAGGCGACGAGAATCTTAAGATGCTGAGTGAGCTCAAGTCTAAGAATGAACTCATTGGCGACGTCATCGCAGCGCTCCAAGCACCTGCCAAGAATGTTGTTTCTGCCCTGCTTAGTGGCAAGAACACCGTGGCTGGCCTGCTGAAGGCACTCGAAGAACGTGGAACTAAATAATTATTGAACAAGAACAGAACTATTAAACTTTACAAAAATGGCCGACATCAAAGCACTCGGAGATCAACTCGTTGAACTCACTGTTAAAGAAGTTACTGAATTAGCTTCTTACCTGAAAGAAACCTATGGCATCGAACCTGCAGCTGCTGCTGTTGTAGCTGGCCCTGCGGCTGGTGGTGCAGCTGGTGGTGCCGTTGCTGAAGTAAAAACTAACTTCGACGTAGTATTGAAAGCCCCTGGCGCAAATAAGCTTCAAATCGTTAAGCTGGTGAAAGAACTCACTGGCCTTGGCTTGAAAGAAGCTAAAGATCTCGTTGACGGCGCGCCTAAGACTATCAAAGAAGGCCTGCCTAAGGACGAAGCCGAAAATCTCAAGAAGCAACTCGCTGAGGCTGGTGCCGATGTGGAGTTGAAGTAAGTATTGAAAGGCCAGGGAACCGTCTGAAATCATCGGTTAGACCCCAGTCCAGGCTATTGTCTGGACGGGGTCTATTCCCGTTTGTGGCCTTTGAACAAGTTCCGATTTTCCATTGTTCTCGTCCAGGATCTCTATACTTAAACGTTACTCACCTTGACAAAAAAGACAATAAACGGCAGGATCGATTTCTCTTCAAGCGAAAGAGTACTCGACTACCCCGACTTTCTGGATCTTCAACTCCAGTCATTCAAAGATTTTTTGCAGATCGAAACACCAGCAGAAAAAAGACAGAACGAAGGTCTTTATAAGGTGTTCGCGGAAAACTTCCCCATAAGTGATTCCCGCGAAAACTTTGTGCTGGAGTTCGTGGATTATACGATCGATCCCCCTAAGTACAACGTCGATGAGTGTATCGACCGGGGATTGACCTTCTCAGTGCCCCTCAAGGCGAAGCTGAGATTGACCTGTAACGACGAGGACAACGAAGATTTTGAAACCATTGAACAGGAAGTGTTCCTGGGCAATATCCCGTATATGACGGAGAAAGGCTCCTTTGTGATCAATGGAGCCGAACGCGTTATCGTATCGCAGCTACACCGCTCACCTGGCGTTTTCTTCGCCATGAGCAAGCACACCAACGGTACCAAGCTTTATTCGGCCCGTATCATTCCTTTCAAGGGATCGTGGATCGAGTTCGCGACCGACGTGAACGCCGTGATGTATGCCTACATCGACCGTAAGAAAAAATTCCCCGTAACCACCCTGCTACGCGCAATCGGTTATGGATCAGATAAGGATATCCTCGACCTCTTCGGACTATCTGAAGAAGTAGAGGCTAGCAAGAATACCCTGAAGAAAGTAGTCGACAGAAAGCTCGCTGCCCGTGTTCTCAAGACCTGGACGGAGGACTTCGTGGACGAGGACACCGGCGAAGTGGTTTCCATCGACCGTAACGAAGTATTGCTGGAACGCGACCATACCCTGACCGCAGAAGATGCTGACATCATTCTCGAATCTGGTGTAAAGTCGATCATCCTGCACCGCGATGATATTAACATCGCCGATTATCACATCATCTTCAACACCCTGGCAAAAGATACTTCCAACTCCGAGAAGGAAGCGGTTGAATACATCTATCGCCAGTTGAGAAATACGGAAGCCCCCGATGAGCAAACCGCTCGCGACATCATCCAGAGCCTCTTCTTTAGCGAGAAACGTTACGACCTGGGTGAAGTAGGACGCTACCGGATTAACAAGAAACTCGGTCTCGATCTGAGTTTCGACCACAGAGTATTGACTAAGGATGATATCATCCTCATCGTGAAATATCTCATCGGCCTCATCAACTCGAAAGCCGTAGTCGATGATATCGATCACTTGAGCAACCGACGCGTGCGTACCGTAGGCGAACAGTTGTATTCGCAGTTTGGTGTTGGTCTCGCGCGTATGGCGCGTACGATCAAAGAAAGAATGAACGTTCGCGACAACGAAGAATTCAAGCCCGTTGATCTTATCAACGCGCGTACTTTGTCGTCGGTGATCAACTCGTTCTTCGGCACGAACCAGCTTTCGCAGTTCATGGACCAGACGAACCCGCTGGCAGAGATCACCCACAAGCGCCGTATGTCGGCACTTGGTCCAGGCGGTCTCTCGCGCGAGCGTGCTGGCTTTGAAGTTCGCGACGTGCATTATACGCACTACGGCCGTCTCTGTACTATCGAGACGCCTGAAGGTCCGAACATCGGTCTCATTTCATCTCTTTGCGTTCACGCGAAAGTGAACAAGATGGGATTCATCGAGACGCCTTACAGAAAGGTGGAGAACGGGAGAGTGAAGACGAAAGATCCGGTCATTTTCCTCACTGCGGAAGAAGAGGATACGCACTACATAGCGCAGGCCAAGGTTGCGTTGAAGCCCGGCGGCGAGTTCGTGGAAGAAAAGGTCAAGGCGCGCTTCGAGGGTGACTTCCCCGTGGTGGAACCAAAGGACCTTCGCTACATGGACATTGCTCCGAACCAGATCGTATCGGTGGCGGCTTCCATGATTCCGTTCCTCGAGCACGACGATGCTAACCGCGCGCTCATGGGATCGAACATGCAACGTCAGGCTGTGCCGCTGATTCGCCCTGAAGCGCCAATCGTGGGTACCGGTCTCGAAGGCCGCGTAGCACTTGATTCACGCGCGCTTATCCTGGCCGAAGGCAGTGGCGTAGTGGAATTTGTCGACGCAAAGAAGATCACTATCAAGTACGAAGTAACGGATGAGCAACAGCTCACCAGCTTCGACAACGAGTTTAAGACATATACTCTCATCAAGTTCAGAAGAACGAACCAGGATACCTGTATCAACCTGACGCCCCTTGTCATGAAGGGTCAGAAGATTGTTAAAGGACAGCCGCTGTGCCAGGGTTACGCAACCCAAAACGGCGAGCTCGCCCTGGGACGCAACCTGCTCGTGGCGTACATGCCTTGGCAAGGTTACAACTTCGAGGATGCGATCGTTATCTCCGAGCGCGTCGTGCGCGAAGACGTTTACACGTCGATCCATATCGAAGAGTTCGAGCTTGAGGTGCGCGATACGAAACGCGGCGAGGAAGAACTTACTTCCGAAATCCCGAACGTAAGCGAGGAAGCGGTGAAGCACCTTGATGAAAACGGTATTATCCGCATCGGTGCCGAGGTTCGCGAAGGCGATATCCTCATCGGTAAAATCACTCCTAAAGGTGAAACCGATCCGACGCCGGAAGAGAAACTGCTTCGCGCCATCTTTGGTGACAAGGCGGGCGATGTGAAGGATGCCTCTCTTAAGGCGCCCCCGTCGCTGAAGGGCGTCGTTATCGAGACCAAGTTGTTCTCGAGACCAAAGCGCGACAAGGATGTTCGCACGAAATCCAAGAAGGAACTCGATACGCTGAAGGGCAAGTATAGCAAGCAGCTCGCTGACCTTCGCGACGAAATGATCCGCAAGCTGAATACTTTGCTCACCAGCAAGACCAGCAATGGCGTGAAGCACAAGTTTGGCGATGAACTCATCACCAAAGGCGTGAAGTTCTCGCAAAAGGTGATCGACAGCAACCTGTTCCCTGATAAGAACATCTACCGCGACGAAAGCAATTACAACGTTCCGGAAGAAGTGAACCTCATCGCGGACATCAGTCTTGAAAACTGGACGCCTGATGAACACACCAACGAACTGGTGGCTCAGACCGTGAAAAACTACCTGTTGAAGCGCAATTCTTTCGCAGGCGAGTTCAAGCGCGAGCGCTTTACCCTTGAAGTGGGTGATGAACTCCCTACCGGTATCGTACAACTTGCTAAAGTATACGTAGCCAAGAAGCGCAAGCTGAAGGTGGGGGATAAGATGGCAGGCCGTCACGGTAACAAGGGTGTCGTAGCGCGTATCGTTCGCGAAGAAGATATGCCGTTCCTGAAGGATGGAACACCGGTCGACATCTGTCTCAACCCGTTAGGCGTACCTTCGCGTATGAACCTGGGTCAGATATACGAGACCGTACTCGCGTGGGCGGGTCATAAGCTGGGCAAGAAGTATGCGACACCGATCTTCGATGGCGCGACGCTTGATCAGGTACAGGCCGAACTTACCGAAGCGGGTCTTCCTGAGTACGGACGTTCATACCTCTACGATGGTCTCACGGGTGAGAAATTCGATCAGCCGGTAACTGTAGGTATGGCCTATATGCTGAAACTCGGTCACCTTGTTGATGATAAGATGCACGCACGTTCGATTGGTCCTTACTCACTCATCACGCAGCAACCGCTGGGTGGTAAGGCGCAATTCGGTGGGCAGCGTTTCGGAGAAATGGAAGTGTGGGCGATCGAAGCATTCGGTGCGTCTCATATCCTCCAGGAAATCCTCACAATCAAGTCCGACGATGTTATCGGTCGTGCGAAAGCATACGAGGCGATCGTTAAGGGTGAGAACATGAGGAAGCCGAATATCCCGGAATCGTTCAATGTACTGGTTCACGAATTGAGAGGGCTGGCCCTGGAAATAACCATGGATTAGTCCTGAGTAGGTAGTCCTTAGTCCTTAGTGGGTTAATAGTAGTCAGGTTAATAGTTGCACGGAAATAATTTGGATACCGACAACTACAGTACTTTAGATGCTATAACAATTAGGTGCTAAGGACAAAGAACTCCGGACTATGAATAATTACAAGGAGCTGAAGATTTGGCGAAAATCAATTGAACTAGCAGTGAGGGTCTACCAAGTGACACAGTGTTTTCCAAAAACTGAGTTGTTCGGTTTGACGGTACAGATGAGGAGGAGCGTTTCCTCGATTGCATCAAACATTGCTGAGGGAGCAGGCAGGAATTCTAAGAAGGACTTTTCTAACTTTCTCGGAATAGCCAATGGCTCTACTTGCGAACTTGAGACTCAATTGATCATTGCCAATAGGGTTAATCTGGTTACAAGCCCTGACTGTGAATCTCTTCAAAGCCAGATAAGGGAGATTCAAAAGATGAACTGGTCGCTAAAGCGGTCTTTGCTAAAGACTGGCCAACTAGCGACCAAGACTAAAGACTAAGGACTAAAGACTAAATACTACCAACGCATGTCTTTCAGAAAGAACAAAAAGATCAACAGCGACTTCTCGAGGATCACCATCAGCCTCGCCTCTCCCGAATCGATTCTGGAGAGCTCGCATGGTGAAGTGACGCAACCGGAAACCATTAACTACAGAACGTACAAGCCTGAAATGGGTGGTTTGTTCTGCGAGCGCATCTTCGGCCCGGTAAAAGACTGGGAATGTCACTGCGGTAAGTATAAGCGCATTCGTTACAAGGGTATCATCTGCGACCGTTGTGGTGTTGAAGTAACAGAAAAGAAAGTACGCCGCGAGCGCATGGGCCACATTGAACTGGTGGTACCGGTGGCACACATCTGGTATTTCCGTTCACTCCCGAATAAGATTGGTTATCTGCTGGGTCTGGCTACCAAGAAGCTTGACCAGATCATTTACTATGAACGGTACGTCGTTATTCAGCCCGGAGTTAAGGAGGAAGATGGCGTGAAGCGTCTCGACTTCCTTACCGAAGAAGAATACCTCGATATCATTGATAAACTTCCCCGTGAGAACCAACTCCTGGACGACAACGATCCGAAGAAGTTCATCGCGAAGATGGGTGCCGATGCGTTGGAGATGTTACTCGCGCGAACGATGCTCGATCAACTGTCGTACGACCTGCGTCATCAGGCAGCGACGGACACATCGCAGCAGCGTAAGGCTGAGGCGTTGAAGCGCCTCAAGGTGGTGGAAGCTTTCCGCGATGCCCGTACGCGCATCGAGAACAAGCCTGAGTGGATGGTGATCAAGATGGTTCCGGTTATTCCTCCGGAATTGCGTCCATTGGTACCGTTGGATGGTGGTCGTTTCGCGACCTCAGATCTGAACGATCTGTATCGCCGCGTAATCATCCGTAACAACCGTCTGAAGCGCCTTATCGACATCAAGGCTCCTGAAGTGATTCTCCGTAACGAGAAGCGTATGCTCCAGGAAGCGGTTGATTCATTGTTCGACAATTCAAGAAAAGTAAACGCAGTCCGCTCCGATGGAAACCGCGCCCTGAAGTCTTTGAGTGATATGCTCAAAGGTAAGCAAGGTCGCTTCCGTCAGAACTTGCTCGGTAAGCGTGTTGACTACTCCGGCCGTTCGGTAATCGTCGTTGGCCCTGAGCTCAAACTGCACGAGTGCGGTCTGCCTAAAGATATGGCGGCTGAACTTTTCAAGCCGTTCATCATTCGCAAGCTCATTGAAAGAGGTATTGTGAAAACGGTGAAGTCTGCCAAGAAGATTGTGGATCGTAAGGATCCGGTTATATGGGATATTTTGGAAAACGTACTCAAGGGCCATCCGGTGCTCCTCAACCGTGCTCCAACGCTCCACAGACTCGGTATCCAGGCATTCCAGCCCAAGCTGATTGAGGGAAAAGCTATCCAGTTGCACCCGCTCGTCTGTACGGCCTTCAACGCCGACTTCGACGGTGACCAGATGGCAGTTCACGTGCCGCTCGGACAAGAGGCGATACTCGAGGCATCGATGCTGATGTTGTCGTCGCACAACATCCTTAACCCTGCCAACGGTGCCCCTATAACCGTGCCTTCGCAAGACATGGTATTAGGTCTTTACTACCTTACCAAAGGACGGAAGAGCAAGGCCGATCATGTGATCATTGGTGAGGGCAAGCGCTACTTCTCCTCTGAGGAAGTGATCATCGCATTCAACGAAGGCAAGCTTTCGAAGCATGCCATCATCAAGGTACGTGCGCACGTACGCGACAAGAAAACGGGTCTTCACGAATTCAAAGTGATCGAGACCGTTGCCGGCCGCGTAATTTTCAACCAGTACGTTCCTGAAGAGGTAGGTTTCGTGGATGAGCTCCTTACGAAGAAGAAACTGCAAACCATTATCGCAGACGTATTCAAACAGGCAGGTCAATCAAAAGCGGCAAAGTTCCTCGACGATATCAAGGAGCTCGGATTCCAGATGGCCTACAAAGGCGGACTTTCCATGGGTCTTAACGACGTGAAGGTTCCCGACGAAAAGGCGAAGCTGGTTGCCAACGCGCAGGAAGAAGTTGACAGCGTATGGAATAACTACATGATGGGTCTTATCACAGATAACGAACGCTACAATCAGGTGATCGATATCTGGACCCGCACGAATACACTCCTTACCAACACGCTGATGAAGCAGTTGGAAGAGGATCAGCAAGGTTTCAACTCCATCTACATGATGATGCACTCCGGTGCTCGTGGTTCGCGCGAACAGATCCGTCAGTTGGGCGGTATGCGCGGTCTGATGGCGAAGCCTCAGAAGAATCTTGCCGGTTCTGTGGGATCGATCATTGAGAATCCGATCCTTTCGAACTTTAAGGAAGGTCTCGACGTATTGGAGTACTTTATCTCGACGCACGGTGCCCGTAAGGGTCTTGCCGATACGGCGTTGAAGACTGCCGATGCAGGTTACCTCACCCGTCGCTTGGTCGATGTGGCGCAGGATCTGGTCGTAACAGAAGAAGATTGCGGTACGCTGCGCGGTTTGAAAGTGACGGCCCTGAAAGACAACGAAGACATCGTTGAGCCTTTGTCGGAACGTATCCTCGGACGCACCACGGTGCATGCGATATACGATCCGCTCACCGATGAGCTCATCTGTGATGCCAATCAGGAAATCACCGACGAACTGGCGAAACTTATCGAAGACACGAATATCGAGGAAATCGAGATTCGTTCGCTGCTGACTTGCGAGTCGAAGATCGGTGGTTGTGCGAAGTGCTATGGACGTAACCTGGCTACCGGTAAAATGGTGCAGGCAGGTGAGGCAGTGGGTGTGATTGCAGCGCAATCCATCGGCGAGCCCGGTACACAGTTGACCCTGCGTACCTTCCACGTGGGTGGTACGGCGTCTAACATTGCCGTTGATGCAAATATAAAGGCGAAGTTCAGCGGTTTCGTTGAGTTCGAAAGTATACGCACGATCGAAACTACCGACCGCGATGGCAACATCGTCAATGTAGTGATGGGCCGTACCGGCGAAATCCGGATTGTGGACAAGGACAGGACGCGCGTTCTGATCACTAACCACGTGCCCTATGGATCATTCATTACGGTGAAAGATGGTGTGCAGGTGGAGAAGGGTGATGAGCTCTGCTTCTGGGATCCTTACAATGCGGTGATCCTTTCGGAGTTCGACGGTACAATTGAGTACGAAGCCATCATCGAAGGTATTACGTTTAAAGAAGAATCAGACGAGCAGACGGGCCACCGCGAGAAGGTGATTACCGATACACGTGACAAGACCAAGAACCCTGCGATCATCGTTCGCGGTAAGTCGGATTCGAAGTCTTATAACATTCCAGTGGGTGCTCACTTAGCAGTTGATTCAAACGAGAAGATCAAGGCTGGACAGGTGCTGGCGAAGATCCCTCGCACAATGGGTAAGTCGCGAGACATCACCGGTGGTTTGCCTCGTGTAACGGAACTCTTTGAAGCCCGCAATCCTTCGAACCCCGCTGTTGTAAGCGAGATCGATGGTGTGGTGACTTATGGAGGTATCAAGCGTGGTAACCGCGAGATCTTTATCGAATCACGTGATGGCGTACAGAAGCGTTACCTCGTACCGCTGTCGAAGCACATCCTGGTTCAGGACAATGACTTTGTGCGTGCTGGCCAACCGTTGTCGGATGGTTCGATCACGCCTTCAGACATTCTGTCTATCAAAGGTCCAACGGCTGTTCAGGAATACCTGGTGAATGAAATCCAGGAAGTATATCGCCTCCAGGGTGTGAAGATCAATGACAAGCACATCGAGGCCATCGTTAGCCAGATGATGCAGAAGGTTGAAATCATCGATCCGGGAGATACGAGCTTCCTCACGAACGAATACGTAGACAAGCTTCAATTCCGGGAAGACAACGACACGATCCTCGACAAGAAGGTCGTGATCGATGCAGGCGATTCCAATACCCTGAAACCTGGTCAAATCATCACGCCGCGCGAATTCCGCGATGAAAATTCGCAGTTGCGCCGTCGCGATGCCAAGCTGGTGGAAGTTCGCGATGCGATGCCGGCGGTTTCCAGACCTACGTTGCAGGGTATTACCCAGGCTTCGTTGAAGACGGAAAGCTGGTTATCGGCTGCTTCGTTCCAGGAAACGACCAAAGTGTTGAGCGAAGCGGCTATCCGCGGCAAGACCGACTGGTTGATGGGCCTCAAGGAGAACGTGATCGTAGGTCACCTGATCCCTGCAGGTACTGGTCTGCGCAAGTACCAGGACATCATCGTGACGCACGTTGATGAATACGATAGCAGCGCAGCCTCTTCTGCCGAGCGCACCCGCGACCGGGAGAAAGAGCTCCAGGATTAATCAAGAACTAAAAACAAAAGGGTTGATCCGAAAGGGTCAACCCTTTTTTATGAAATGCCATGGCAGAAGACAAACACAAACAACAACCGCCGCAGAACCAGATCAATATCGAGCTATCGGAAGAGATCGCTGAGGGCATCTATTCCAACCTCGCCATGATCGCGCACTCCAACAGCGAGTTCGTGATCGATTTCATCAGGCTGATGCCGGGCGTTCCGAAGGCTAAAGTGAAATCGAGGATCGTGATCACGCCAGAGCATGCCAAGCGCTTTCTGGCTGCCCTGAAAGACAACATCGAGAAATAT
>DATHKA010000351.1:0-7555 GCA_035489615.1 Chryseolinea sp.
CCAGCGTGAGAACCGGGCTTTGCTTGGTCAGTTCGTTAACGGCCGCAGGGTTTTAAACACTTTCTGTTACACGGGTGGATTCTCGATATCTGCCATCAGTGCGGGTGCTGCGTTGGTCCATTCTGTGGATGTTTCCGAAAAGGCGATCGAGGCCGCCCGGCAAAATATTTCGTTAAACCATTTTGACGTCCACACCCACGAGTGCTTCGTATCGGATACTTTCGATTTTATGAAAGACCGAAGCGGTGAATATGATGTAATCGTGTTGGATCCGCCTGCATTTGCCAAGCACAGAGACGCCAGGCACCAGGCGGTTAAAGGCTATCAGCGACTGAACACCGATGCCATGCGCACGATCCGTCCGGGTGGCATATTGTTCACCTTCTCGTGCTCGCAGGTAGTGGATAAGAAATTGTTTTACGACACGGTCGTATCCGCCGGTATCAATGCCCGGCGCCAGGTCAAGGTCTTGCATCAACTCGGGCAGGGGTTTGATCATCCTGTGTCACTCTTCCACCCCGAGGGCGAATACCTGAAGGGTCTGATTTTGTATGTTGAGTAGCCCAACCGTGGCAAAGGCGTCCTGAGCACAAGCATGGCCTGGCGGAAAAAGCCTACAAGGCGCCCATCAAAGCATCCGACGTTTGCTTCACCGAATAATCCTCGAGACCGGCCAGTGCCCAATTAAAGGTGCGATCAAATTTGGCGAGCGATACCGTGGCGTCGGCGAGGGTTCGCGGATCGCCTTCCTTGAAAATCCTGAAGCGTTCCCAGTTAGCAAAATCTGCCGAGCTTCCAACAGCATCGCTGACAATTACCCCGGCTCCCCCCTGCATGGCCTCGTTCGTTACCAGCCCCCATGTTTCTCCCATTCTTCTGGACGGTAAGATCATAACATCCATCGCTAAATAATGTCCGGCAAGCTGTGTCTGATTTACGAAGCCGGAAAAATAGGCTTTAGATCCATACTTGCTGCTTGTTTCATCTGCCATGGCACGCAGTTCCTTTTCCAACTCGCCACTCCCCATAAAATACAGGTGAACTCTTGAGCGGATCTCCTCAGGGAGAAATTGCTGCATTTCGAACAGGATCTTTGGATTCTTCTTCTCGATGAACTTCCCTGAAAATCCGATCACAAACGCCTTCTCATCTATGTTAGCCTGCTTGCGTTGTGAAACTCTCAAGGCAAGTTTTTCTGCCTCGCTCATGCCGGCAAACCTATCGACTGTAAAATGTCTGGCCGGAATAAGCTTGCTATCGGGAACGCCATTCTTCAGGTAATGCTCTCTGTTCAGTTCACCGACATAAAATAACTTATCGATGCCCTTATAAGCTGTTCGATAAATCAATGACCGGGCAACCCCTTTCAACCATGATCGTTGGTAGGCATAATCTTGATTATCACATCGCAACCATACGGGTATTCCCATTTGCTTTGCATTTTTATAGGCAACGACGTCGTACCTGAAATTCAACCCAAGCAGCAACACAACGTCTGGTTTGATTCGTTGCATTGTTTCCCTGACGCCTTCACCCGTGAGCGAGCCCCATCCTTTTAAAGGTTCACCCTTCTCGCAATTCAACACAGTATACTCGTACTCTGATAACATGGGCTCATCCCAGGCAAAGGACTTACCGAATTCCACATCAAAGTGGCCTCTCACAGAACAATCCGAAGCGTACACCACGTGAACCGAGTCGTGCAGTTCCTGAGTCATGTATTTCCATATAGGTACTCTGTATTGAACGGGGTGTGTGTCAAACACAAGAAGCTTCCTTGCCATTCGGGACGATATTTGATTTGGACGAGCAAGGTATGCCCATGTTCAGCCTTTAACAATGACCAGAATCATCGACATCGGCTGACAAAAGCTGTTGCAAAACCCTGGGATTGGAACAATCGTGTGAGGTCACTCAACGGGCACCGGCGGAGGGCCTTCGGGGATATAAGGTTTGTGCACATGACCTCCGCGGCGTTTTTCAAACTCGGCCCTTATGTTTTTTCGGAGTGCTTCGTTCTCAAAAAGGTCCACCATTGTCATGGCGAGTGATTTCGCGGCGTAAAGCATCCCTTTGTGACCAATTGACATCCCTCCGCACGCCACCACGGCCCAGGAGTGCCAGGGCGCCTTAGCCGGCGCCGTCGTAACATAAGCGCTGATTTCCGGGACGATCCAGCTTATATCGCCCACATCCGTGGACCCTCCATCTGGATCCTCCTTCGTTTTCTGCAGCGGATGAATCGCTCCGTCCAGTCCTGTTTGATCGACATGACTCACTTCCTGTATCTTCTTGGCAAAAGCTATTTCGTCCGGGGTATAGTTTATGGGTCCCAGGGCCTCGATGTTCTTTTGCAAGGTTTCGGCGCCTAGTTGATTAACGAGGATCTCATAGTCGCCGCTCTGCACCCTGACTGTGCTTTCAACCCCTGCCATTAATGCAGCTCCTTTGGCAATATCCTTCACCCGGGCAAAAACTTCCTCCACCCCGGTGCGTTGGGAATCCCGAACCCACATCCAGATGGCGGCGTATTCAGGCACAACATTGGGCACCTGACCACCGGCTTTTATCACATAGTGCATTCTGACGCTTGGATGGACATGCTCCCGCAGCATGTTCACGCCGTCGAGAAACAATTCAACACCGTCAAGCGCACTGCGGCCATTCCAGGGGTCTGCGGCCGCATGGGCCGCACGGCCTTTGAATTCAACAACAAAGTCAACCATGGCTTGGGAACTTTGCGTATTGGCCGCAATTTCGGCCCCTGGATGCCAATCCAGACACACATCCAGGTCGTTGAAAAGTCCTTCGCGCCCCATATAGATTTTGCCACCAACAGCTTCCTCAGCTGGCGTGCCATAGAACCTGAGAGTTCCTTTCAGCTTCCCTGCAGCTAACAGCTCCTTTACGGCAATTGCTGCACCCAGGCTTCCAGCGCCAAAAAGATTATGACCACAACCGTGGCCGCCCGCACCAGCGTGTAGCGGGTCCGGTGTGGGCTGAGCCTTCTGTGATATTCCCGGTAATGCATCGTATTCGCCCATGATGCCAATGATTGGTCTGCCGCTTCCGTACTCGGCAACAAATGCCGTTGGCATACCCGCCACACTACGCTTAACCCGGAAGCCCTGTGCTTCTGCATAGTCGGCAAGGACCTTCGCCGATTTCGTTTCGCGCAACGCGGTTTCTGCGTTTGCCCATATCTCATCGCTGATCTTGATCAGGTCGGCAGAATGCGTTTCAACCGATTTGATAACGGCTGCCTTGGTGGTGCTCATTTTTTTGGATTGAGCGCTGAGGTCAATCACGCCCATCAACAGAAACGCTGTGGCGTAGAAAGAGAGATTCGGCTTAGGCATATTAAATGGATGATCCTCTTGAATGGGTTAGTTTAAAAGGCACCTTCGACAAGATAAGCGTTGCCCTGAAAATCTGACGCATAGATCCAAAAAATCAAGTCGATCATTTCGGAGCGTGATGCTCCTTCTGATAATGTTCCCGGAGGATATCCTCGCCGAAGTCGTTGGTAAGATCACGAACGACGGAGTGTATATGATTGGCGTTGTTTTGAGTGTTGTCAAGCTCAACCAGCAGCATGGGCCCCTGTATCCGATAATAGTATCCGGTCCCTTCTTTTCTGCCACCAGCCCAGGCGAATGACAGGTTCTCTATCCCCGCCTTTTGAATTTTCGCCATCAGTTTCTTCGAAAATCCCAGTTCGTAGTTGTTGACGTAGACGTCGAGTAACAGACGCAGCATCTTTTGTTGTGCCTCACTCATTTCGCGGTAGGAAAGTCCGGGAGGTGATAGCGTTTCCGCTTTCCGCGAATTAAATGAAACGATCTCAGGCAGGGCTTCTTCTGCAATGATTGCCTTGGTCAACTGATCTGGCGTAAGCGCATTGACCAACTCAAACCCGCGATGGCTCTCTTCGACGAGAATCTGCTTTCCGCGTTCCGGTCCCTCTCGTACAATACCTGGGTTAGACCCAAAGAAGGATGGCGTTGCTGATTCAAGGTGGTTATCGACAGTCGTGAAGTTCAAAGCGACGTGATGGCCCTCGAATCGCCAGGCCCATACGCCTTGTAAATCTGGCTTGCCAAATACCGTTACATAGTAATTCAACGGATCGCGATAGTGGTCATCGCTGCCACGATTTTCAACGGCGCGTAACACGTTCTCCAGGTTTACAATACTGGAAGCCTTCTGATAGCCCTGTGCACTCAATGAGCTCTTCAACATTTCGAACACGACGTCTCTTTGCGTTGTGCTCAGATCCCGCAACGCGATGCCATTTCGCGACCGGGGCACAAAATGCCAATTGTAGCGTTCAGCATCTTCAAATCCGTACTGTGTTTTCTCCCTTGAAGCCGGAGACAAGAGCTGAAGAAATTGGCCAGTGCGGCTAGCCAGGTCTACTTTCTGAGCGAAGGCAGACCCCGTTATGAGCAATAATATCCACACCTTCATACTTTAAATCGCGTTGGGTAAGTTAAAGGTAGCTAATTGAGAATTACGGACAGCAGGAGAGGATTTTCGATAATAGCTAAGTCGGAAGACATTTTGTAGACGGCGTTAATCCGATTTTGCACGGTATTCGTAAATAGGATAAGCCGCCACCTGAATGGGACGATCAACGCGAACCCGTTTCAGTGTGCTGGTTTTTAATTGTGCGTGCTTTTCCTTTAAATTAGAAAAATTTTAGTGTCAACATGGATTTAACACTAGCGTGTACCAATATACTCAGGCAACTGACTGACTTGCTGAACCAGATCCGGGACCAGGATTTTGTTCGGCCTGCGGCAACGCTGAGTGATTCAACCATTGGCCAGCACTTGCGTCATACACTTGAGTTCTTCCTTTGTCTTGAGAAGGGATATGACGCCGGGGTAATCAACTATGATAAGCGCTCGCGTGACAAATTGGTCGAAACAGATAGGTTGATCGCGCTCTCGGCGATCGAGCGCATAAAACAGTTTGTTGAACGTATCGATGAAAAAGCGCTTCAGCTTGAAGTGGGATACGATCTCACAAGCGATCATTTTGTTTCGGTGGAGACAACAGCGTTGCGCGAACTCGTTTATAACATTGAACACGCTGTCCATCATATGGCAATCATGAAGATCGGTGTTCGTGAGATTGCATCGTACATTGCCTTGTCGCCAGACTTCGGCATCGCAGCATCTACCATTCGCTACAAGGAATCTGTCCCTACACGTTGATGTTCAATGTTGAATGGTTTGCGTGATCAACCCGGGAGAAGCAACTTTTTCATTAAGCTGAAAAGTTGGGAGTATTGGCCGTTCGGCATCGTACAATTTCCTCTGTTCATCTATTTTGCCTGGCTTTCGCTGCGAGCCCGATCGCTTGTTTTTTTTTCCGCATCCAATCCTGGCATTACCATGGGAGGGATGTTTGGTGAGTCCAAATACGAGGTCATCAAGAAGATTCCCGCGAGATACCTGGCTGCCACGCTTTTTATCAAGCTACCCATTACACCAAAGGAAGCGACGAAGGTGATCGCTGGCGCCGGCCTGCAGTATCCCGTAATCGTCAAACCCGACCTGGGAGAACGGGGATTTCGCGTGAAGCGGATTGACGACGAAGAGGCCCTAACCCAATACCTCGCCGACCAGCGCTTCGACTTTCTCGTACAGGAGTTTCTGGACTTACCGTTGGAATTTGGCGTCTTCTACACGCGGTTTCCAAATCAAAAGAGCGGGCTGGTCACTTCGGTTGTCAAGAAGGAAATGCTCGCCGTTACGGGTGATGGACAATCCAGTCTCAAGCAGTTGATTCTTCAGCTCGATCGCGCAAAGCTCCAATGGAATTCGCTCAAAGAAGTTTACCGAGACAACTTGTCGGATGTTGTACCTGACGGCAAACGCATCGAACTCGTGTCAATAGGAAATCACTGTCTTGGCACCAAGTTCCTCGATGGTTCACACCTCATAAACCCTGAATTGCACCATGCATTTGACGCTATCAGTCAACAAATTCCCGAATTTTACTTTGGCCGTTTTGATCTGCGATGCCAGCGAATCGAGGACCTTTACACCGGAGATATAAAAGTTATGGAGCTGAACGGATGCGGTGCAGAACCGGCACACATTTATCACCCGGGTTATTCATTACGCAAAGCAGTCGCTGTATTGTTCAGCCATTGGCGCAACATTTTCATTATTGCTCAGCAAAATGAAAAGAGAGGCGTGCCTTACACGACGCTTAGGGAGGCCATTGCACACTACAAAAGGTTTAAGGCAGCGACCACTTCAGCATGACCGCATTTACGAACGCTGTTCTGAATCCCCTGGCTTTGCCGTTTTACTCGCCACAACCGTCGCTGGTTCTCGGACTTTACGCGTTTGTTCAATATTTTTCATGAACAATGAATTCCAAGCCCTGGAAGATTTGGATTGATACCGGTGGGACCTTCACCGACTGCATAGCCACAACACCATCGGACGAAGTCGTTCGAATGAAGGTGCTGAGCAGCGGTGTGTTGAGAGTTCCGGTTTTGTCCATCCGCGAAACGTCTGTAGCAATTCGATTGCCCCTGTCGGTGGGTGAAGATACGCTTACTGGCTACAGGGCGCGGATCGGCCACGTCCTCCGGGAGATCGTCGCGAACAACGATGGTGGATCCGTGGTTGTGCTCGATCGGCCCTTGTCGGCGCGAGACACCGTGGGGAACATAACAACGCTCGACCTTTTCACGGGCGAGGAGGTGCCCGTGCTCGCGGCGCGCCTGCTCACCCAAACCGCGTTGCATGCTTCATTTCCCCTTATTGAAATGAAGCTGGGATCTACACGCGGAACGAACGCCTTGCTGGAGAAACGGGGCGCGCGCACAGCGTTGTTGATAACGAAAGGGTTTAAAGACTTGCTTGTAATCGGCAACCAGCAACGACCGGATTTATTCTCGCTACACATAGAGAAGCCGGCAGCGCTCTATGATCGTGTGGTAGAGGTGGATGAGCGCATACTGGCCTCGGGTGACGTTCACAAAACCTTATCTATGGGCAACGTGCAGGCGATCATCGCTCAATTGCGTCGCCGGCGTATCGAATCGGTAGCCATTGCGTTGTTAAACAGTTATACGAATCCAAAGCACGAAAGGGAACTCGGAGCAGAGTTTGTGGCCGCCGGATTTCAACATGTGTCTCTGTCTCACGTGTTGTCGAAGCAGGTAAAGATTCTGCCCCGCGCGCAAACCACGCTGGTAAACGCCTATCTCGATCCGATCATTATGCGCTATCTCGCGCAGATTCGAAGTCAGTTGGGCAGCGCTTCAGTTAAAGTCATGTCAAGCGCCGGTGGATTGCTGAATCTCGAGTCCTTTCAGCCTAAAGACAGCCTGTTAAGTGGTCCTGCCGGGGGCGTAGTGGGTGCCGTCGAGAAGGCGCGGTTGTCGGGCTTCAGCCGTATCATCACTTTCGACATGGGGGGTACCAGCACGGACGTGTCCCGCTATGCCAACAAGCTCGACTACCAATTCGAGTGTGTCGTTGGTGGCCAAAGAATTTTGTCGCCATCGTTGGCTATCGAGACCATT
>DATHKA010000352.1:0-5936 GCA_035489615.1 Chryseolinea sp.
TAAATAGAACTTGGTTGCCTGGCAGACCCGGGCTCAGTCCTAACAAGCGTTGCCCGCTTAAGAAATAAACTACATCTTTGGAATTCAATCCGCCTATGCCTTGTAACCGTCTTGTCTCCCTCGTCATAGCTTTTCTTTGCGTGACCTTGATGGGAATGGCGGCCCCAATTCACATCTGGGAATTTCAGGAAGTTACTTTAAGCGCAACACACGACTACAAAAACCCATATACCGACGTAACGGTATGGGTAGAGCTTTCCGGACCGGACTTTAAAGAACGTATTTATGGTTTTTGGGATGGTGGAAGCACTTTTAAAGTGAGGTTCGTTGCACCTGCTGCAGGCAACTGGTCATGGAAAAGCGATGCGGATGTCAATGACGAAGGGTTGAAGGGAAAGTCGGGAAGTTTTGAGGCGATCGAGTGGACTGAACAAGAGAAAAATGAAAATCCTTTGAGGCGTGGATTTCTACGAGCAACCGACAACAAACATGCACTGAACTTTGCCGATGGTACACCTTACTTCGCGATAGGCGATACGTGGTTCTCTATGGGCGCGGATCGATTCAAGTGGTTTGACGATTCCATCAAAAGACCAATTGGTCCACAAGCCGGATTCAAAGATTACGTGAGGCTGCGTGAGGCGCAAGGATACAATTGGATCAACATGATTGCCACCTTTCCAAACTGGATGACGGATGACAGCTCCTATCACTTGAAGATGTACGATTCGGCACGAACTACAGTACGCTCTGCATGGATGGAGTTCGGAAAAAACAGTGCCAAGAACATGGATAATGAAGGAGGGAGGCCTTTTCTTTTTCCAGGCAAGGTGCCCCTGTATGAAAATTTGTTTCCCGACATGGATCGGATTAACCCGGCTTATTTTCAGTACATAGACCGCAAGATCGCCTATCTGAACGAGCATGGCTTTATCCCTTTCATGGAGGCCTTTCGAAGGGACGCTACTTTGTTGTGGGCAAAGTATCATCAATGGCCCGAGTCGTATATGCGCTTTCTCCAATACTTTTATGCACGTTATCATGCTTATAACACAGTTCTCGGACCCGTCCATCTCGACATCATTGAAGCAACGGTAAGCCCCGACGAACTTTCAAATGCGATTCGTGGAGTTGAAAAGAAATTTGGACCATTGCCATTTGGAAACCTCCTGTCTGCAAACGCGAATCCGTCGACGTTGGAAAATTGGGGAGACAATTCGTGGATAACACTCCACCAGATTGGCAACGAACGTGAGCACAACAGCTACTGGTTTCTCACCGAAATCTACCATTCCAAAAATCCTGGTCCGGCTTTGAATGGTGAGCCGTATTACGCGGGATATAAGGACGCTCGGGGCGAAGGTATCGGTGTCAGATACTCACGCGGAGCTGATGGTGGTACAGAACGAGACAATGCAATCACCCGGTCCAGCGCCTACGGAAGTTTTCTGTCAGGAGGATTTGCCGGCCATGTGTATGGCGCCGAAGGAATCTGGGGAGGAGATATCGAACCGTCTGCGCCCACGCATATGTGGGATGCATTTACTTGGAAGTCAGGCGCTGAGATGAGACACCTGAAGACCTTCGCGATGTCTATTGGAAAATTGTATCAGGAACTGGTACCCAATGCGGACCTAGTCTCGCCAAATAAGACCAATGACATACTCAGTTTTGTAGGTTGGGCTTACTGTGCAAGAACGCCGGATAAAAATATTTTTCTCGCTTATTTCGAACCAGAGTGCCTGCAATCACAAATTCGCGGCGCCAGACTCAACGGTGTCTATAAAGCACAATGGTTTGACCCCAGAAACGGAACTTGGATGCCGGCGTTTGGTGGCAAATTATCTTCCAATTCGACAGGGGTGATCAGATTGCCATCGTTGCCTGACAAACAGGATTGGGGACTACAACTTATTTATGAGGGACCACAGGATCCGCTTCATCGAATAGAACAAGTTCCTTTTTCCAGACGGCGTGATAAGTATATCGCCTACTGGCCCTATCCGGTCGGCGCCATGGTTGTGACGAGCGTTATCTTTTACTTATTAAGACGGAAAAGAAATCGTAAGAAATGATATCTTCAGGTGCTCTTCCCTTCACTATCGTCTTGCACATGCAAAATGTGCAACAGTCGATGAATAATCGGCGCAAAGATGACAGCGGTAATACTTAAAAAGGCAACTCCGCTATAGAGGGCATAAAACGAAGAAAACAGTTTTGCTTTGTCGGACGTCATTTCAGTCACCGGTCCCATACCCGTAAGTATCATACAGGCCATGTGAAAACTGTCAATCCAGTAAAGTTGTGCAACATGGTGATAGCCGAGGGTTCCTATCAATACCGATAAGCCAATTAAGAGTAAAGCAAAAACGCTATAGCGTCCAAGCCTGATAAGAAAGCGCGTAATGGGAACGACTTTCTGTGAACGGTGTTCTAGTTTCATTTATCGCTCGGAAATCAAAAGAGCCCGAAGCCACCCAATATAGGCAAATCGAAAAGTTCCATCATTACATCAGTTCCAACACCTGACTCAATAGTGGCGGCAACTCGTCGACCCCAACATCATCCGTACTGGTACAGCAGGAGGTTGAAAATGGGTAAAATAGATACTAATCAGTCCTCAAACTATTTACAGGATTCATCCTCGCCGCTCTGATTGACTGGTAGCTCACCGTCAGCAGCGTGACCACAACGGATAGCAGACCCGTAATCGCGAACACCCACCAGGAAACCTCCGTGCGGTACGCGAACCTGCTGAGCCATATCCTCGTGAAGTACCACGCTATAGGAATCGCAACCAGGCAGGAGATAGTGACCAGCACCACGAAGTCTTTCGACAGCATTCTCCATAACGTAGCGACGCTGGCGCCCATCACCTTCCGGATACCGATCTCCTTTGTGCGACGTTCGGCTACGTAGGAAGCGAGTCCAAATAAGCCGAGGCACGAGATGAAGATGGCCAGCACCGAAAAGATGCCGGCCAGCGTACCCACGCGTGCTTCCTGGCTGAATTTCGCAGCATATTCGTCATCGACAAACTTGTAGGTGAAGAGCGCGGATGGCACGATCGACTTTACCACGCTTTCGATGCGGGGCAGCGCCTCGACTGTGCTCACAGCCGGATCAATCCTGACATTCATCAGCGATGCCGACTGACTCTTATAGTAAAAAATAGTTGGCCTGACCGGTTCATACGGAGATTCCATCACCATGTCCTCTACCACGCCGATAATCGTCTTTGACCACCTGATAGCACCATCCTCGGCGTTGATGTCGATGAGGGTTTCTCCTGCGGCATGTTGCCAACCCATGTAGTTCACGGCTGCCTGGTTAACGACTACCGCATCCGTTGTGTCGGTTGAAAGGTCAGCGGAGAAGTCGCGGCCCTCCACCACCTTCCAGCCAAGTGTGGCACCAAAGTCCGGCGTGACCTGGCATACGGCAAACTCTGCGTCGAAGTTTGGATCCCTTCCCTTCCAATCATAGCCACCGGTTGAATTCCAGATCGCTGTTACCGGGCTTGAAGAAAACGAGACCGCATGAACTACGCCGGAAGCCAGCAGCTCGGTACGCAACACATCTTGCTTGCCGCTATACTCCTGGTCACTCAGGTCGATTGACATTAAACCCTGACGGTTATAACCAACGGGACGACTACGCGCATACTGAACTTGCTGATAAACCACCAGGGTTGAGATGATCAGGGATGTCGACACGGTGAACTGTACGATCACCAACACCTTTCTCGGCCACGAGGCGAAGCGCCCGGCATTTAAAGATCCCTTCAGCACTTTTGCCGGCCGGAAAGAAGAGAGGTAAAAGGCCGGATACATTCCCGCCAACAAGGTTGTCACTAACAAAAACACTAAAGCTGTACCCCAAAAAACGGGGTTGTTGAACGGCAGGGCGATCTTTTTTCCCGAGACATCGTTGAAGAGATCTCTTGAAAGCGCCACCAACGCCAGGGCTATCACGAAGCCAAGGGCCGCGACAACGAACGATTCACTCAGGAACTGCGCCATGAGCTGCGTACGCATTGAACCAACCGTTTTTCGGACACCGACCTCACGTGCCCGTTTCTCCGATCGCGCAGTGCTCAGGTTAGTGAAGTTGATGCAGGCCAGTAAAAGCACGAATGCACCGATGATGCCGAAAAGCCATACAAAGACTATACGTCCTCCCGCCGGCTTCCCGTTTTCGAGCTCCGAATACAGATGCCATGTGCTCATGGGTACCACCTGGAGAAAGGGATGATACTTATCGCGGTAGGCGATCAAGTCATCAGGAAGATACTTCTGGTACAGGTTCCTGACCCCCGCGTTTACGGATTCCACCGTCACATTAGGCTGAAGTTGTGCGTACAATTGCTGGTACGTGTTGTCCCAGTCCGACGGGTCCTTGCCGATCCAGGGTTTGAGTTGCTGAATCTGTGCGAACGTCCCCATGAACTGCACGTCGCCGAACGTGCTATTTGTGGGGATGTCCTCGTACACACCAGTGACATGCACGTCAATGCCATTGTCAATCTTGAGAGTCTTGCCGATCGGATCGTCGGTTCCAAAAATGGCCGTTGCCGTGGACTCTGAGAGTATAAACCCTTTGGGGTCGCTCAGGCTTGCCTGAGATCCTTTCAGCATACGGAGCGACAAGACCTCGATGACCGCTGGCTCCATGAACTTGCCTTTGCGCCGGAATTTCGTATCGGCGGTAGCCAACGTATAGTCTCCCGTCCACCAGGACTTGATGACATGCTTGAAATAGTGCTGATAGTCGTCTTTCAGGGCACCGGCAACAGCAAACTGCATGGCGAGTCCGCCAGATATTTCCTGCGTTTCCGGATTTGTTTCACCATGCCACAACTGTACCACGCTGTCGTAATTGTCGTGGTACTTGTTGAACGACAGCTCATCGTACATCCACAGGCCGATGAGTATCGCTACCGCCATGCCGATGGCCAGACCGCCGACATTAATGGCAGAATAGCCTTTTGTCCGGAGGAGCACTCGCCACCCCATTTTGATGTGATTTCCGATCATATCGAATTGATTTATGTTTCTGCATCCTGATGGCGTTCGCACAATTCCAGGTCGAAAAAGTAGCAGGACGTCGATGATAAACCGCATACGCGCTTTCCAGGCGCTCATCCTCGATACACGTTCCCGGTGCAGTTCCTGCAGATCGCCTTCTATGAACTTCACCATCTCTGGTCGACAAAACCATCGAAAGAATCTGAGGAACAACGCCGGTGGTCGATGCTTGCTCATCGGGAGTCAAACTTCAGGTTGAGTGCCACCTTGGGCAATGCATTCCAAAGTTCATCGCGCGTACTCTTCGTATGAGCCAATGCCTTCATTCCATATGCGGTTGTTTTATAATACTTCTTTGGACGTCCGGCGCGCTCTTCCGTTGCTTCTCCTTCGTGGGATTTGAGGTATCCTTTGTCTTCCAGCCGTTTCAGTGCCGTCTGCAGCGCACCAACACTGACGTTGCGCTTTAGCCGGTTCTCGATCTCCCTTTTTATGGAGACCCCGTACGCATCCTCCCGCAGAATGCCGACGGTAAGCAGGACGATCTCCTCAAATTCTCCCAAAGGATACTTTTTCATGCGGCTGAATAATTTATTCCTAAATGTAGTATTTAAAGGCGTACCAGCACGGATTTAGTATAGATAACTCTACAAAATGGGATTGGTTACTGGACCGGGAACGGAAAATGGTGACGAACTAGGCGGGAAAGCCTCAATTCGTAAGTGCAGATGGCCTGTTCGATGCAGACAGATAAGCTCAAACATTCCGCAAATTGAGGAACTCAAGACCCAAATAGCGCCCTGCAATCACTCGCAATCTCCTTCTTTTGTTAGTCGATAGGAACGCCAGTTAATCAAAAAATAAACGGGCCTCAGACGATGATGCAACACCACACCATGACTTCCAAAT
>DATHKA010000353.1:0-3417 GCA_035489615.1 Chryseolinea sp.
TCGGCAGGTTCAACAACGCCTTTTTTGATTGTGTGCTGATGCTCGCGGTTGCCTGCCTGACGAGGTCCAGATTGTTCTCCCACTCATTCAAAAAGGATTCCATGTTATCAGGAAGCCGGGGATCCAGCATCGATAGGTCATAGAGCATTTCATCCTGCACTATTCCCAGCTTCGTTCCGTCAGCGCTTTTATAGGAAAAGAATTTCATAAGTTGCCCCGGATTTCCTGTTCGCGTTCGATCGCTTCAAAGAGCGCCTTAAAATTTCCTTTACCAAAACTCTGCGCACCTTTGCGTTGGATGATCTCAAAAAACAACGTCGGCCGGTCCTGCATTGGTTTGGAAAACAGCTGGAGCAGGTAACCTTCGTCATCCCGATCGACAAGGATTCCTAGCTTACGCAGCGGTGCGATGTCTTCTTCGATCTTTCCTACTCGTTCTTCGAGACCGTCATAGTAACTATCAGGAACCTTTAAGAACTCGACCCCGCGTTTCATGAGCTCGCTCACCGTAGTAACGATGTCGTTTGTGGCAACTGCAATATGCTGCACGCCCTCTCCCTGGTAAAAATCGAGGTACTCTTCGACCTGGGATTTTTTCTTACCCTTGGCAGGCTCGTTGATTGGAAACTTAACGTACCCGTTCCCGTTACTCATTACTTTGCTCATCAGTGCGGAATATTCAGTAGAAATGTCTTTGTCATCGAAGGAAAGGATATTTCGAAAGCCCATAACGTTCTCATAAAACTTCACCCAGGTTTCCATACGGTTCCAACTCACATTGGCGACGCAGTGATCGACGTAAAGCAACCCGGTCGATTCCGATTCATTCGGTGTTGTCCAAGGTTCGAAGCCTGGCATAAAGACGCCCTTGTATTGTTTACGCGAAATGAAGAGATGCACGGTTTCACCGTAGAGCTTAATCCCGCTAGTGCCGACTTCGCCGTTGTGATCCGAGAGAATTGAGGGATTGACGGCGCTGATTGCGCCACGCTCTGTAGTTTTTTCCCAGGCGTCGCGCGCATCGTCGACCATGAGGGCGATCGCCTTCACCCCATCGCCATGCTTCTCTACATGCCTTGAGATCGGTGTGTCTGGCCGGAGAGCCGAAGTAAAAACGAAAGTAAGTTTGTTCTGGCGCACAACGTAAGTAGTGTGGTCCCTGACTCCCGTTTCTGGTCCCGCGTATGCAAGCCCTTGAAACCCAAATGCGGTCTTGTAAAAATGAGCAGCCTGTTTGGCATTCCCCACATAAAATTCGATAAAGTCTGTGCCATAGAGTGGCAAAAAGTCTGGTTCCATAGATCAAACATTACACGTTCGTCAACAAGATTTAAGAGGAGTAGTAACTATTATTAATAGAAGCCGTTGAGATGATCAGCCTCTTCTCGCATCTGTCGCCAGTGCTTCAATAAGGAACATGTAGCCGCTCCTTTTGTCATTGAAAATTTTATGGGAATAATCCGGACGCATGTGTGAACAAATGTACAGGGAAATTTGTACCATAAGAAATAAATTCTAACTTCACCAGCACCATTTGCCTGATGCCATTACACCGGAACTTTATATACTGGATAGACAAACGCCGCTGGAAATACTGCTTCCTGCAGTCGGCACTAGCGATGGATCACCGTAACGGCTAGGATACTCTCCGGCTTTCATTTCCTCATTAAAAACAATTCTCATGCCACACTATATCTGCCTGGGATCTATCCCGCACAAGCGGCACACGCAGTACCGCCAGCCTTCCGGTTCGCTTTATGCTGAAGAATTGTTTTCGACCGAAGGGTTTTCAAATGATTATTCCATATTGTATCACGTTCATCCCCCCACGAAGATCCTTTCGACTGACCTGCCGGTGAATTGCGCGCCACTGGTCGCAGAAGAAAAAATGCTTGTTCACCGGAGCTTCGACGCATTCCAGGTGTCGCCTACGGCCGACTATCTTCAGAGCCGGAAACCGATCCTTGTCAACCGCGATTGCCATATCGTGCTGGCCGCGCCGACAGAAAGCAACACTGGATACTTTTACAAGAATGCGGATGCGGACGAGTTGATTTTTATTCATGAGGGACCGGGCACGCTCCATACACAGTATGGCGACCTCCCATTTGGTCCTGGAGACTACCTGGTCATTCCCAGGGGCACGATCTATCAGATCGGTTTTGAAACTGCAGCCAACCGGTTGTTTATTGTGGAATCGTTCAGCCCGATACGCTTCCCCAAAAAATATTTGAGTAAATATGGTCAACTGTTGGAAAATTCTCCATTCTGTGAGCGAGATTTACGCATACCCAAGTCCGTTACACCGATTGACGAGGAGGGTGACTTTTTAATCAGGGTGAAAAAGCAAGGCATACTTTACGGCATCCATTATGCCCACCATCCCTTCGATGTGATCGGATGGGACGGTTGCGCTTACCCCTTTGCCTTCTCGATCCATGACTTTGAACCCATCACCGGTCGTGTACACCAACCGCCCCCTGTGCACCAGACATTTGAAGCAAACAATTTCGTTGTGTGCAGTTTTGTTCCGAGACTGTTCGACTATCATCCCCAGGCCGTTCCGGCGCCATACAACCACAGCAACGTAGACAGCGACGAGCTGCTTTACTATGTCGACGGCGATTTTATGAGCCGCAAGCATGTAACACGAGGCATGATCACCTTACATCCCGCAGGCATTCCGCATGGCCCACATCCCGGAACTGTTGAAAAGAGTATTGGAACAAAAGAAACCAAGGAGCTTGCCGTGATGGTGGATACTTTTCACCCATTGCAAATCACGGCTGATGCCCTCGCCATCGAGCAGGGTGGATACGCGAAGAGTTGGCAGTAGTAAATTTCGTTAGACAAATCACACTGTCCGAATCTGAGTTCACGAAAATTGAATTTCGAGTTGGTTGAGAATTAGGTTGAGTTGTTCAATCGAATCGAGCACGAAGTACTGGTCCTGAAAACGGTCTTTGATATAAGGCGTAATCAAGATGGTTTCGAGGTCGAAAGGCTGGTGGTTGGCAGCAGCCGACATGACGAATTTGGTTTCAGCGATGGAGGACAGGATGCCCGCGCCAAAGATCTTGAGGCTGCTGTTTTCGTTTACCAATCCGAATTCGATGGTGTACCAGTATACGCGTGCGATGGCTTCTATGACGACATCTTTTTGGATATTTCGCCTGGCGAGATCCGCGAGGCCCAACAGGAAGTTGGCGATCCGCATGTCAGCCAGAAGTGGCACGTGGCCGAAAACGTCATGGAAAAGGTCTGGCTCCTCGAGGTAGTCCAACTGCTCCATTTTACGTATCCAGCCTGTGACGCCGAATTTTTTGTCCGCCATGGCCATGAAGAAGTCGGTATTCGAGATCAGACCGGGAACGGGATAGATCGACCACCCGTTGAGTTCGGAAAGAAGGCGATTGG
>DATHKA010000354.1:0-16466 GCA_035489615.1 Chryseolinea sp.
CGGCGCAGAACGTTTCGCAGGTGTTCCTCGGGCTTAATTTGAAGTGTGCTTCCTGCCACGACAGCTTCATCAGTGATTGGAAACTGGCGGATGCCTATGCATTTGCAAACGTCTTTGCCGACACAACGCTGGAGATTAATCGTTGTGATAAGCCTACCGGTAAGTTCGCTGGCCGCAAGGTGATCTTCCCGGAGCTGGGACAGATCAACGCAGAGGCAGTTACGTCGGAACGGCTGAAGCAACTCGCCGATTTTCTCGTGCAGCCCAAGGATGGCCGGCTCGCCCGCACACTGGTTAATCGACTGTGGGCGCAGGTTATGGGCCGGGGACTGGTAGAACCGGTCGACGTCATGGACAATGTGCCGTGGAGCCAGGATCTGCTGGACTGGCTTGCGAGCGATTTTGTCGCTTCAGGCTATGACCTGCGTCGGCTGCTTCAGGAGATCCTCATATCGGAAACGTATCAACTTCCAACGGTGCCGCTAGGCGAAGAGTCCTTGATCACGGCCCAGGATTATGTGTTCAAGGGAATGGTGCGACGAAGGCTGACCGCTGAACAATTCTCCGATGCCGTGAGCAGCGCGGTGGCAGTTATCTATCCCGATACGCTCATCGTGCGCAAGCTGTTGCCGCCTTCGGCAATTGAGAGAACAACCTTTGCCAGGGCATCTCTTGTAAAGAACGACCCGTTCCTAACGGCGCTTGGACGCCCAAACCGCGAAACGGTCTCTACCAGCAGGAGCTCGCAGGCGAATCTCCTGCAAGCCCTCGAACTGACCAATGGAGAGAAGTACAATGCAGCGATCAAACGCGGGGCCAAGGAATGGAAGGAAAAATACGGGAATACGACGGATTTGGTGGATCAACTGTATCGCCACACACTCGGTCGAATGCCCGATGAGGCGGAGCGGAAAGTGGCGAAAGACGCGCTGGGTGAGCATCCTAATGTAGGTCAGGTGGAGGACTTGATCTGGGCGATGACGCTGCATCCGGAGTTTCAGTTAATCAATTAGTAATTAGTAATGAGTAATTAGTAATTGGAGGTCTGGAGTACTTGCGGGAGAGGTACCCGTAAAATAAGGTACTCGGCCGCGTATAATTTTGTAACTTGAATTAGTAAAACAAACATGAGTTTCGGGAGTATCAGTCGCAGGGAATTTATGAGGCGGTCGAGCGCGGCGACATTGGCTGCGTGGGCTATGGGAGCACCCGCAGCGCACCTGCTCAATGGATGCAGCCTGGGTGCGAAGTCCCGGGCGTCTGCCGATACCGTTATCCTGCTCTGGATGGCAGGGGGTATGGCGCACACCGACACTTTTGATCCCAAGCGATACACGGCATACGAGAAGGGTATGGAAGGCAATCGCGTGCTTAGCACGTTTCCGTCGTTGCCTACGGCGCTCGACGGAATTTCATTTTCCGAAGGCCTGCAGTCAGTTGGCAAGATCATGGATAAGGGGACCCTTATCCGTTCCTATGTGGCGGCAGATCTTGGACACATTTTGCACTCACGTCAT
The DNA here is from genome assembly GCA_035489615.1 of Chryseolinea sp. Classification (GTDB taxonomy): domain Bacteria; phylum Bacteroidota; class Bacteroidia; order Cytophagales; family Cyclobacteriaceae; genus Chryseolinea. The sequence continues at coordinate 1,518 of DATHKA010000354.1, forward strand.
CAATACCATTGGCACACTTGCTACGAACCTCCGCAGACGGTGGCCGCTCCGCATATCGGATCGTGGATCGCCAAGGAACTTGGCCCGAAGAACCCTGTTATACCGGCCTTCATTGACATCGGTCAACGGTTCAGTGTAGGCGAAGCGGAAGAGTTGAAAGCTTTTCACACGGCGGGATTCCTGGGCAATGAGTTCGGCCCATTCTTTATTCCTGATCCGAGCCAAGGACTCGAAAGCGTTCGTCCGCCCGTTGGGATGGACAGCAAGCGCTTTGAAGGCCGCAACAAACTCTATAATGAACTGATCAGCAAAAGTCCCGTCGCCGACGTCGCCAGCGACTATCAAAAGGAATCCCTTCGGCGCTCAATGGAGCAAGCGTATCGTCTGCTCAATTCACCTGAGGCCAAAGCATTCGATCTCAGCCAGGAGCCCAAACAGAGTTACGACATCTACAATACAGGGCGGTTTGGCCTCGGCTGTCTGATGGCGAGACGGCTCACCGAACAAGGTGCGCGTTTCATCAGCGTTACAACCGAGTATGAACCTTTCATGGGTTTCGATACGCACGAGAATGGTCATACGCGCATGGAGGGCATGAAGAAGATGATCGATGCTCCGGTAGCACAATTGATCAAAGATCTAGATGAGCGCGGACTGTTAGACCGCACGTTGGTTATTCTGGCCAGTGAGTTCAGTCGCGATATGATGGTGGAAGGACGGCCCGACCTCAAGGTACTGGAGCAGGTGAACCAACCGGATGTATTGAACGACCTGAAGTTTTATGGCATGCATCGCCATTTTACCGACGGATGTTCTATCCTGATGTTTGGCGGTGGTGTACGGAGAGGCTATGTGTACGGCAAGACGGCGGATGAACGTCCGTGCAAGACGATCGAGAAGCCGATCAAGATCGATCAGATACATCAAACCATCTATCACGCGTTGGGAGTTCCCCCGGAGACGGAATACGAGATAGAAGAGCGTCCGTTCTACACGACGCCGGATGGAAAAGGTGAAGCGGTGCTCGAGCTGTTGTCCTGACTTACCGCACGGTCATAAACCAGTTTGCCTCCGACAATCGTCTTATCAACGTGGATATTCTTGTCGAAAAGGACGACATCGGCATCCATACCTGTCTTGAGCGCCCCCTTGGAATGAACGCGCATGATGCGTGCTGGTGTAGATGACATCATGGTGATCGCATCGGTCAGCGACACGCCTGCTTGTGTAATCATCGTCCTCACGAGTCTGTCGGCCGTGGCCACGCTGCCGGCGAAAGAGGTGCGATCGGGGAGTTTGGCAACATCGTCCTCTACAATTACGGGTAACCCATGGAGGCGACTGCCCAGCATGCTGGGACCTGGCGGTAATCCGGCCGCCCGCATGGCATCGGTAATTAACGCAATACGCTCAGGACCTTTAATCTTGACGATCAGCTTGAGCAAGGGTGCCGGTAGATGTACACCGTCGGCGATGATCTCAACGTCCATGTCGTCGATGATGAAGGCGCTTTCGATCATACCCGCGTAGCGAAACGCATTTCGTCGCGTAACGCCAGACATACCGCTGTACAGGTGTGTCGCTAAAGTGAATCCATGTTCAAAGGCCACGATCACATCTTCGTATATGGCGTCGGTATGAGCTGCCGCGGGCAGCACGTCTTGCGCGCACATAAAATCACCAAACGACAGGGCACCCGGTAGCTCCGGCGCGGCACTCCATCGCCTGATGAAGGGAGCCCGCTGGATGATCGACTCATACTCGGCAGGATCGGGATCCCGGATATAACGGGGATCCTGGGCGCCGCGTTGAGCCATAGCAAAGTACGGACCTTCCAGGTGCATACCGATAAAGGATGCACCGCGGTCATTTATGAGAATGGCGCGTTGGTAGGCATCGAGCGTAGCATCGAGCTCCTCACGGCTGGCCGATAGGGTGGTGGGCAGCATGGCGGTTGTGCCGTGACGCGCGTGAAGGTTCGCAATAGCCAGGAAGGCCTCAACCGTTCCATCCATGAAGTCATGACCGCCGCCGCCGTGCACATGAATATCAACAAATCCAGGTGATACGTAGCGCCCCTGCGCGTCGATAACCATAGCGCCCGAAAACTCCTCGTCCCGGTTGCTGACGGCCTGGATTTTTGGTCCTTCGATCAGCAGCGAACCGCCATCGATCTGTCCCGATGCGTGGATAATTCTTCCATTGATGATTTTTATCCGCTGGTTCATGGCTTTGGCCTTTCGAACGAAACCGTGGAGATTGACCACCTCCGTACGCGGTGTCCCACAAAGGCATAGAACATCAGGTAAAGGTAGCACGGAATCAATACCGCATAGGCTATACGCACGCTGTAGAGATCGGCAAAGTATCCATAAAATAGCGGCACGATTGCGTTTCCGCAGAGTCCCATGATCATCACTGACGCACCTACTTTGGTGAAACGGCCCAGGCCATCCAACGCCAGGGGCCATATGCCGGCCCATACGAGAGAATTTGCCAGTCCCAACAATACCACGAACCATAGCGATGCGTCGGCGCGATGGCCGAGGAAGTTTACTTCGCCGGACACCCAGATGATGGCCCACGAAAGGGCAAAACCCAATGTCGTGCATACCCGCAGCGCGGTGCGTTGGTTGAGCAGCCGCGGAATGGCGATGATTCCCAGGATGTATCCGATGATTGTCACGCCCAGGGTATAGGAGGGAAATACGCGGGCCTCCAGAAGGTCCATGCCCATGGTGGTCGCGTATCCGATAATGGTGTCGATGGCAATGACTTGCGTTCCAACGTGGAGGAATATGGCGAATGCACCCAACACCAAATGGGGAAACTGCAGCACACTGTGCTTAGTGGCGTTTGCTTCCGCTACGGCGGTGCTTTCGTGTTCGGTATTGATCTCCGGGAGAGGTGAAAAGCGTATCATGAGTCCCAATAAGAACAACGCGGCGCCTACACACGCGTACGGTACGATTACACGGCCGATGAAATCATCCAGCGCGGCATCCTTATCTGCTGCGTTCATGCCGGACAGGCTCTTGAACAAATCCGTATCTGTCGCTTTCAAAATGACCGCTGCAAACAGGAGTGGCGCCAGAATGCCCGCGCCCTTGTTGCAGATGCCCATGATGCTGATCCTCTGCGCGGCACTTTCCTTGGGACCTAATACCGTAATGTAGGGGTTTGCTGCGGTCTGCAAAATAGCCAGTCCAATGCCGATCGTGAACAGTCCGAGAAGAAAGATGCTGTAAGTGCGCAACTGTGCGGCCGGTATGAAAATGAATGCGCCGACAGCCATAACCCAAAAGCCAATCATCATACCCTTTTTGAATCCGACACGCTTCAGGAAATAGGCAGCTGGAAGCGCCATGATGAAATACGAAATGTAGAACGCAAACGTGACAAGATAGGATTGAAAGTTTGTTAACTCGCAGGCGATTTTGAAGTAAGGGATAAGGATCGCGTTTACCCACGATACGAAGCCGAAGATGAAGAACAACACAGCGATGATGAGAATGGACACGGTGGTGTCTCGCCTCGATAATGCTGAAACTTCAATCGCTGGCGCTGCGTTTTTCATGAAACATGTTCTCCTATAGTGGTCAAAGTGGATGCGGACTCAGTGTCAAGATAGATGCTGCACTGTGGATGTTGTTGCAGGACGCTTGCCGGATGGAGGTTGTTCACGGGTCCTTCCAGGCAATGGCGCACCGCGTTGGCCTTGCGCGCATCCGGCACGGAGCAGATGATGTGTCGCGATTTAAGGATTTGCTGCACGGACATGCTGATTGCTTTTCGCGGAACTTCATCCATTGTCTTGAACCAGCCTTCACCGTACTGTTGTGCGACGCATTGTTCGTCGAGTTGTACAACCAGGTAAGGTTCCTCGGTAATAAAGTCGGCGGGTGGATCATTGAAGGCAAGATGTCCGTTTTCGCCAATTCCAACCAACGCAACGTCTATTGGATGAGCACTGATCAACGCACCAAGGCGACGGCATTCGCTCGCCGGATCCCATTCATCGCCAGACTTCAGCTTGGCGCTTCCATCGATCAGATGAACCGCCGCCAGTGCCGGCACTTTTTCGATGAAACGCTCCCGGAGATATTTACGAAAGCTGGCGGGATGTTTTTCTGATAATCCAATGTATTCGTCGAGGTGAAACATGACGACCTTATCCCACGCGATCTGTTTGTCAGCTATGAGGTGTTGCAATGTTTCAAATTGGCTCGTACCGGTGGCGAGTATGATGTTAGCCTTTCCGTTGGATGTGATAGCCTCTTTGATAAGCCTCGCAGCTTCCTTTCCGGCGGCTTCACCCAGATGTGCATTGTCTTTATATATTAATACGTTCATGAGGAGATTCAATTCGACGAAAAACTGTTACAGGCGCACGCGCGTGGTGCCGCCTTTTAGCAACTGTACGTCTACAGGCGTATTGGTCTTCCATGCGCCTCGCGTGAAGTCTGGAACGTCGACCGATGAAGAACGATTCCCGACCGACTTTTCGCTGAGCGGCGCGACGGCGCTCCAGGCCGCAGCGTCATAAACATCCATATCCATCGGAAGCCCATTGCGAAGGCAATCGATCAATCGCCAGTCCATGAGGAAGTCCATGCCGCCGTGACCGCCGATCTGTTTGGCCATCTCGCCAACCTTCGCGACAATGGGCGGCGCAAATTTAGTTTCCAGTGCCTTGAACTCTTCGTCGCTCACCCAGCCTTCATGCCCTTTCGATATGCGAGGCGGCTCAGGATACTTAAGCGCGGTACCCTTCGTGCCGCTAACGAGGTGAATGCGTGAGTAAGGGCGCGGTGAGGTCACATCGTGCTGGATCATCATCGTCTTGCCTTTTATCGTCCGGATAGTCGTCGTATTCATGTTTCCGCGATACGACTTTCCCTCATATGGCTTATAAAAAGCGTCTGTTGCGGCCAGCTCTTTTGCCCTGGCGGCCATCATGAAATCATTGCTGGACACAGAAACAAGATAGTCCATGCGATCACCCCGGTTTATATCTAACGCCTGAGCTATTGGTCCAAGGCCGTGTGTCGGGTATAGACTGCCGTTTCGCATATTTTCTTTCAGACGCCACATGTCATAGTAGTTCGTCTTAGAAAAATTTGACTCCAGCAGTGCGTGTATGTAGGCGCCTTCCGCATGCACGATCTCGCCAAAGTACCCCTGCCGTGCCATGTTGAGGGTCAGCAACTCGAAAAAGTCATAGCAACAGTTCTCCAGGATCACGCAATGTTTTTTCGTCTTTTCCGACGTGTCGACGAGCTGCCAGCATTCTTGCAACGTAACGGCCGCCGGAACCTCGACCGCTGCATGTTTGCCATGCTCCATGGCATAAACAGCCATGGGTGTGTGTAACCTCCAGGGTGTGGCAATGTAGATGAGGTCGATATCTTTTCGTTCGCAGACCTTCTTCCATTCTTCTTCACCTCCCGCATAGACATCGGGTTTGTGGGGCGTCTTATCCAATAATGTTTTGGCTTTCTCGGCCTTGTCGCGGCGAATATCGCAGAGTGCTTTGATCTCCACGCCATCAATCTTGCTGATGCGTTCCACGGCCCCCGGTCCACGATTGCCGAGACCGATGAAGCCAATCCTAACGGTATCAATTTTTGGGGCTGCGTAGCCGCTCATGTTGAACACTTTGGCCTGTGCCGGCGTCGGCGCAGCGATGGTGGATTCGCCTGCCAAGGTCATGCCGGCGAGGGTAGAAATTCTGATGAAGTCTCTGCGATTTGTTTTCATGATGTCAAGTTAAGCGGAGATGTTGTTTCAAGAACGTCCTTTATATGGCCGGTCAATGTGTGACGCACACAGTGCTTTGCCCTCAGGTCTTTTTCCTATTTGAGCCACTTGTCGAACCATGCGAATGCCTCCTGTTGCATCGCTTTGTCGAACTTGTGTGGACCTGGATAATACGAACACTTGTATTTGTCTGCGGCTTTCGCCTTAGCGTAAACTTCGCCAATGATAGTGTCGGCGCGCTTCATTTCAGCGAGCGTGTAGAGGGGATCTTCGTTGTCATTCAGAACCATCGTGGGTAGCGGTGCCCGCAAGGCAAGGATCTCGGGGAAATCAAGTTCGCGTGGGAGCATGGGCACGTACGTCATCCAGGTGTGGGTGTATGCCTTGTTCAACACGAAGTCTTTCCAGGTAGTCATAAAGCCCACGCATATCGCGCACTTTATGCGCTCGTCGAGTCCGCCCATGAAGACGGTGCGCATGCCGCCACCTGAAAGTCCGGCACATCCGATATGGCCTGCGTCTACGTCTTTTCGTGCGCACAGTACGTCGAGAGCCTTCTGGTCTTCCGCGAAGAAAACGCCTGGCCAGGTCGTGCCTGCACTGTAAAGGGACTTCGCCATGATGTGTTCGTGCTGACCTGCCCACGTGTTATACTTCTTGATGTTCTCCGGATTTTCAGGATCATCGTCTGTCAATCCGTTGCGCAGGCGCTCCGGCATTTCAGACACCAGTACCCGACGGCTTGCGAAAGGGAAGGCATCGGGGACCAACACGGCGTATCCGCGCCTAGCGACCTCGTTGGCCCAGGCGGTGCCCTCGTACGATTCGTTTTGATGATCTATGACGAACTGCGGAACATGGTCGGACGTCCGGGTAATTTTCCGGGTACCCAGGTATTTGTTACCGGCATGGTCATGAAAGGCCAGGATACCTGGCAACGGCCCTTTGGCATCGGCAGGTTTGAGGAATATCGCCGACGTGGGCCGGCCGTAAGGTAGTTGCCACGTGAGCTCTTCGATATGAAGACCATCGTACAGGTATTGTTTTACCAACGTGACGGCTGGTGTACCGCCGGAATCTGGAATGCCGAGCTTAGACTGGAGTGCCTTCCTGGCAACCGGGCGCCAGGCATCGACGGATGTATAATTTTTGTTTCGAAATGACAGACTGGGAATTTTATCTCCCATGATCCCGGCAGCCCAAGGCCCATAAGCGCCGATAATACTGATGCCTGCAGCCTGGTCTGCGTCATCGTGGTTTTGACTGGTAGTTTCGTTACTGATCGTCACATTTTGGCCGGGATTTGATTCAGCAAATCCCCGGTTTGCTCCGAGGGTTGTCAGTGAAATGCCAGCCGCGCCAGCCATTTTCAAAAAGTCCCGTCTCTTATTTTTCATGCATATAGGGTTCAATGTTATTGGTTCGGTCGGCCCGTTCGAACGCGTACCGTTCCCCAATGTACGGTTCTCTTGACGGGCATAAATTCTTTAGTTTCATAATTTCCCAGGAACTCAATCTCCGTACCGGAGGGACAATTCTCCGAGATCTTGACAATGCTCGCGACGGTAAAACCATCCGGCCATTTCGCAGGCACCATGATGTCGAAAACCTCCTCCCGGCTGGCAGTCACATGGGCGTTGTCGCTATACAATTTGAGTGGGCGCCCGTCGACATAAATCACCACTCGTTCGCCTGGATCGATGATGCCATCGCCATTGCCCTGTCCGCGGGCCTGGGTGCTGTCGTTGATCTTTCGGTTGTCATCAATCGCCAGATTTTCGAATGCAGGGGCATCGAACAGGATGGGAATTACCAATTCACTATTGTTCGTGACACCATCGACCGAAGCGGCAATCCGCACGCGCGCGAAGGGGGGAGCAGCATTCTCGGGTGAGGTCTTGTTGCAATTCACGGAGATGAGACCGGATGTCAACATCCGTTTGGTGGCCTGAGGCACTGTTACCGTGGTGGGTGTTAGAGTTATGGTGCTGTCCGTTGCCGAAATGGAAAGGGTAATTTCCTGACCTTTCCGCGCGCCTCCACGGTTCAATAGAGAAATACGCAAGGGGTTGTCGCCAGGCCTTAAGAACCGTTGCGTCCCGGCCATTTCATAATCGACAGCGATGACATCTACGGTAGGACTACCGGCCGGGGCAATGCCCAGTTCATAGCTCGCGCCGTCCAGGAAGAAATGAAGGCGTCCCTCGTTATCAGCTTTCATGTTGCTTTCCGCGGCCACCCTCGCATCAGTCCGCATTTTGACTACGTGCATCATCGCGTTGGGCGGGTACAGGGGAGCGGTTATTACCTCTACGGTGACAGAGTCAAGTGAAGGTCCATCGGGCAACCATTTCTTTGTGCTGATTCCAAAGCCCGTTGGCTTGACGTGTTGCAGGGAGATGAATCCCGGCCGCTTCTTATTGGTAATGACGTGGTAACCGTACAAGTCAAACTGCGGATACAGGTCATGGTGTGACCATTCAGCGGGCGAGGCGATAGGCCGTTCGAAAGATTGTGTGACAAATGCCAGGGCCCGGTCAAACACCTGTGTCTTCCCTGGTAAATCCACCATGTGTCCTCCTTCGAATTGCCAGTAGTCGAATGAGACCTGGCCATCCCAATCGGCGCCTTGTTTGACTTCCGTGTTGAGGTAAGTCAGCTCGTCGGCGGTGCTGTTGTGAAAGCGGAGTCTGACTTCGCGCAGGTTTTCGAACGTATAGCGCAGGGGATATAACGTGTGGTTGTCGGGATATCCGACAAAGAATTCAGGACTGCCCGTCATCCCGACCGCAGCGCCAACCATTTCGGGATATTTTCCAGCCAGGTAGTAGGACATGAATCCACCCATAGAAAAACCGATGATACCGCGGTGCCATTTGCCGGGCAGCGTTCGATAAGTGGAGTCGATATGATGCACGAGTTCAGGAAAGTAATCCTTCATTTGCGTGACATAACGGACGTCGTTGTGATTGCCTACGTTATAGGGTCGCGGTTCGCTTTCGTCGACGTTGCCATCCCACATGACCAGGAGCACACGGTATTTGTCTACCAGGCGCTGCAGTGAGTCGTAGGCCAGCTTCGCGTTATCATCGCTGCGATATCGTCCACCCCAGCCGTGGAAGAAGTAGATCACCGGATATCGGGTCGTGTCGTTCTTGTAGTTTTGAGGCAGATACAGGCGGTAGTACTTTTCGCGGCTAAACGTCTTGCTGAAATGTGTGATGTCCTGATAAGGATGTGTGGGTTCGGAAGGGCCACAGGCGGCTAGTGAAAGGGCGATGATCAGGCCGCATAGCAGACGACGATAATTGCCGGGAGGATGCAGCAGTTGACAGCGACAAAGCGAATATGAAAATAGGGCGATAGAATAGTGCATCCGGGATTTCTGCATACCAAGGGTCATGTCGCCATTCTGGAGTGCACTTGGCGACGTGTATGGTCAATTTCAGAAATTTAGATCACATGTGAAAACGCCCGGAAGGGCGATTGGACATTTGCTGTCACGGCTAGGTTTTCGTTCGAAGCGTTTGGGTAGTGAAGATAGGACCTCCGCATCGTACTACCGGCACACAACTCTTCACCGGAATTCGTAGCTTGATATCGCAATCGACTATCACCAGAATATCCATGCCCATTAAACGACGCACGTTCATTCAACAATCAGGGATGCTTACAGCAGGACTCTTGTCTGCCCGACTTCCTCTTCATGCCTCTGCACTGCCAGGCAGTAACATTCTCGAAAAGAAGCTGGACAGGCAATGGGTTGAAGGCTTATACAAGAGAGGCGGACCAACTACCTACCTGAAGACCCGCAAGGAGTTGGATTACATTGGTATGCCTATCGGCGGCATCGGCTGTGGTATGGTTTACCTCGGTGGCGACGGTAGACTTTGGCTTTGGGATGTTTTTAACAAGAACCAGACAGGCGTAGTCTATAAGAATGTGAAATGGCATGAAAAGATCCAGTTCAATTTCGACTTCCTTCGTCCTTTCGACGGGGCTAATTATGTAGAACCCGTGAAAGATGTACGTCCGCTGGATCAGGGCTTTGCAGTGCGCATTGAACTCGACGGAAAAACCGTCCTGAAGAAACTGCAGGCGGATGACTGGGAAGAAGTATCCTTCGAGGCGACGTACCCCATGGCTACTGTTCGCTACATAGATAAGACGTTACCGATATCCATAACGCTTCAGGCCTATTCGCCTTTCATACCCTTAAATGCGGATGATTCCGGACTGCCAGTAACCATCCTGTCCTTCACTATTGAAAACAAATCCTCTTCGGCCGCCAACGTTACGCTCACCGGGTGGCTCGAGAACAAATCCAGTTTGTACAGCGCCAACAGCGAGGAATATTTTAAGGTCAATGAAGCCACCCGCGGCGAAGATTTTTTCGGTGTGATGGGTTCCTCATCAAGCTACAATTGGGTTGACGAAACGTTTGACCACGCCGGAGACTATGGGAATTTCTTCCTGGCTTCTTTTAACGCGGGCACAAAAGTCAATACCGACGCATCATTGGAACTCAGCGGGTCTTTCTTTGATGCAGATCATGACAAGCGTGCAAAAATTGAGCAACGCAAGGCCATTCCTTCAGTGGGCAATGCCATCACGGTCGCGCCAGGCGCAAAAACGGATCTGCACTATGCGATAGCCTGGTACTTTCCGAACCTGACCTTTGAATTACTGAAGAAGGAAGGAGGCCGATACTATGCCAATCAGTTTAAGTCGTCGAAGGAAGTAGCAGAATATGTACACAGCAATTTTAACCGGCTATCGGCTGAAACAAAAAGCTGGTGCGATACCTGGTATCAACAGAGTACGCTTCCTTACTGGTTTCTCGAACGAACGTTTCTCAACGTATCCACGCTGGCCACGACCACCTCGCACCGTTTTCAATCCGGAAGGTTCTATGCCTGGGAAGGCGTAGGGAGCTGCCCGGGCACCTGCAATCACGTGTGGCAATATGCGCAGGCGATGGGTCGTATTTTTCCGTCGCTCGAACGCGATACGCGCGAACGGGTGGATCTTGGCATTGCCTTTCACGACGACGGTCATATCGGGTTTCGCGGCGAATACGACACACAGCCAGCGGTCGATGGACAGGCAGGAAGGATACTGGGCGTATACCGCGAGCACCAGATGAGCGCAGACAAAAGTTTCCTCGCCCGGAACTGGCCGAAAACAAAACGTGCCCTGGAGTTCCTGCTCCAACAGGACACCAATGGTGATGGCATGACCGACACGCAACTTGAAAATACGCTGGACGCCAAATGGCCGGGAGAAATTGCCTGGATCGTGGGACTAACCATCGCCGCCGTTAAAGCGGGCCAGCGCATGGCTGAGGAAATGAGCGACGATGCCTTTGCTGCCAAATGTAAACTATACGTTTCTAACGGTTCCGCTAACATGGAGAAGCTGTTGTATAACGGCGAATATTTCATCCATCGGCCCGATGCCAGGAAGGGAAGGACCGTTATCGGTTCGTACAACACGTGCCACATCGACCAGGTGTATGGGCAGAGCTGGGCGCATCAGGTTGGACTGGGCCGTATCATCGACAAGACCAAAACCATTTCGGCCCTGAAGGCATTGTGGAAATACAATTTTACCACTGACGTCGGGCCCTATCTCAAAGATCATCACGGTGGACGTCCGTACGCATTGCCGGGAGAAGGCGGGATGATCATGAATACCAATCCGCGTAACGAAGAGGATCCTTACGGAGTGAAAGACGCCTGGCAGGTGACCTATTTTCACGAATGCATGAGTGGATTTGAGCACCAGGTGGCAGCACACATGATGGCAGAGGGAATGGTGGAAGAATCGCTGATTCTAACGCGTGCCATACACGACCGCTATCATGCCGCCAAAAGAAACCCGTTTAATGAAGTGGAGTGCAGCGACCACTATGCGCGAGCCATGGCCAGCTATGGAACGTTTATTACGGCCTGTGGATTTTCGTATCATGGTCCATCGGGAAGTATTGGCTTCGAACCGAAGCTGAAAAAAGGAGACTTTAAGGCAGCGTTCACTACGGCCGAAGGGTGGGGAACCTACGCGCAGGAGAGAAAGGGAAAACAAGCGGAGCATCGTTTCGAATTGAAGTATGGAAAGCTCCATCTGCAGGATATTCGTCTGCAGAAAGGTGAAAAAGCAAATGGCGTCATGGTAATGTTGGATAACGTAACCGTTGCAGCGGAGGTTGATCAACAAGGTTCGTCCGTACGGGTTCGGCTGTCGCAGGCAGTTACTTTTAAAAAGGGTCAGGTACTCACGATATCGGTGTAAGATTGATTGACGACAAAGAATGTGGTTGCGATACGCGAAATAACCTACGACACCAACGATGATTCGGAGAAAGTCTTTTCCCGACTGAGTTGGGCAGTGGAGCGGGTTGATGGACTGGCAGGACAGTTAATCACCAATGTAACTGTCGACACAAACCGGCCATGGGTGGGAGTTTATGATACCGCGAACTTGGAATTTGGGCTTATCGAACCACGTGGGTACTTTAGCCTGAATGTCTTTCAGATCGTGGTGCGTGGAAAAGTAACACAGGTGGCAGGCAAAACAATTGTAAGCATAAAGCTCAAGTTGGGATGGCATACGTTTTTGACTGCGCTCGCGATTTGTGTTTTGACAGTTGTCATGTTCGTGGCGACAATTATGTCTGGTGAAACGAAAGCTATCGTCGCATTGATCGCTTGGATTCTGACATTTCCAGTTGTTGGTACAATCCTGATGAACCGGAAGTTGAATAAGATCGAATCTAAGCTCGAGGAACTATTCGGATTTAATGAGTTGAGTTAAACCAGCGCTTATCATCGTATGGGCCAGACCACCGAAAATTCATTGAAGATAGCTGCCAGTCAGGAAGCGATCTATGCTGCATTCACCATCCCCTCAGCGTTAGAAGCCTGGCAGGCGCCTGGAGAAATGACAGCCAAGGTCCATCATTTCGACCTCAGCGTAGGCGGTGGATACACCATGTCGTTGACCTACCCCGATAGCGAAACGGGCGTGAAAGGCAAGACCACAATCAAGGAGGACAGGTACACCGCCAAATTTCTCGAGCTAAAACCATACAGTAGAATAGTTGAGGCGATAAGATTTGACACAACCGATCCAGATTTCGCCGGAGAAATGATCATGAACATTACTTTGGAACCGACGGGAATTGCCACACGCGTTACCATTGTATTTGAAAATATCCCAAGAGGCATCCGACCTTCGGACAACGAAGCAGGCACGGCCTCATCGTTGAATAAATTGGCGGAATATGTCAAGCAATAATCTACTCTCCTTTCAACACGTCAGCCGGATTGCTATGCGCCGTCCTTATCCCCTGGTAGCAGATCGTTAAGAACGCTATGGCGGCCGCCGCCAGTCCAGATAACAGAAACAGGCTCAAGTCAATGTTCACCTGATAGGCAAATCCCGAAAGCCATTGCCGCATCAGTAGATACGCACCAGGGAAAGCAAACCCGTTCGCGATGAGAATCAACCAAAAGAATCGTTTAGAGAACAAAAAGAAAATTTCCGAATCAGAGCTGCCCATGACCTTTCGGATGCACATTTCCCTTTTGCGCTGTTCTGCGGTGAACGTGGATAATCCAAATAGTCCCAGGCAGGCAACAAGAATCGATAAGCCGGAAAAAGTAAGTGTGACCTTACTCATCTTGTTTTCTGCTTTATACAGCTTTTCGAGTTCCTGGTTTAAGAAGAAGTATTCAAACGGCCATCCGGGCATCTGCGCCTTCCACTGCAGCTGAAGCCACGCAACGGTTTCGGGAACATGGTCGCCCTGAATACGCACCGCCATGTATTTGATGAAAAGATCGAACGCGTTGGGATTCATATTCAGATCCATTACCAATGGACGGATCGGCTGATGTCGTGACGTGAAATTGTAATCCTTTACAACGCCGACAATCGTCCGGTTAGGTTTGAGCCCGAACCGTTTACCAATCGCTTCTTCATTCGAATGCCACCCCATCTGCCTGACAAAAGTCTCATTTACCAGTAGTGCCAAAGAATCATCAGTTACAAAATCTTCGGTATAATCGCGGCCAGCCACCAGCGGGATATCAAATGTCTTGATGAAATCATGCCGGACGTTCAGACGGGGGAATGGCTTTGATTCTTCTAATCCTTCTATCAGGTAGTTTCCTACCTGGTGCTTCGCGCCGAGCACTTCCTCGATGGCGGTTACGCTGAGTGTACCGGGGTTTTGCAAGAAGGCCGTTCTCAAAGTCTCATACGTCTTGGCAATCGGTGAGCGCGACACGGGGATCATGACAACGTTTTCGCTCGCGAAACCCAGATCGTGGCTGCGCAGCATGTTCAACTGATCGATCGCCACACCAGTACCGATAAGCAGAATGATGGATAGACTGAACTGAAGAGTCACCAATACTTTCCGGAACAGGGCGCCGTGCTCCTGGCTTGCTTTCGCCTTCAGTGCCGTGATGGGCAGGAACGACGACAAAACGAACGCGGGATAGACTCCTGAGATGATGCCAACGCCCAGCGGCAGAAGCGTAATGAGGCCGATATAGAACGGCTCCAACAGGATGGTGATGTTTATGCTTTTCTCCGTAAAACTGTTGAAGAATGGAAGTACGGCAACAACCATGACTACCGCGATCAGCATGGACAGAAAGCACAATAAAATTGACTCAAACAAAAATTGAGCAATCAATTGACTTTGACGACTTCCGAGCGTCTTTCGCATGCCGACTTCCTTCGCACGACTTGCCGCGCGTGCAGTGCTGAGGTTGATGAAGTTTATACAAGCAATCAGCAAGACGAAGATGGCAGTAGAAGCGAAAACATAGATGGTGGTAAGGCTTCCATTCGGCTGTATCTCATAGTCCATGTGTGATTTGAGATGAACGTCCGTTAGCGGCATGAACTCAAGCGTGATATCATTTCGGACGAACTCCGGGAAGTACTTCTGCACGAATGCCGGCATGGCAGCTTGCAGATCAAATCGCGTCGCCGGATCTTTTAGCAAGAGATAGGTCCAGCATGGATTCCAATACCAGCCATCCGGGAGTTTACCGTCGTAGAATTCTTTCAGGGTATTGAATGATACCAGGAAGTCGAACTGGAAATGCGTGTTGAGCGGTGTGTCTTCGAGTATGCCGGTAACCAACAGGTTGGTGTTGCCTTGAAACTTCAGGT
>DATHKA010000355.1:0-3372 GCA_035489615.1 Chryseolinea sp.
ATCACGCAAAAAATGCTTTCCGGGAGGGAATACCGTCGCTTTCTCACCGCAGCACGAAGTTTGAGGCGATCTATAGAGAAGCCACCGATGGTCTCCGCGAATTACTGGGCATACCCGCCGGCTTTCATGTGCTGTTCACCGGGTCGGCCACCGAAATTTGGGAAAGAATCATTCAGAACCTGGTTGAACGTAAATCGCTCCACTTCGTCAACGGTTCTTTTTCCAAGCGATTCCACGAAGTAGCCCTTCAACTCAATCGTACATCGGATGCCATCGACGTACCACCGGGACAAGGCTTCGCAGGGGACATTCAAGTAAGTAAAGACACGGAGTTGATTGCGATCACGCAAAACGAAACAAGCACAGGCGTATCTGTGCCCCTTTCGATTTTAAAAGAACTGCGCACGCGGTATCCGGAGCTTCTCATTGCTGTCGACGCGGTCTCGTCATTGCCATACCCTGATTTCGATTACAACGTAGTGGATACTGTTTTCTTTTCGGTGCAAAAGGGATTCGGTTTACCCGCGGGACTTGGCGTATGGATTGTAAATGAACGGTGCCTGGCAAAAGCCAACGCTATGTTGAACAGGAATATTTCCATTGGCTCTTATCACAATCTTCCCAGTCTCGTTCAGCATGAGGCGAAGTTCCAAACGCCTGAAACGCCCAATGTACTGGGCATCTATCTGCTGGGAAAGGTGGTTGGAGATATGTTGAGAGTCGGTATACATCGCATCCGGAAGGACACGGAATACAAGGCTGCCCTACTCTACCAGGAGTTAAATGCACATGCGTTAATCAATCCATTCGTTAAATCCCCCGAATGGCAATCCAAAACCGTGATCGTTGCGGACACCGGCGCTTCTACGAAGGCTATAACGGAACGTCTACTGGCGCGGGGACTGCAACCCGGCGATGGATACGGTGCAGGCAAAGCGACCCAACTCCGATTTGCCAATTTCCCCACACACGCCAGGGAGCATTATGAATGGTTGTGCGACATCATCAAAAGCTTTTAGAATCAGGCAGCACGATAAACTTTTGGGCTGCCTAAGAAACAATTCCAGCGTTAAAAGGCTTCAAATCTGCGTCTTAAGGGCCGTCAGCCGGTCGGAAAACGCGCCCGGGACAAGTGCCTGCAATTTTCATGGATCGTAACTTTAAACCATTTAGGCATTTTAACGTCCAAGACGCACATTCAAGCCCGAAGGCCTTGGAGGATAGAGAACTCCTGCTAAAAATCCGCCATCCGGAAACCCGAAACTACGGGTTCAATATGCTTGTGCGCGAGTACCAGAAGCGCGTCTATTGGCACATCCGAAAAATGGTGATTGACCACGACGACGCCGACGACATCACCCAGGACACCTTCGTCAAGATCCATAAATACATAGACAATTTCCGGGAAGACGCTCAACTGTACACATGGATCTACCGAATTGCCACGAATGAATGCCTCACTTTCCTTAAGAAGAAAAAGCGACGGTTTTTTCTTCCCATCGGCGACGTGGAAGGCGAACTTACGGCCAAACTGGATAGCTCTCCTCACCTCTCTGGCGATGAGATCCAATTGAAGCTCCAGAAGGCACTGCTCAGGCTACCGGACAAGCAACGGCTTGTATTCAACATGAAATATTACGACGACATGTCATACGAACAGATTGCGGAGATCACCCAGACGAGTGTGGGTGCATTAAAGGCAAGCTATCACCACGCTGTGAAGAAAATAGAGGATATTTTGTCTGCTGATTAAACCCTGCCATGAATCGACCGTCTAAACAACGAACTGAGAGATGAAAAAGCTCGACGACATTCCCAAAAAGAATCCCTTCGACGTCCCAGACGACTACTTTGACCAATTGCCGGCCAAGATCCACCTACGGGCGCAGGGCAAATCGCGCGAACAGTCCGGGGTGTGGATACCCGGTATGCGCTATGCGATGGCGATGGTCGTGGTTGTGGCGGTGGTATTTGTCTTGTTTTGGCGGACCCCTGATGCGCAAGACGCAGAATCACCCGCCGCCATCCTGGCCACGCTGGAGACGGCCGACCTCGTTGCGTATCTGAACGATGGAGACATCACAACGGATGAGCTATTGGAGAACATTCATTTCAATAACGAGGACGCCACCGAAATTGAAGAAGCGGCGTTCAATCTCAACCTGGATGACGCGGAGCTCAATGACCTGGTACATGAAATTGATTGATTACCGGCTCAAACTTGATTCCAGTGATGCCACAGGACCTGCCGGGAGTAACGACCAACCATCTCGTAAAATTTTGACACGGATAAACAGTATGGTTATGAGATTCTTGATGACGTTAGGATTTACTTTGCTACTGCTGCCTGCCCGGGCACAGGAGGTCGACGATTTGCCTGCGGGTCAGGATCCGAACGTTCGCAGCAAAATTCAGGCGGCGAGAGTTGCTTACATCACCGATCAACTGGCCCTGACGCCTGAAGAGGCGGAGAAGTTCTGGCCCATATACCGCGAATTTTCGGAGAAGCGAAAGGGCCTCCGTCTGCAACTGCGCGACTCAAAAGCCAACCCCGATCCAAAGGAAACCACCGAACAAAATGAGCAGGCGCTTGTCGATCGGCAATTTGAAATCAAACAGCAAGAACTCAACCTCGAGAAGGAGTATGCTACCAGATTGTTGAAAGTCATCAGCGCACAAAAGCTCCGTACACTTCCCGATGCAGAGCGGCGTTTTCGGCAGATGATCCTCGAACAAATTCAGCGACGACAACAGCAACGACAGCTTCGCGATCAGTCGCAGAAGAAACCGCAGGAACAGAACAACTAACCTTGCCCGGAGAGCCGGCTCACTTGGTCTGAAAGCAGGTATTCATCCCACAGCATAAATGGTTCATACCGTTGCCGCGAAATAAATTCGCTTTGGAATATTGATGGTCTTCAATATTTTGCGACGTGGCCCGATCCAAATACGGTCCGATTTGCGGGAATGCGGTGATGTAATTGCGTCGCGCGTTGAATACAAATGTTATCCATGTCTAAAAAATTTCTCCTTCCGAGTTGTCTTGTGTTACTCGTAACGGTAATCAACGCCCAGGACTATCGCTGGCAACAACGGGCTGAATACACGATGAATGTCACCCTGGATGTGCAGACGCACCGCCTGAACGGCACACAAAAACTGATCTATCAAAACAATTCGCCCGATACACTGCGCAAAGTTTACTACCTGTTATTTTTCAACGCCTTTCAGCCAGGCAGCATGATGGATGTGAAATCGCGCGGCCTCATGGATCCCGATCCGCGCGTAAAGGATCGGATATCAAAACTGACGGACACTGAAATCGGTTTTCAACACGTTCAATCGCTCAAACACGATGGAAAGGCGGTTTCC
>DATHKA010000356.1:0-12912 GCA_035489615.1 Chryseolinea sp.
GGGCTGTACCAGAAGGTGCTCAACGGCAGTCCGAATAATGCGCGCGCCAATTACTTTGTCGCGGAATCCTACCGGCTTTCGAACCGGTTAAAAGAGGCCGAACCATTTTATGCGAAGGCCGACAACGCGCGCGGTGCAAACAAGGACACGATACAGTTCTATTATGCGCAATCGCTGAAAGCCAACGGCAAATATCCAGAGGCGAAAAAAGTGTTGGAGTCCATTGAGAAAGATCCTGAAAACGAAGCCTTCAAAAACCGCGTCGAGGCGGAAGCGAAGAGCCTGGATTACCTCGCTGCGCTAAATGAAAAGCCCAGTTTCTATCGGGTGAAAAACATGGACCTGATCAACACAAATGCTTCAGAGTACTCACCCGTGTACCTCAACAACGAGTTGTATTTTACCAGCTCACGCAGCAAGGACAAGCTGTATGATGCCACAGGCACTCCTTTCACTGACATCTTCAAGGTGACGAGTCGCGGTGCCAATGTTGATCTCGCAACGGTCGCGCCACTGCCCGGAGGCATAAACTCCACCAGCATTAACGACGGCTGTATCTCTTTTTCGCCCGATGGCAAGACTATGGTTTTTGCCAAGTGTAATTCAGGCAAGAAAAAAGGAGGCTTCGACTGTGACCTGTATCTCTCCCGTTACAGAAACAACGTTTGGACCGAGCCGGTGATGATCAATATCAACCAACCGGAATTCTGGGATTCTACCCCGGCATTCAGCGCCGACGGACGCACACTTTATTTTGCCTCGAACCGCAAGGGTGGGTACGGCGGCACGGATATCTATTCTGCCCAGATGGATACGCGCGGTCGCTTTTCACGGGTGAAAAACCTGGGGCCTGACATCAACACGGCAGGCAACGAAAATTTCCCCTATGTAGCTGAAGACGGAAAGTTGTACTTCTCATCCGATGAACATCCCGGCTACGGTGGGCTCGATCTCTTCGTTGTAAAGCGTTCCAACGGCAAGACCGTCGTGGATAACCTTGGGCAACCCATGAATTCCAGTGGCGACGACTTCGGCATATTCCTTTTCAGACCCGACCGGGGATTTTACACATCGAATCGCGACGGCGGCAAGGGCGACGATGACATCTATACTTTCGTGAACGAAGATCCAAACCTCAAAGTAGTTAACTACTATTTGCAGGGTATTACATACATGAAAGACAAGGAGGACAAGACGCAGATCCTTGCCAATACGAAGGTGAGCCTCCTTGATGAGAAGGGTGAATTAATGCAGGACTTCGTTACCGGGAATGATGGCAAGTTCCTTTTCCGGGTCTATGAGAATGAAAATTACAGCATGGTTGGAGAGACCGATGGATACCTGGTGAAACGCCAGCTGTACACGACCCGTGGCCGTTCCGTTGACGTCGCGACGCTGAAGGACCTGGTTACAAACGTTACCTTTGATACACTTCTTGTACTGGACAAGATTGAGCTGAATAAGGTGTTCGCGCTCGACAACATCTATTACAATTACAACAAGGCCGACATTCGAGAGGATGCCGCGAAAGAACTCGATAAACTGGTTCAGCTTCTGGCGGACAATCCCGAGATTCGGATTGAGCTCGGTTCACACACCGATAGTGTTGATGACAATGCCTATAACATGAACCTGTCGCAGCGCCGGGCCGAATCTGCCGTGAAGTATCTCGTGCAGCACGGAATTGCTCCTGATCGTCTTGTGGCCAAGGGTTATGGCGAGGAGCAACCTATTGCGCGAAACACGAATCCCGATGGTACCGACAATCCGGCTGGTCGCGACAAGAACCGTCGCACCGAATTCAAGATCCTTGAAGTAGGTGTAGTGCCCAAGAAACTGGAGACAGACGAGGTCTTTGACGAGGACAAGTACTTCAAGAACGAAAATTAGCAGGCGATCGATGGGATGGGTACGCCCGCTCCGGTGTGTATAAGCAACGGTCCCGAAGATCGGGATGATTCACCGGCCATACCTTTGTAGAACCCATCTGCATCAGATGCCATGCTGCAAATCCTACAAAAAAAGGCTGAACACTCATGCCCAGCCTTCTTTCCTCGCGACGAGTTTAAACCCGTCAACTATTTCCTTAAAATAATCCGAGTGCTAATCTTTACGCAGCGCGCTGCTTATCGATTTCGTCCGTATTCAATTGCTTGTGCTTGGCGATCTGTATGATGCCCAGGCGGTTCAACACCCTGATCACCTGATACGTTGGATCGATCTCGTGCCAACGGATGCCACCGAAGTTAGGGCGGTTGCCGAACTTATGGTGATTGTTGTGATAGCTTTCGCCCATCATCAGGAAGTCAACCGGAAGGAAGTTCCTGGACGTATCGCCTACTTCAAAATTACGATAGCCGTATTTGTGTGCGAACCAGTTGATGATCGCACCATGAATGGGGCTCATCAGGAAATGGACAGGGAGGAGAAGCCACAACCACCAGTATTGAGCGAACACAGCATATATGGTGATATAAATACCTGCCCAGAATATTCTGGACGGCCACGAGCGCGCAAACTTGTCGAATGCTTCCCACTTCGGAACGCCTTCGGTGAACCGGGCCTCGGGTATGAGTTTACGGTTGGCGATATCGGAATAGATGGTCTTCGTCTTCCACATCATATTCCAGATCGTCTCGTCATATTTTGGAGAATGTGGATCATCTTCCGTGTCGGCAAAAGCGTGGTGCATGCGGTGCATAACGCCGTAGCCATAGGGACTCAGATAGTTTGATCCCTCGAATATCCAGGTGAGAATGTAGAATACCTTCTCCCAGAACTTATTCATCGTAAACGCTTTGTGCGACGCATAGCGATGCAGAAAAAACGTTTGAAAGAATAGCGACAGATACCAGTGCGCTACGAAGAATATGAGAATTACTGCCATGTAGGTTGTTAATTTAAATATGATCTGCAGCGCCCCAGCTGTTTTTTGGCCGGATGCCGCCTTATTCGTGTAAGACCGAAGTGTTATTGACTTGTGACAAAATCCGCTTAAAAAATTTTACCCCTTTGCCAAATTCAGGTTGACCTCCTGCTTCAGGCCCGAGATAAGATCAGCAATATGCCCCAAATCACAAGCCTTTCTGAAATTCTCTCTGAAATTTGTGGTATCGGGCAGCTCAAAATGGATTTTGGACGTCTCCTCGCTCAATTTTTTCTTCGCGCGGCATAGCAGCTGCCGGCAATGATCTTTCTTCTTGTCGAACGTCTCCTGCAACGTTTCATAATCAAAATCAAATACCTCTTTCAGGACGAAAATAGCACGCTCCAGGGGCTCAAGCTTCGTCTGAAGGGTTTTGAGTGCCTTTTGCAATTCGATATCCAGGTCCAAATGCGCCAGATTAGACTCTTTGAAGAGTTTGAGGACTTCGCTAAGATTGTGTTGCCCGAGTAGTTCCTCCTTCTTATGCTTTAAGGCATTGATGTGCGTGAGACAATTGTTCCGCACGGCAGAAATCAAGTATGCTTTGGTGTTCTCAATCTTCTTGGGCCCCGCAGACAACCACTTCAACACCGTTTCCTGGACGATGTCCTGGGCATCGGCTTTGCTACGGACCATGTTGAAAGCAATCGCTTCTAACATGGGCTTGTAACGCATAAAGTGTTGTTCAGGACTCATTTGGAACTGCAAAGATACGCTCGGAAAATGACAACTCTGTCCTTGACTTATAAAGTTTCGCCAAGTTTACTTACATGGTTACCGGCACAACCGATCAGTCGTTTGCCGAGATAGTTTTAAACGGTACTATAACCTTCAGGATGAAAGCATTACCTTTGCGCAGTCTTAGGAAATTAGTGGCCCTTCCGTCGCACTACTTTCATCATTTTTTGGTTTAGGAATTATGACAAGAATTGACCTCACTCCAGAAGTCCGGAGGAAGCCTGTGATTGCACAAGAGGTTGCATTTGCGGCCGTGCATATGGCTCCGCTGGGCGCGCTCTTCACAGGTGCAACCCTGTTTGATTGGATCGTTTGTGCGGTTCTGTACTTTTCCCGCATGTTCTGGGTAACAGGCGGGTATCATCGTTATTTTGCTCACAAATCGTATAAGACGTCGCGCTGGTTCCAGTTTGTAATTGCTTTCATGGCGCAGACAACGGCCCAGAAGGGAGCCTTGTGGTGGGCTGCGCATCACCGCCATCACCATCGTCACAGTGACACTCCTGCAGATCCGCATTCCATGAAAATCTACGGATTCTGGTACTCACACATCGGCTGGATTGTAGGTCCTGATTTCAAGGAGACCGACTATAAGGTTATAGGTGATTACGCCAAATACCCTGAGTTGGTGTGGCTCAACAAATACTATCTCGTGCCACCCATTCTTCTGGCCCTGGTCGTCATGGCCTTAGGCGGAATTGTAAACGGCAATGGCATCACCGACATGTTTACTGCGGCAGGCTTCTCTGCGTTGTTTATTGGCTTCTTTCTGAGCACGATCATCCTGTATCATGCCACCTTCTCGATCAATTCGATCATGCACAAGGTGGGCACGCAGCGTTATGAGTCGAACGACGAATCACGGAACAGCATTTGGCTTGCCCTGGTGACAATGGGAGAGGGCTGGCACAACAACCACCACTATTACGAAACGGCCGCGCGTCAGGGATTCTTTTGGTGGGAGATCGACATCACCTATTACATTTTGAAAGGCCTTTCTGCTATCGGTTTGATCTGGGATCTGAAAGGCGTTCCTAAACATATTTTGCATTCAAAGAACAAGCAGGAGGCCGCGCGGCTTCGGAAACAATATGAATCCGAAAAGCAGCCCGACAAGAAGTATGAGTCTGAGAACGCCCCAGTAGTTTAGTCTGAAAACGATATTTGTTATTTGTAAATTCCATTAATAATTGACATTCGCCGACTTTAAGTTAGATCAGAAACTCGTGGACGGTCTTACCTCCATGGGTTTCAATACCCCAACTCCCATTCAACAGCAAGCCATTCCGGTTATCCTCGATAACAAGGATCTGATCGCTTGCGCACAAACGGGCACTGGTAAAACGGGAGCTTACCTGCTTCCGATTATGGATAAGATTGTGCGCGCAGAGAAACGGCACCTTAATACACTGATCATTGCACCAACCCGCGAGCTCGCGCAGCAAATTGATCAGCAAATTGAGGGAATCGGCTATTTTCTCGGCGTTAGCTCTATACCTGTTTACGGGGGCGGCGATGGGGCTACCTGGGACCAGCAGCGCAAGGCCATGGAAGAGGGCGCGGACATCGTCATCGCCACGCCCGGACGACTTATAGCCTTGCTGGCAACCGGCAAGATCGTGCTTGACCACCTGGAGCACCTCGTGCTCGACGAGGCCGATCGCATGTTGGATATGGGCTTTTACGACGACATTGTGAAGATCATTACGTACTTGCCTAAGGTGCGTCAAACGGTCCTGTTCTCAGCTACCATGCCCTCCAAGATCAGAACTCTTGCCACCAAGATTCTGAACCATCCGGTTGAAATAAACATCGCTCTTGCAAAACCGGCCGATGGCATTCTGCAACAGGCCTATGTCGTGTTCGATACACAGAAGGCCGCCCTGATCAAGCACGTACTCCACAGTACGGAGTGGAACAGTGCCATTATCTTCGCCTCGACAAAAGAAACCGTAAAGAAACTGGATCTGGCCTTTCAGCGCGCTGGCCTGCCTGCCAAGGCATTCCATTCCGATCTGGAGCAACCCGAACGCGAAATGATCCTTCGCGAATTCAAGAACAAGCAGATCAATATGCTCATCGGTACCGATGTCCTGTCAAGGGGCATCGATGTGGAGGGCATTAGTCTCGTAATAAATTTTGACGTACCGCCAGACCCGGAAGACTACGTTCACCGCGTGGGAAGGACCGCGCGCGCGGATACAACGGGCACGGCGATCACATTCATCAATGAGCGCGATCAAAATCGTTTCCACAGCATTGAAAGTCTTATCGGCAACGTAGTGGCCAAGCTCCCGCTGCCAAAGGCAATTGGCGAGGGTCCAGCTTACCTGCCGCGTTCGAAGAATTCCAACGGTTCGTCTAACGGTTCATCCAGCAAGCGGCCGAAGTTCTTCAAGCGGGGACCAAAGGGAACGGGTGCCCGGAAAAAGTAAGCCGCCGTCGCCTGTAAATTTTTCAATTACTTTTTTTTCAATACGCCCAGCACTTCATTTAACTTAAGAAGTGCTTCAACCGGGCTCATGGTATTAATATCCACCGCGCTCAGAATTGACTGAATCTCATGGAAGCGCGGATCGGGTGCAAACAAGCTGAGCTGTGGCGTGGGCGGTGGCAAGTCCTTTAAGGCCGTTGATTGATTCTTGTGCTTATCGCGTTCAAGAAAGTGGAGGATCTCGTTAGCACGCAGCACAACCCGGTTAGGCATGCCCGCAAGTTGTGCCACATGTATGCCAAAGCTATGCTCACTTCCGCCTTCTTTCAACTTGCGCATGAAGATGATCTTGTCGCCCACCTCCTTCACCGAAACATTAAAATTCTTTACACGCACCAGGTCCTCTTCGAGCTGGTTCAGCTCATGGTAGTGAGTGGCGAATAACGTCTTCGCTTTGAACTCTTTGTGGTTATGTAAATATTCAACAATTGCCCAGGCAATCGAAACCCCATCATAGGTGCTCGTTCCCCTGCCTATTTCATCCATGAGGATAAGGCTCCGGTCACTCAGGTTGTTAAGAATGCTGGCCGTTTCCGTCATCTCCACCATGAATGTGGATTCACCCCGCGACAGGTTGTCTGCAGCTCCGACTCGTGTAAATACCTTATCTACAATACCCAGGCGCGCCTGGTCGGCAGGAACATAACTTCCGACCTGGGCCATGAGCACAATCAATGCAGTCTGGCGTAGCAGGGCGGATTTACCGGCCATGTTAGGCCCCGTAATGATGAGGAGCTGTTGTGTATCGCTATCGAGCACGATGTCGTTGGGGACATACGATTCGCCCGTCCGCAGCTTTCTCTCTATGACGGGGTGACGACCTCCCCGAATGTCAATGACCAATGAGTCGTCGACAACGGGCTTTACGTAGTGATTATTTATAGCCGCCAGCGCAAAGCTGAGGAGACAGTCCAACTGAGCCACTACACGCGCGTTCTGCTGAATTTGCGAAATGAAACCGCCAGCCATCGTAACCAATGCGTTATATATCCGCAGCTCAATAACCACCAGTTTGTCTTCTGCGTGCAATATCTTCTCCTCGTAAGTCTTCAGTTCTTCGGTGATGTAGCGCTCGGCATTAACGAGGGTCTGTTTCCGTATCCAATCAACCGGAACTTTGTCTTTATTGGCGTTGCTTACTTCGAGGTAGTACCCAAACACCTTGTTGTAAGAAATCTTCAGAGAATTGATGCCCGTTCTCGTGACTTCACGCTTTTGAATTTGCAGCAGGTAATCTTTGCCCGAAAAAGCGATCTGCTGAAGTTCATCCAGTTCTCCATCAACGCCAGGTTTGATCACGTTTCCCTGGTGGGAAGCAATGGGTGCATCTTCACGAATCTCGAGTGCAATTTTATTGGCCAGGTATTCACAACAGTCGAGTTGCTCACCAAACTTTCGAAGGATCGGAACCGCGTGGCGGGCCAGACTCTGCTTGATGGGCTCGAGACACCGTAGGGCGCGCATCAACTGCAGCAATTCCCGCGGATTGATACGGTTCACAGCCACTTTTGAAATGAGTCGTTCCAGATCTCTCACCTGACCCAATGATGTCTTTAGCTGATCCCGAAGGGCTGTATCGCTGACGATGGACTCCACCGTATTCAGACGCTCGTCAATTTGCCCCTTGTCTTTAAGAGGGAGGATCATCCATTTTCGGAGCAGCCGTGCACCCATTGGCGTGAGCGTGTGATCCAGTATTTGAATCAGCGGTGTGCCCCCGTCTTGCTGAGTGGTCACCAACTCGAGGTTGCGAATGGTGAACTTATCGAGCCATACAAAACGATCCTGATCGATGCGCGAAATGGCCGTAATGTGGGAGGTATCCTTGTGCTCCGTATCGTCGAGATAATGAAGGATTGCGCCGGCGGCTATGATCGCTTCGCCCATGCCCTCAATTCCAAATCCCTTTAACGATGCCGTCTTGAATTGACTGAGCAGTTTTTCGTGGCCATAGTCAAATCCAAAAACCCACTCGTCGAGACAGAACGTATTGTATTCGCTTGAGAATAGTGCCTCAAAATGCGTACGTGACTGTCGGCTGAATACGATCTCTGCCGGGGCGAAACTTTGAATTGTCTTGAGAACGTATCGTTCATCGCCCTGTGTGGCGTAAAACTCTCCGGTCGAAATGTCCAGGAACGCAACGCCATAGCTATGCTTCGAAGCAAAGACGGAAGCCAGGAAATTGTTTTGCTTGGTATTGAGGACATGGTCGTTGTAGGATAGCCCGGGCGTTACAAGTTCTGTAACCCCCCGTTTCACGATGCCCTTGACTGATTTAGGATCTTCCAGCTGATCACAAATCGCGACGCGATGACCCGCGCGAACGAGTTTGGGCAGGTATGTGTCGAGTGCGTGATGGGGAAAACCAGCCAGCTCGATCTCTGATGCCGAGCCACTGCCGCGCTTCGTCAGTACGATGTCGAGGACTTTGCTGGCCATGACGGCATCTTGCCCGAAAGTTTCGTAGAAATCTCCAACCCGGAAAAGCAGCAACGCACCGGGGTACTTTACTTTGATGGCATTGTATTGCTTCATCAAAGGAGTTTCGGTGGCCGTGGTCGCAGTTGACATAGCCGGCAATTTATAATTTCACGCGCAGAAATCTGTCTTCAGACGTGAATTCGGCATAAAATCCGTACAATGATATGCCTGGTTTAATAGCTATTGTTTCTTTGCCACTAACATCCACATCACATCACCCTTCACTTCTGTGCGATCAACAAAAGGGTCCTGCCGGTGTTCGATTGAAAATCCTGCCTTTGTGAGATCCTCCTCTACGAATTTCATCGCAATTTCGTGTCGCGCTTCCTGTTCGGAACGGCTGAGGCCGCGCCGTGTGGCCGCAATGGGCTCACAAATTACCAGCCGACCATTTTTTTTAAGTGCATCTTTAACATGCAACAGAATTTTGTCATGGTTGTCCATCTCGTGGTAGGTATCCAGGATAATCACACCGTCTAATTCTCCAGTCGGTAACTTCGGGTCATCAAAGTCGCCTTTCACTGTCGTGACGTTGGTGATGTCGCGCTTGGACAGATGTTTCTTCAACGCTTCAAGTTTGGGCGCATCAATATCCACCGCATACACGCGCCCCGGCGATTTAACGACCTCGGAGAGTTTAACGGTCATGTATCCTTCGTTGCATCCGATGTCGGCAACGGCACTACCGCTTTTAAGGTGCAGTTGTTTGATCAATTCGGGGGCACGCTGCCAGGTGTCGCGGTCCTTCCAGGCGCTTTCCCGGTAGATGTTTTTCCAGGGATCCTGTGCCTGCGCGCCCAAGGGGCAGAGGGTCATGCATACTTGCAACAGTATCGCCACACAGCCCGAGGGCAGCCAGACAATTTTTATCGTCATTCTCATAAAGTTAACAATTGACTTACGATGCCATAGGTTAAACGATGTATGCCGGGTTATGTTGAAATCCATTTGGACGCAGTATTCGCAACGGGGCCGGGAACCGCAGTCGATTGCTCATCAACTTTTCCGTCGATCACCTCCGAACGCGCAATTCGACTTAAATTTGCAGGCATGAAAAAACTGTCTCTTGAAGAGCTTGACCGCATCAGCATTGACGAGTATCGGGAAGCGTCCAAAACGCCCGTCTGTATTGTTCTTGACAATGTGAGAAGCCTTCACAACGTCGGTTCTGCGTTTCGCACTGCCGATGCCTTCAGGCTTGAGAAAATATGGTTAACGGGAATCACCGGTATTCCGCCCCATCGTGAAATTGAGAAAACCGCGTTGGGTGCGACCTCGTCGGTGCCTTGGGAGTATATTGAGAATCCCTTCGACGCGGTGTCGAGGCTCAAGGAGAAAGGTTATACTATTGTGGCCGTGGAACAAACCACCGAAAGTGTGGCTCTCGATAGATTCATACCTCTGCCGGAAGCCCGCTATTGCCTCGTATTCGGCAACGAAGTACACGGCGTAAGCACAGAAGTAGTCGACGCCTGCGACGTGGCCCTGGAGATCCCGCAATCAGGAACCAAGCATTCCCTTAACATTTCCGTTTGTCTCGGAATCGTCGTTTGGGATATCCATCAAAAACGCCAGGCGCATTACCGATAACCGGCATTTTCCGCATAGCAGTTTAATTTGCACTTTTGCCAACCAATGAGCTCTACTGTGAAAGACAGGTATTCCCAGCGCGGCGTTTCGGCCTCAAAAGAGGATGTGCACCAGGCTATCTCAAAGCTTGACAAAGGCCTCTTCCCAAAGGCATTTTGCAAAATCGTACCCGATTTTCTGGCCAACGACGAGGCGTGGTGTACAGTAATGCACGCTGATGGCGCTGGAACGAAATCGTCCCTTGCCTATCTGTATTGGAAGGAAACCGGCGACCTGTCTGTATGGAAGGGCATTGCACAGGATGCCATCGTCATGAACATCGACGATTTGCTTTGCGTGGGCGCTACGGGCAATATTTTATTGTCGTCGACCATTGGGCGCAACAAACACCTTATTCCGGGTGAAGTTGTTTCCGCTATCATTAACGGCACTGAGGAAGTGCTCGCCATGCTACGCGAGCACGGACTAAACTTAATCAGCACCGGTGGCGAAACGGCCGACGTGGGTGATTTGGTGAGAACGATCATCGTAGACAGTACCGTAACGACGCGCATGCGCCGCGCAGATGTGATAGACAATGCGAGAATACAGGAAGGCGATGTCATCGTGGGGCTTGCGTCGTATGGGCAGTCCGTTTACGAAAATTTTTACAACGGAGGCATGGGAAGCAATGGGCTGACATCGGCGCGCCATGATATATTCCATAAAGATTACAGTCTTAAGTATACGGAGTCGTTCGATCCGGCCGTTGATGGATCGCTCGTTTACAGCGGGAAGTATCACGTCACGGACCGTGTCGAGGGCTCGCCGGTCGACGTCGGTAAACTGGTCTTGTCACCCACGCGCACTTATGCTCCTATTGTAATAAAAATATTGGAATCGCTGCGCAAAGACGTTCATGGTATTGTTCATTGCAGCGGTGGCGCACAAACGAAGGTGTTACATTTCCTGAACGATGACCTTCATGTGGTGAAAGACAACCTTTTTGACATTCCGGTATTGTTTCGTTTGATACAGGAAGAAAGCCAGACAGACTGGAAGGAGATGTACAAAGTATTCAATATGGGACACCGCATGGAGTTCTATGTATCTGCCGCGCACGCGCAGACAATTGTTGATATCGCCAGGAGCTTCGGCGTAGATGCCCGTAAAATAGGATATGTTGAGCTTGTCAAAGAGAAACGCGGCGTTACGATCATCAGTGACAAGGGTACATTCAGTTACCCTTAATGCCTTAAGTAGGGACCGGTGTTAATCGTTCATTTCAGAATCGAGCGCGATATCACCATCTTCTGAATTTCCGTTGTGCCCTCATAAATCTGCGTGATCTTGGCATCGCGCATGAGGCGCTCTACGTGATATTCCTTCACGTATCCGTATCCACCGTGTATCTGTACGGCTTCGGTAGTGACATCCTGTGCCACCTGGGAGGCGAACAATTTCGCCATTGCCGCGGCCCTGACGAAGTCCTCACCTTGATCCTTTAGCCAGGCAGCCTGATGAACCAGCAGCCGGGCAGCGTCGATCTGTGTGGCCATATCAGCGAGCTTGAATTGTATGGCCTGGTGTTCGGCCAAGTGTTTGCCAAAAGCCTTCCGCTCCTTCGAATACTTCAACGCAAGTTCGTACGCCCCGGCGGCAATTCCCAGCGCCTGAGAAGCTATGCCTATCCTGCCTCCATTGAGGGTTGTCATTGCGAATTGAAAACCGAATCCGTCTTCACCTATCCGGTTTTGCTTGGGAACCTTCACGTCGCTGAACATCAGTGAATGCGTGTCCGAGCCACGAATACCCATCTTGTCTTCTTTGCGACCGACCGTAAACCCGGGCATTTCCTTCTCCACAATCAATGCGTTGATACCTTTATGCTTCTTCGACGCATCTGTTTGGGCGATGACGATGTACACCGATGCAGTACTGCCATTCGTGATCCAGTTCTTGGTTCCATTCAACAGGTAATGGTCGCCCATGTCGATCGCTGTGGTACGCTGACTGGTGGCATCAGAACCTGCTTCAGGTTCTGAAAGGCAGAAAGCGCCTATTCCCTGGGTGGCGAGCCGCTTGAGATATTTCTCCTTTTGTTCGGGTGAACCAAATTTTTCAAGGCCCCAGCAGACAAGTGAATTGTTCACGGACATACAAACGGAGGCCGACGCATCTATCTTGGAGATCTCTTCCATTGCCAGGACGTAGGAGATTGTGTCCATACCCCCACCGTTGTAAGCGGGGTTCACCATCATGCCGAGGAATCCCAATTCTCCCATCTTCCGGATTTGCTCTGCCGGGAAGCGCTGGTGAGTATCCCGATCAATGACGCCGGGCAGCAATTCTGATTGTGCAAATTCCCGGGCCGCAGATCTCGCGGCAAGTTGTTCTTCGGTTAACTGGAAGTTCATGACCGAAATTTATTGGATTCGGACCAATTCCGGAGCGCCAGCGTTCAAAATTGCCTGGTGCGCATGGCCAAACGCAAAAAAGGCCTGCAACTCGTGCAGGCCTTCAGATCTATATGACGCGGAAAGCGTAAGTCCCGTCCCCGGCAAACCCGGTTATTATAAAATTTCGCTAGTCTCTGCGACCCAGAAACAACATTACGTAATAAGCCAGCATGGTGATGGCACCAATTGCAGCAACGACGTAGGTCATGGCCGCCCATTTCAGTGCATCCTTGGCCATATCG
>DATHKA010000357.1:0-7083 GCA_035489615.1 Chryseolinea sp.
AACGAAAGACATTTGTTCCAATTGTCTGTGACATGCAAGGCACCCCTGTTGACCTCGTTCTTGTAGTATCTGATTCTGGGTGAATCATAGGCATGAACAATTGAGTCTATGTCCTCCGGAGAGGCATCATTAACGATCACAATCTCGAAGTCCGTACAAGTTTGAGCGAGCACGCTATCTATGCACGCCCTCAGGTATCTGGCCTTATACGCGGGTATTCCAATAGTAAACTTCATTTCACACGTACAAAGTTTACGATACAGACTTGCGGCAGGATTGACATTCGAGGTTTATTACTGACCGAAAAGGCGTCGGAGTCCGCGTTTATGGGTTGGTGAACCCGGTCCGTATGTCTCTCCATATTCGTATCCGTAGCCATAGCCGTAGGAGCCCGCTCGCGTCAACAACCCACGCTGCTTGATACCGTTAAAAACGATACCTACATTTTTTAACTGGCTGATGCTACGCGTCCCCTTCAATGTGTCGAGTCTCTTGGGTGTCTTTCCATGGCGCACGACGAAAAGCGTAATGTCGCAAAGCTTGGATACGACGAAGCTATCGACCAGCGGTTTGATCGGCGGCATATCGACCACGATATAATCAAACTTTGCGCGCAGTTGCGTGAACATGGTGTCCAGATTGCCATCCATTAAGGTAGTTGTGCCTCCAGCACGTTTCTGGCCAACACCCATTAGGTACAGGTTCGGCCGTTGCGTAGCGCGAATCGCCTTGTTCAGTTCCGCGTTTTCGAGAAGTACTTCCGCGGCTCCTATGCCGTGAGCAGCCTTGAAGAGATTCGAGAGCCTGGGGTTGCGAAAATCAAGGTCTACCAGGAGTACCCGTTTGTTGGCAGCTGCCAGGCTTATGGCAAAGTTGGTACTCACAAATGTCTTTCCTTCCCCGGCGATGGACGACGTAACTGCGACAACCTTCATTGCGCTGCTACCGTACAGGCCGATAGACGCCCTCATCTGCATAAACTGTTCGGTGCCAACAGGGTTTTTCAGGTTGTCGACCACAATGTAGTCGCGCGATCCGGAATCGAGGATCTCTGCAACAATTGGAATACTTGTCTGCGATTCTATTTCTGAACGGAACAATATGGCCTTGTTCAGCAATTCCTTCCAAACCACCCACGCTGCACTTAATGCAAAGCCTCCGAGCAGGGCCAGCGCATAAATGAGCATCTTCTTTGGTGCTACCGGAAAGAGGGTCGCTTCTGCGGCGTCAACCACCAGACTGTCGCTAACATTGGCTGTCTGAGTCAACGCTGTTTCTTCCCGCTTCTGCAACAGGAATGTATAGACATCACTCTTGATTGCTTGCTGGCGCTGCGCTTCCAGCAGTTCACGTTCCTGTTGAGGAAGCGTTCCCAGCACAGATGCGTACCGGCTATTGGTCGAGTTGAGATTGCCACGCTGTGTAAGAAGGCTTGCGCGTTGCGTCTTCACATTCTCCAGTATGCGCCCTCGTATATTCTGAATCTCTTCCTGCAGTTGCATGAGCAGCGGATTGGTCGAGGTTGACGTTCTGCGTTGGCGTGCATAGTCCAGTTCCACCTCATACAGGCGCTGAATCATTCGGACCAGATTGTCATCCCTGATGCCAAGTGTCGAAGGAATGATTCGTGACGTGCTGTCCTTCTTAACGATATAAGCCTGTACCCTGTCCAGCACGGCCACTTGCATACTCAATTCCGATAGTCGCTGGTCATTGTCTCCGACATTCTTGAGAAATACCTTTCCTTGTTCGCTGAGATCGACAATTCCCCTCGAGGATTTATAACGCTGAATACTCTTCTCAACAGAATCCAGTTCATGCTCGACAAGCTTGATTCGCTCGTCAACAAAATTCATGGTATTCTGTGCCAGATTTCTTTTGTCTGCGGTACCTGCCTTACGATAGGCATCGACGAGTGTATTCAGAATATTCTCGCCCCGGATCGGAACCGGGTCGCGCAACATCAGCGTAATTACCGTAGTGAGCTTATTTGAGGCGAGTACATTCAGACTGCTACTGATGCCATCCACTACCAGCCGCGGATCATGGAATGATACGTATAATGCACCAGCGGCCTCGCGCGCAAAATATGGATTCGGAACAAACCGGATCAGGCCGTAATACGACTTTACCCAACGATTAAGTGGAAAATCTTCACCTTCCAACGTCGCGATCCCGTGAAGTTTATCATAGTAGAGCTTCAACCTGTCCGCCGAAATCAAACTATCAATATTCTTCACCTCTACCATCACAGGACTCGAAGTATATGCCGGACGGTCTGTAAAAAAATCATCTTCGGCTATGGAAGAACAAAGGTTCAATCGCTTGACCGTCTCACGAATCAATGCTTTTGACTTAATGACCTCGATTTCGTTTTCAACGATCTTCTTCGACGTGTAGATGTTGAACGACTCCAACATGTGCGAGTCCTCCACACCCTTCTTCTCATCTTTGATCAGCAGCGTTGTGGTTACCTCGTACGTTGGATTCGTGAGTCCCACGTAAACCCAGGCCGCTACCAGCATCAAACCCGACAGCACGAGAAATAACGGCCAATACGGAAAGAAACGAAACATCAACACCTCAAGAAGATTGGGTTGGCTTGCGGTCTTATTAGTTTTATTTCGCTTCACTTCTTAAACTTAATTGGTCTTCAGGCAACGGAAAACAGACTAAATCCAGGCCCACACACCACGCTAAAGATAGCGGTAGAATGGTCCATTCTGCAAAAATACCAAAATGCCTTTTCAATATTCGAACGAAAACGTTTGTGCCATAAACCCCGGATCGAGACCGTGCTTCCGCGCGTTTCATCGCGGCATATTCGGCCTGAACACCTTGTACAAATCACTAAATGACATCCCCAGATCTTCCTTCACCTGCCACGGCCATTTCCATGCCTGATAGGATAGATCCACTGCCAGCGGAACCAGCAGCATGGTTAAAATACCCAGGTCAAAAATCGAGAAAACGGCTATCAAGAGCACAATCGTGCAGATTCCGGAAACGAGCGAAGGTTTGAAGAAAGGGACCTCATTTTTAGTGAGCAGGATATCGCCGGCGATGCTCATGTTGGTTTGTTCGAACGCCGTGGCCAGGGCAATCAGGGTCAGCGTAGCAGGCAACAAGACCGTCTTACTACCTATGAGCGCCAGGACGTGCGGCCCCAATACCACCAGCACCAGGCCGGCGAAAAGAAAGGTAGACAAAGTGACGAACTGGCTCTTCAGATAGATCTTCTTCATACCCTCCAGATCGCCTACCACCCTGAGGTGAGACAGCCTTGGGCCGTATGTTGCAACATAAATCCCGGCAAGACCGGCGATCACGTTTATCAGCTGTATCGTGATGGAATACGAAGCTATGACTGCCAAAGGAAGGTAGATTGAGCCAATCAGCAGCGCAGACTTCTGAATCATGAATCCCCCCAACGATGTCAGGCCCATTTTTGCGCTGTTGGGAAAGATAGTGCGCAACACATCTTTCGTGGGAACTGTCGCGGCCTTGCTCATGAGCTTATCCATTTCCCGGGTAAAGAATGCACGCCTGGCAAGCGTTCTTGATACAAGAATTGAAACCGCCTGAGAGCTGACGATGGCTATGAGGCCAAATCCAAGAATCGTGAGTAGCAGCGCAAGGATCAGGTACGCCAATTGGGAGATCACGGCTATTTGTTTAGCCCTTTTCACCATACCCTTGCCCTGCAGCAAAGCGTCGTAGTAAAGGGTAAAGAGGTTAGCTGAATTTAGCAGGCAAAGGACTCCCCAGGCAATGTACACCTCCTGGTGACTGTCGTGGTAATTTCTAAGTATGGTGTAGATATACACCGTTCCCGCAGTCGCCAGCACGAGCAGCACCGTGGCGGCTATGCGAAAGTAAAACCACTTCATGGCCGCCAGAAGACCGTTGAGAAGACCGTAGTCCACGCTGGCACCGCTGACCTCAGGACTTACGAATCCTTTTGACCTTAGGGTTTTAACACCGCTGAATACGTAGGTTACATTTCTTGCGAAGGACGGTTGAAATCCAAAATCGAGCAGCAGCGCAAATGAGGTTATGGTAGTGAAAAGAGACCAGATGGCGACCTTTTCTGCGGGCATCAACCGCAGAATGAACGGCAATAGAATGGCGCCGGAAGCCATTTTCAGGAATGTGGCTCCGTAGTTCCAATAAATTGCTGACCTGTCTACGTGCATAGGGCGTTAAGCAATTATTCGGGATGAATCGGCCTCTCTCATGAATCGGTATCCGTTATCTTTTCAGCCAGCCGGACAGGCGCAGGAAATGGCTTGGCTCCACCGGGCAATATAGTAGAAATCAATCTGCCTGCCCAACAAATGCCTGCTTGTGGATATGAGGAAGCAGCTCAGGGAAAAATGCTGCGGCCGCTGATATGTGCGTAGTATTCCGATGGAGGGCAACACTATCGTGTGCGGGATGCGTAGAGGGTTGGTTTGCAAATCACTTCGCAAGCTCGATCTTCACGAAAAGGTCTCCCGTTTTCTTTTTGAAACATTCAAATACGATCGTGTTAGGCGCGGTGACCAGCAAACGCTGCAAAATGGGCGATCTGTGTGCCGTCGACATGCCGCGTGTCCAGTATAAATAGCCTGGGGGGGCGCACCAGTCGCATCGCTCACAACATAGGCCGTGAGAAAACCTCCGAGGTCATTGATGTGGCGTTCGGGCACAGCTTTGAGATCGAGCACCTTGTTGTAGCCTGTCAGGTACGAGCTTCGATTATCTTCAAATCCAATCTTCCTGCTGGTTAGTCCGCGAACGGAGACGAAGTCATCAACCGCCACAAACATTTTTTGCCAGTGGTAAGTACCTGGTAATAGAAACAGAATGGCGGCGCGCAAAAAAATCACAAAAACGTGATGACCTGGGCAATACTCTCGGCACAAAGTCTAAAACACTTGGAACTGTGCCTTTGGCTGGAGGAACGTCAACGCTTAGAAATTTTTCGATCCTGTCAGCAGGAATCTTTCACCCGCATCATACCTTGATCCGTGGCGGCGCAAGGATCTTGCTGGCAGCGATAATCCTTCTGGTCCTCACACAGGGTGTTGCCGCTCAGGATTCAGCCCGGCAAATTCAAAGGAACGTAACCCTTGACGATACCCTACCTTCAGTATTAAGGAGGATTGATTCCCTAAACCTCCTTAACAGCATTCGTGTTCCTACCGAAGCAGATACCGTGATCCAGTTGACGGCGACAGCTGATTCCTTAAAGTTGCGTTTCAAATCAACACTTGATTCCGCAGAGCAGAAAATGACCGATAAGATCGACAGCCTTAGGCGCCTCAACCTGCCCACTGATCGTTTAACAAAAAAACTCGACAGTCTCCGTTCATTGAATCCCAAATACCGGCTGGAAAAGGTCAATAGCGCGGTGGCGGAAAAACGCGACAAGGCACTGAAACCCGTCACGGAGACTGCCACAAAGATCAATGCCAAACTGGGTCAAATGCGACAGGACGGTGGCGCGGGAGCTAACTTGCCAGAGAACCTGTCGCTGGTGCCACTCGACAAGGTTACGAAGCTCACCGATATTCCTGGAATATCCGGCTTCGACGTACCTGCTGGCGATCTGCCAACTTTGGGAGACACCAACCTTCCGGGCATCGGCGATGACTTGCCGGGCATTGGCGACCTGGATAACAACGTGAATGTATTAGGCGACGTCAATGAGAACCTTTCTGGAGTTAGCGAATCGGTCGATGGAATTAGAGAAGCCACGTCAAACATCTCCTCGATTGCCGAAGAAGGCGCGGGTCAGCTGGAAGACGTTCCGGGTGCACTGGAGGAACGATTGGCACAAACGGAACAAGCTAAGGCCATTCAAAAGGAAATTGCGCAGGCGGGTGGGGTGATAGATATCCCTGCAGACGTTGCCGACCCGGATCAGCTGAAACAGATGGCCGCCAAGAAGGTGTATGCTGCTGCTATCAACCATTTCGCAGGAAAGGAGAAGGTTCTGCACGAGGCAATGGGTCAGCTGAATAAACTGAAGGCCAAATATCCGCACCTGAACACCGTAAAGGATAATCTTCCAAAGAAAATGAAGAACGCTATGTACGGAAAGCCGTTGATCGAGCGGATCGTTCCGGGCATTGAACTCCAGATTCAGCGCGGCGACGCGTACATCATTGACTATAATCCCAATGTTGCTTATCGGTTCACCGGTCGCCTGCTCGCGGGCGCAGGCTGGAACGAACGTTTTACGATCGACAACTTCAGACCATCCCTGAACCTACGGGTTTTTGGTCCGAGGGCATTCACCGAATTCAAGGTATTTAAAGGATTCTCCGCGCGATTG
Organism: Chryseolinea sp.; assembly: GCA_035489615.1. GTDB lineage: Bacteria > Bacteroidota > Bacteroidia > Cytophagales > Cyclobacteriaceae > Chryseolinea. Next base: position 6,323 of record DATHKA010000357.1, read on the forward strand.
GACATAGAAAAGATGAACACCTACATTCCGGCCCCACCAAGCTCTCCCACGCCCGACCCCAACGTCCGGGCCTGGGTCTGGAGCGCGTTCATCGGCATTAAGAAGCAGTATCAGTTCATCAAGCGATTGAAAGGCAATTTCCAATTCATGTACAACCTTTACGACGACCACGACAACAGTCCGTACATGCAAAGGCTAAACGTTCGCTTTGGATTCGAGCTTCAGATGAAAAAGAGAACGTCGAAAAAAGAAGTTGAAGCGATTGGTGGTGCAGAAAAATAGCCACGGCTCCAAAGGAAAAATGATCGATGGTCAGGAATCTCTAAAATGCTCGTTGTGTATCCGCTTGAGCATTTCCTTGAAACCGTACCCCCGGATCGCGTTGACTAGCCTCCTGGTGATCTCCACATCGTCTTGAATCCCCTGCTCCATTCGGAACCTCTCTTCAAACAACACAATCTCTTCCGCCGACAGTTCGCCGGCGAGATATGCATCAATCTGTTTGAGTTGATCAAGACGCTTGTCCATTCGCTGGATCTGTAAAAGGTATGATCGATCTACTTTCAAAAAGCCGCTTCAAGTAGTTCAGACAGCGCCACTTCTTGGTCTTGGCGGCCTGTTGTAGTCGGTAAGGAACAATGCACCAAAAATGGCAATTGGGAGTGCACCAATTTTGGCAACAAGAGTGCTCCACTGGTGAGCAAATAAAGTGGATTGTTTTTCAGGATTCAAATATTGTTTTTCGGTTGCTCAGCCGGTAG
>DATHKA010000358.1:0-53702 GCA_035489615.1 Chryseolinea sp.
CTGGCGGCAAAGTCGCGCGATCACCTCGTTCATGGCTGAGGGGGCTCGGAAGCGAAGGGCGTCGAAATCGACAGCCGCGCGGAAATACGCCTTCGACGCTAACGTGTCACCGGCACGAAAGGCAAGCTCACCCAGGTAGAAGTTACAACGGGCATGCTGGGGATACTGTTCGTTGGCTCGTTTGAAAAGCGCATAAGCCGCCGTGGAATCTTGTGGCAATTCACGCAGTGCCCGCTTGTAGTTTGCCAGGAACGATGCGTATTTGACTGTATCGATCGCGGTGTTCATAAAGGGTCTCATACCGCGCTCATTGCTCACCAGGGTGCTGATAAACACCGGTATATTCTCCTGATTAAGCAGGCTGAGAGTGTTCTCCAGATTTGCCGTGAATTGTTCAACTCCCGCATAATACAAGTCGGAACCGAATACAATGTTTTCTTGTCCCACCATGAGTCTCATGCGAGTGCCCGCGTCACGGGTTTTTCCCTGGGTAAGTTTAGAATACACCGATGTCAACCACTGCATCACCTTGTATTCACGTAAGCGGAGTGTCAGATTGATGAGCCAGCGTTGACTGCCCGCTCTTTGTGTTGAAGCGACGCCAAGAGTTCCGTAATATTCATTATGACCGGTATAAATCAGCACTGCATCAGGCTTGTACTTCGGCAGTTCCCGTGAAAATCCGAGAACTGTATAGGAATTGACTGCGGTTAAGGAGAGGTTGATGATCTCAATCTTTTTATTGGGAAAGGTATTCATGAGCCGATATTGAATCAGCCGATGGAATGAGGCGTTGTGGAAGTAGGGATATCCGATGGTGGTCGATTCTCCCAATACAAAGATCCGCAAGGTATTGGGATCCTTCTCTTTCTTGAAAATCTCCGCGTTGCCTGTCGGGGCCAAGTCCGCGTCGACAAAGTATTTTCGCGAAGCATGGGGATTGAACACGAGAAACTGATCGTCTGCAGCGTATGGCACAAACAGATCGTAGTTGTATCCATACCCGGCAACGCGCAGGATCCCTTCAACAAGAACCAACAACACAAACGGCAACAGAATGCTGATACCTTTGAAAAGCGACGACTTCAGCGCTCCGGTCTTTGCGTTCGCCCTCACATCTTTGACGCCCTGTTTCATGGCTTTCGTTCAGGCATGCGAAGGGCGAGCGATTTTTCGCCACGGAGCATGCGCGCGGCTTCTCCGGTGAGCCACAGGTAATGATCCGAAGGCTGGTGGTCCATGTTGATGAATTCAGTGGCCTTTCCCTCGGGAGGATTGTCAGAGCCTTTGAAGATCGCTGTGCCTTCATTTACCTCATCGAACATCGCAACGTAGAGCATACGCGCGCCGCTGGTAAGGGCCGTAGTGATAAGCTGCCAATAGAAGCGCCCCCCTTGTCGCGGAATAGAGGCCACGGGTTTTATATCGTCGGGAAATGCATGCACACTAAGGTTGTGCCAGCTGAACCCGGGATAAACACAGGGTACGTAGTCAATGTTATTTTCACGGCACCACTTCATGTCGTCGATCAGCACGTCGCGAAAACGGTCCATGTCGTTGTGGAGCAAAGGTGAAAATCGTTGAACCGCCCAGGGCATGATCATGTCGGCCTGGCGGATGATATCATGCAGGTAGCTGTCGTTCACACAATCGGCATTCAACGTTCGCCACGCAGTAGGTACGCCTAACATCACGGTGCAATTCCCATACACGGGATCATTCTTGAGAAAATTAATCAGTCGGTCGAGGCCGATGTTCCGGATGTTGTAAGGGCGGTCGGGAAAGCCGATTCCCCAAATCACGACAACTGGTTTGCCCCGGTGATGCAGATAGGTCTTCTCTCCTTTTTGATTGGTTACCTTGATTTGGTCCACCAGATACTTCCAGTCTTCTATAATGAGCGAACAATCTTCACCATTCGCCTTGAGACCGGAGAGGTCATACATTACAGCGATGGCGCGCTGATACTTGGACGCTGCCTCCAGCGAATTTTGCAAAATAGCAGTCGCTTCCTTTCTCCGGTTGCTGTCTCTCGCATCGTCGAAGAACCGTTGCATGAAGACGCCATCCACACCATACTCTTTCATCCAATTGAAGTGAAGGTCTACCGTACTTTTGTCAAGTGAACTGAAGAATCTGGCAGGCTTGCCGTTCGCGAGTTTGAACGGCGTTTCGTAAGTCTTTTCATATTCGCTCACATCGGGCCACATGTCGATGCTGGAACGATTCTCATCGCCATAGGCATAACGCTTTGCTGTGCTGCCATCGCCCGCCGCTCTGAACCATCCCTGATATCCCGCCATCACAAGGCCATTGTAGGTGGGGTACATCGTTGACGTGCTGTGCCGGGTTTGTGCGGAGACAACCACGTGTATCCATAGAAATAAGAACAGTATCCTGTATCGCAATTTCATGTTTGTGTTGCTGTTTAAGATTCGTTTTTATGGGATAGCCCTGCAGGCATCTCCCTTTCAAAGCGTACCCTTTTCGCGAATTGACACCCTTTGGAGGATTACGGAATCGGGTATACCCATTGCACCTGACATGAGGATGGTTCAAACATGTTGCCATGCCTGAACCATCCCTGGTTGTCCATTAATAACCGGGATTTTGTTCCCAGTCAGGATTTCTAAACATTTCGTTCTGAGGAATGGGCGCGAGGTATTTCTGATCAGGGTTACCCTTGGTGCCCGCTGGAATTTGATTCTCCTTCGGCGATCCACCTGGCCAAGACTCTTCACTGCGCGCGGCAATAACCTCAGGCAGCAATTGCAGGCGTACGATATCGAACCACCGAATGCCAAACTCGCCGGCAAATTCATAGGCGCGCTCGCTCACCACTGCATCCCGGAAGGCGTCAGCGGATAGCCCACTCGTTAGATCGTCGAGACCGGCCCGCTTGCGCACCAGGTTAATGGCACTATAGGCAGCCGGAGAAGGCGAGCCATTGGCCATCGTAGAGGCCTCTGCAAAGTCCAGCAGAACCATGGGATAGCGGATGATCTCCAGGGTCTTGTTAGTACTGGGTCCCATAGTGAGAATGGCGGTTTCAGTTTCTGTTACACCATCACCATTCAGGCCAGATCTGAACTTTTTGTAATAAGGGTGCAGGCCATGCGTCTCGGGTGAATCCCAGGGGACCAGCTTAAACGTATTGTCCGATTGCTTGAGTTTCATGGTGGTATAGAACGTTTTATCAGTCCGTTCACAAGCTGGCGCGTTCAAATAGAAATTGATTTCCGGATAATAGTCATCCCATCCCGTTTGCCCATTAAGAGCGGCCTCTTCCAGTGGAACACAGGAAGATCCGAAGCTGCGCTGTGGCAGTCCACCTCCTACGTTATATTGCAGGGCGAAAACGGATTCTACGTGGTTGTTCGTCGAGAAGACAGTCGCATAATCATCCAGTAGCGAAAATTGACTCGACGTGATTACCTCCTGTGCTTCGGCAGCCGACAGCGCATAGTTACTGGGTTGGTTCAGGGGCCAACCGGCCATGGTAAGGTATACATCGGCCAGTAAAGCAGTGGCTGCATACTTATCGGCCTTTCCCGGTTCATTCTCAAATGACTCCGGCAACAACGACTTGGCTGTTTTCAGATCGCTTACGATGGCTTCATACACAGCACTTACCGGCGAGCGTTCGGGACGCTCGTTTACATCGAGTGGTCCAAGAATAAGGGGAAGTTCGCCAAATGTTCTGACCAGGTTGTAATATCCCCAGGCGCGCAGAAAGTAGGCCTGCCCGACGGCGCCGTTGATCTTCTCGGGCGTCGAGGTAACCTTCTCGTAATTGGTGAGCACGTTATTCGCCTGATAGATTGCCTGCCAGGGTCCCTGCCACTGTGCCACCATACTTTCATTTCCACTACCGCCACTCAGCTTGTCGAAATCGCGGAAGTCCGCCTTGTTCAACGCGGGGTCTGTGGTGAGATCATCAGCGCCAAAGTAAGAAGTCATGCGACTCGTAAATCCATACGCGCCGTCGCGCGCAAAATTGATATAGATAGATGCCACGGAGGCATCCAGGTCAGCCTGTGTTTTGAAGTATGTCACCGGCGTGAGGCTGGCCTTTGGATCTTCGGTGAGATCCTGGCATGCCGACAAGCACACTGAGATGAGCGCTACCGGAATAAGGTATTTTCTGTTCATAACCATATTGTTAATTTGACTATAAGCTATTTGATGAACGATGCTTTAGAAACCAATCCGCAACCCCATGGTATACGTTCTTGGATTGGGGATGACACCCATTTCCAATCCTTGCGTAATCGCATTCGTAGAATTGCTTACTTCCGGATCGTATCCGGGGTAGTTCGTGATCCATAGGATGTTTTGTGCGCTTCCATAGATCTCGGCGCTACGCAGGCCGATCTTTCCGATCAGCACGGTAGGAATTTTATAACCAAGCGAAATGTTCTTCAACTTGATATAGCTGCCGTCGTATACATAGCGGCTGCTGTTGATAAAGTTCTTCGCACTGCTGAACGAGGGGTTGTCATTTTCATTTTCCGGTGTCCAGATGTTCATCGCATCGCGGGTCACAGCATTGTAAGCCTGTCCTTGGCCACCCCACAGGTAGGCCATGGTTTGAGAATATATTTCGTTGCCCTGCGTGCCCTGAAACATGAAGCTAAGGGTGAAGTTGCGATACGTCAGATCGTTAATGAATCCGAAGGAATAGTCCGGCGTACCGTTTCCGATTACCATCATGTCATTGGAGTTGTACACATGATCGCCATCGACGTCCGCGTATTTCGGATCGCCAGGCTTCATGTTATAAAGCGCTGCCTCGGCTGCTTCATTGCTTTTCCACGTACCCAGGTAGTTGTATCCATAAAACTCACCCAACGGTCTACCTACCCGCAACAGTGAGGCGCCACTTTGTGCTGATCCGATATTACCTACCTGAACGTTGTCAAGCCCGCCCAAGTCAACAACCTTGTTGCGGTTGAACGAGATGGTAAAAAACGTGTTCCATTGGAAGCCATTTGTGTTCACGGGTACTGCGCGAATAGAGAACTCAATACCTTTGTTCGAGATCGTGCCGATATTCCGGGCATATGTACCGCCCCCCATATAGAACGGAGCCTGGTAGCTGTACAACAGATCCGAGATGTCTTTATGATAGGCATCCACGGTCAGGGTGAGTCGGTTTTCCAGGAAGGAGGCATCCATTCCAACGTCTACCTGTTCCGTTGTTTCCCACTTCAGGCTCTGTGAAACAGGGGCGCCGAGTGGCGTTGCCACGCTGGGCGTGGTACCGTCATAGTAGTAATTGGGCTGGTCTCCCCCTGTGTTGATGCGGGCAATAGTCGCGTAGGGATCAACGGCCTGGTTACCCGTCTTGCCCCAGCTGGCCCGGAGTTTAAGTTCTGAAAATACGCGGGAACTCTGCATGAATCCCTCGTTCGTCAGATTCCATCCCACTGCCAGCGAGGGAAACGTGCTGTACTTGTCGGTTAGGTGCGAGGAACCATCGGTCCTAACACTCGCCGTGAACAGATATTTGTCCTTGAATGAGTAGTTCACCCTGCCCATGTAGGATTGCAAGGCATCTGCCCAATATGACGAAGAAGTAAGCTGCGTGGAACCGAGGCTGAGGTTGTAGTAGCCGAGGGAATAAGTCGAAAGGTTCCTCGCCAGGGCCGTGATGCCTTCGTTCAGCCGGTTCTGCTGTTCATACAACGCCGTTACGGTAAGGGCGTGTTCCCCGAACTTGTGATTGTAGGTCAGGAAGTTACTGTTTTGATAGGTGCGATAACGACTCGAACTTCCCTGAGCATAATCACTGTTAGAAGTACCGTTGGACGTCTCGAGCCCCCGAAGACTTTGCGTTAATTGCGACTGTATTTCATAGGTATTTGCCGACGTGAACGTGAGATCCTTGAAAATGCGATACGAAATGGTACCGATCGCCGTCAGGCTCGTCGTGCGATTGTCTTCAAACTGGTTGTTGGCCTGTGCGATGGGATTGAAACCCTTCGATCCATACTTGGAGTTCTTGATGTATTGCCCTGTAACGGGATCGCGTACCGGGGATGTGGGATCCCAGATATTCGCTTCTGAGAACGGATCGGTAAGATCTCCCTGGTAACCGGTGTTTCGGCTTTGCGGAAGCAAGCCCACGATCTTAACGCCAAGGTCCAGCCGCTTGGTCAATTTCATATCAACGTTTGCCCGTACCGTTGTACGCTTGTAGTACTGATTGAGAATCATTCCCGGTTGATCGAGATAGTTGGCCGAGATCAGGTATCGAACAGCATCCGTACCTCCCGACACATCCAGCTGATAATTCTGTATCCACGGTGATACCTGCAGTTCTTGCTGCCAATTGGTACCGCCGTTTTGTTGCAATTCTTGCAGTTGCGCATCGGTAAACCGGTCGGTCGAGGTCGGGTTGGTGAGATCCAGTTGCCGGTTAACCGTGGTGGCAAATTCATACCCATTCATGATGTTCAACTGATTCGGAATGCTGGCTTTGCTGAACCACGTATTGAAATTCACCTGAGCTTCGCCCAGCTTTCCCGTCTTGGTTGTTATAATAACCACGCCGTTTGATCCCCTCGAACCGTAAATTGCTGTTGCCGAAGCATCCTTCAGAATCTCCAGTGATTCGATATCGTTCGGATTGATCGATTCGATGTTGCCGCCTATATAGCCATCGATAACATAGAGCGGATTGTTATTACCCGTAATGGAGTTCGATCCGCGTATGCGAACACTCAACGGCGTACCCGGTTGTCCACTGTTGCTGGAAACCACCACCCCAGGCGTGGTACCTTGAAGGGCTTGCTCCACACGAATGATAGGACGTTTTGCAATTTCGTCGGCCTTTACCGTTGCCGTTGCGCCGGTCACATCCCGCTTTTGCTGCGTGCCGTAACCCACCACGACAACTTCCTGGAGTGTCGTAAGATCTGGTCGCATGGAAAAATCAATCACCGCACGATTTCCGATGCCTATTTCCTGCGAAGTGTACCCGATAAAAGAGAATACCAGAACAGCATCACCGTTTGTGGCAATGAGTGTGTACTTCCCTGTCGCGTCGGTCACCGCACCATTGGTAGTACCCTTTTCGAGGACATTGACACCAGGCATGGGATCGCCCGTTTCCGAAGTAATGGTGCCCGATACAGAGAACTCAAATCCGTATGGGAGCTTGTCGGAGCTCCGCATAGCAGAGCGGTAAGCAGGAGGAGCTTCATCAGATGCCGCGTTACGCGCGAGCATCGTGAAACTTCCAAACATGAGAAGGGCCAAAAACGAGTAGTCTTTGATCATAGTTCAAAAGGTTTTGAAGTGAATAATTTGAATTTGGAATCGCTCACGAAGGCTGAAAAGCAATCGTTTTCGGTGAGCCAAAATAGAGGGAGGGGATTAACAACGACTTAAAAAGCCCTTAACGCGGCTTTATTTTCAATTTTTTTGGAGTCCTCCGGAGATTTAGCTCAATCGGCACTGTACGCAAACGCACATCGCCATTCCCCGCAGTCCCTTCGCACGGCATTGGCGCCGCCTCAAACGTTTTTTCTCCCAGAAATCAGCGCTTTTATATAAATTCGATCGATTGAAGTGCAGTGATAAATTGATCCTTCAAGAAAAGCACCTGGTATGTTCGCATTTGCTGGAAGAGTAGTGTTCGTTGCTTTTTTTGTGCAGACAGCTTTGAGCCTGACGGCTCAGAATATCGAAACAACACTTGACTACGGACTTTCATTTGCGTCGCACGAAGTGACGAAGGATCAGCGCACGTCGCTGAACCTGACGCCCGATGAGCCCATTTTCATACAGGAAAGTTTCCAACTCAAGTTTGACATTGCCTACCAGCGACTTACCAATGCGTTTGGTTACATCCTGCGCATCATCGCCAACGACTCTTTAAATATAGACCTCGTGTCGAGTCCCGAGCATGCAGAATTTAACGATTTGAACCTTATTATCAACAATTCACCCATTCAACTGCACTATGACTTTGCAGAGATAGCATTGAAAGAAAAAGTGTGGAACAAGGTGATTATTGAAATTTCTCACAAGACTAATCAGGTAATCGTATCGTGGAATGGGAATAGAAAAGCCGTGGATTTCCCGGTAGCGAAGCTGAAGGAATACCGCTTCGTGTTCGGCGCCAACGGCCTGGGAAGGTTCAATACATCGGACGTCCCGCCCATAAGCCTGAGGAATATCGAGATCGCATCGAAACCTTTCAACGCCAGGTGGGAGTTAAAAGAACACGGGTCGAACAGCGTTTATGATACCCAACTAGCCCATCTCGCCCTGGCCACAAATCCGATCTGGCTGATCGACCGCCACGTGAATTGGCTTCATCGCAAAGAGTTCTCGATAGGCCGGTTTCCGTCCGCCACATTCGACAATGCCACGGGCACGCTATACGTCACTGACGACAGTGCCGTCCATGTCCTGGACATGAAGTCCGGAAAGCTGGAGTCCCTGCCGACCACAAAGGGAAGCATTGCCCACACAGACGCGAACCAACTCCTGTATGTACGGGAGCTAGGCACACTCTTTAATTATGACGTGGAGTCTAACAAACTTTCGCGGTACGATTCCGCACACCGGAGTTGGAGCAATTCGGATACTACGTACAATGAACCCCGGTATTGGCACAACAACAAGTTTTACAATCCCTTTGATCAGGCGTTCTATACTTTTGGGGGATATGGATATTACGCGTACAGCAACGAATTCCGCCGATTCGATCCCACCACGCAAAGCTGGCAAGCGGTGGCCACGACGGGATCAATAGCGCCACGCTACCTCGCGGCGCTCGGCCTTACACGAACCAACGACAAAGCTTTGATATTCGGCGGATACGGGAGCAAGAGCGGGAAGCAGGAGATGTCGCCGCACAGCTTTTATGACCTGTATTCATTTGACCTCCGCTCGCATGAACTGAAAGATTTATGGACAGAAGATGTCTCCCCCAGCTCACCCAATATCGTTTTCTCAAATTCCCTGGTGATCAACGAATCCGACAGTTGCTTCTACGTATTGAGCTATCCCAAGGATAAGTACGAAAGCCAGCTCAAGCTGCGCTCCTACTCTTTGACGCGGCCATCTCGGACTGAGTTGGGCGATTCGATACCTTTTCTGTTTCATGATGTGCATTCCTTCTCCGACCTCTTTTCATCTGACGCTACGAAAGAGCTTGTGGCTGTCACCGCTCACAAAGAAGGCAACGGCTACAAAATAGAAGTATACTCTATTAACTATCCGCCCCTGCGCGCAGACGAAACGTTGCAGGCTCTTCCATCCGATCAATCGCTGGCCGCTACCGTTCTCTTCGCTGCGGGACTGGGCACGGTGGTGATTGTTGCCGCCGGAGCAGCCGTGGTGAGAAGGAAGCGCCGGCGTATGCGCGCGAACCAGGAAGTCGCTGCGCCTGACGCTTATCCATCCGTGCAGGAGCATGCAGCCGATACAAATACATGGGATGAAGAGAAAAAAAGTTCTGTCATTGATCTCTTCGGCGGATTTCAGGTGATCGACAAAAGCGGAATCGACATCACCCACAAATTCACGGCTACCCTCAAAGACTTGTTCATTTTCATTCTGCTGCATTCCGTCAAATTGGAGAAAGGCGTTTCGACCGCGGAACTACACGAGTTTCTCTGGCCAGATAAGGATGAGGTCAGCGCGCGAAACAACCGTAACGTCAACCTCAAGAAGCTGCGTAAGCTGCTGGAAGAAATTGGGGATATTGCTATCGAGAACACCAATTCATACGTGCACCTGAGTTTACCTGACTCGGTGTTCTGCGATTATCAAACCGCCTATCGAATCCTGAATAGCGCAAAGATAGACCGGCATAAAGTGGAGATTCTCATCCGGTATGTTCGCCGGGGAAGTCTGTTGCCGAACATGCAAGCGATATGGCTCGACTCCTTCAAGTCTGAAATCTCAAACAACATCATCGACGTTCTGCTGGCGTACTCGAGTGAACTGGATATGATGCGCGACGATAAAATGCTACTCGATATTGCAGACTCGATCTTTAATTACGACACCATCAACCAGGAAGCGATGGTGCTGAAATGCTCCGTACTGAACAAAAAGGGTAAGCATTCGCTGGCCAAGAACTGGTATGATCATTTTGCAAAAGAATACATGAACCTCTACGGAGAGAATTACCCAAAAACGTTTGAAGAGGTTGTGTCGTGATGGAGAAACCCCATTCGAAACAGACATGTCACCACAGGATTGTTCTCAGCGAACATCGCACGATCTTAATTCTTCATTAAAATCTGAGGCTTGATACGGCCTGGTTTAGTCGGACAACGCAATGCTGTTCGGAATTTTGACCTCTTAATATAAAACTGGACTATCAACATCATGCGACAAAGCATTATCATCTGTTTGGGGCTGCTGTTAACCGCCACTGTTGTCGCACAAGATCAAAAGGAGGGAAAGGTCGAAGTAGTAAATGGCAAACCTGCCTTTATCATCAACGGCCAACCTGTTAATCCCCTGTTTTATTCTCTCACGGACGTTCCCGGTGGCAGATGGAGTTGGGAAGAATTGCCACAATACAATTTGAAAACCTTTTGCCGTGCGGGATTTCAGTTATTTCAGGTCGATCTCTTCCTTGACCATGCATGGAAGGAAGATGGTACCATTGATATGGACATCACCCGCAAGCAATTGCGAGGCGTTTTGGATGCCTGTTCGAACGCCACGATATTTATTCGCTTTCATGTTAATCCACCCAGGTGGTGGCAAAAGCAGCATCCCGAAGAGAACACCGTGTATGCCGATACGAATCCCATGCCCGACTACGAATGGGGCGTGCAAAGGATAATTGAGGACGATGAAGAGAATCCGACACGGTTTAGTCTCGCATCACAAAAATGGCTTGATGAGGTTACGCCAAAAATCAAATCGTACCTGGAGATGCTGGCCACACTTCCAGAAGGAAATGCTGTTGCCGGGATTCAGGTGGCTTCTGGCGTGTATGGGGAATGGCATTACTGGGGCTTCATAGAAAATGAACCCGATATCAGTGAGCCCATGCAGCGATACTTTCGAAACTGGCTGAAGGGGAAGTACAAAACGGATAAGAATCTTCAAACTGCCTGGAATGACAAACGTGTAACACTGACCACAGCGCGGGTACCGGGTGTTAATGAAAGAGTTCACACGGGTGATGGAATATTTCGAAATCCCTTACAAGAGAGAAAAGTGGTGGACTACTACGAAGCCCAGCACGTTTGTGTGGCAGACGATATTATCTATTTCTGTAAGCTCGTCAAAGACCACTGGCCAAGGCCCATCATCACCGGTGCCTTTTATGGCTACTTCTACGCCGTATTTGGACGAGAAGCTGCGGGCGGCCATCTCGAATTGCAACGCGTATTGAATTCTGCGTACGTGGATTACTTGTCCGGACCGGGTACGTACTATCCGGATGCTGTTCAACCAGGTGACGCCTACCGGTCGCGTGGTCTCGTGACTTCGGTTAGGCTCCATAAAAAATTGTGGCTTGATGAAATGGATCAACAAGCACCGTTGGTGCCTCTGAAAGATTCCACGTTCACGTCGTCGGTCGCCAAAAGTATCGGTACGGTTAGGCGCAATGTTATCTTCCCGTTTGTTAACGGCCAGGGGTTGTGGTTTTACGACTTCGGCTCTTCCGGATTTAACGGTGGCAAGCGCCTGCAGGACCACGGCAGCTGGGGTTGGTGGGATGAGCCCACACTGATGAGTGATATTGCCGCACTCAAAAAGTTGCTCGATCAAAAATTTACGCAGCCTTTTAAGCGGGCTGCCGATGTGTTGCTGGTTCACGACACAAAGTCGTTCTACTACACTGGCTCAGCGCGCAACGCCAGCTATATGGGCCACCGGGCAAACAATTGGATCCCGCCGGCAATCTTTAAGAGCGGTGTTGTTCACGACGTCATACACATCGATGACCTGCGACTGGTGGATCTCAATGCTTATAGAGTGATCGTCTTTGTCAATACCTGGACAATGGATGATGCGTTGAGAAAATATGTTGTGTCGACGGTAGCGAAGCAAGGACGGCACCTCGTGTTTGTTTATGCCCCTGCGTACAGTAATGAGAAAGGGAATGACAAGAAATTCGTTGAGGAAATAGTCGGTATGAAAATGAAAATGACGAACGACGATATCCCGAAGGCAGTCATGGTGGAAAACAAGAAAATAACCGTATCGGATCGCCCGGTGAGGCCGTTCTTTACTGTTGTGGACGACAAAGCACAATCGCTTGGCAAGGTAGACGGCACATCAGATACCGGGTTTGCCCGAAAGGATTTTGCCGATCATACCTCCTGGTTTATCTCTTTGCCTCCCACGGATCCGGCGTTTTGGCGGCATGTGTTCAATGAAGGAAAAGCACACATTTATAATGACCAGGGCGATGTCATTTACGAGGGGTCCGGCATACTCGCGATTCACACCAACGCAGGTGGACAACGAAAAATCAAACTGAAGAATAACCGGGAAATTGATATCTACCTGAAGCCCTATTCCACGACATTACTGGACACTGAAAGTGGGAGCTTACTATCAGGAGAACGACCATAACGTGCATACACATACACCAGGCCAGGCAGCTCCTGCTGTGGATATCAATGACCGGGTTTGGAATCAGCGTTACCAACAGGGGTCCAATCCTACACCTGTGTCGACCGTTAGCGAACGAGTTTGCCCGAATGCGTACGACAAGTATTAAAGATGATGCTCCATTGAGCTATCAGGCTAATTTTATCTGGCACGTGAATAGCTAACCTGCAGTAACCTCGTCCTAGCAGTTTACGGACCCGATTACCCAAGTAGGATTATGCTGAAGAATTTTGTAACCCTCGCTATCCGCCAACTCCTGAAGAATAAAATCTTCTCGCTGGTCAATATTCTCGGCCTGACGATCGGCCTGAGTTGTTTTACCATAATTGTTCTGCATGTTGAGAACGAATTCAGCTACGACCGTTTTCATAAGAATCCGGAAGACATTTATCGCGTCGTTAAAGATTTTGTTAATGCCGATGGGACGGCTATTCCTGATGCTATGACTCCGCCCGCCTTATCAACGGCCATGCGTGCGGAGTTGCCGGAAGTCGATCAGGTCACTCGCTTTTCACCCGGCGGCGGACGGTTGTATTTACTTGAACATAACGACAAGCGATTTTATGAAACGCGACTCCTGCGTGTCGATCCATACTTTTTCGAGGTGTTCGATTTTTCATTCGCCCTGGGAGATAAAACTAAAGCACTTGCTGACCTCCACGCCATCGTATTGACCGAAAGCGTGGCAAGAAAATACTTTGGCCAGGACAATCCACTGGGTAAAATTATTCGAATCAATCTGAACAACGGGACGGACTATACCGTGACGGGCGTCCTGCACGACCTTCCCTCTCAATCGCATTTCCACTTTGACTTCCTTATTCCATTTGAAAGTCGCAGAAACCCGGATACAGACTGGGCCTGGAACGGCTTTTATACATACGCCCGATTGAAGCCAGGGTCGGATGCGCGCAAATTCGAATCAGCGACAGTAAGCCTTTTCAAAAAGCATCAGCCAGACAATCCGAACCGGATATACATACAACCCCTTACCAATATCCATTTGAGATCGGACCTGAAGTGGGAACTGGGTGCCAACGGAAACATTGATCGCATCATAGTCATGATGCTCATAGCCGTTTTCATTATCCTGTTAGCGGGTATAAACTATGTCAATCTTTCTACGGCACAATCGTCGCGACGGGCGCGCGAGGTGGGTGTACGGAAGGTGTCAGGTGCCCTCCGGCATTCGCTGATCTTCCAATTTCTGTGTGAATCGTTCGTCATCGTCGCGACGTCAATTGCGTGCGCGGTGGTCGCAACCGAGTTACTGCTGCCCCTGGCTCCTTCAATTCTCGGAAGCGAACTGACGTATACATTCAAAGACAGCCATTACGTTTGGATTGTCGTACCGGGTTGCGCATTCATCATCGCATTTGGCGCTGGGCTTTATCCGGCCTTTTACCTGTCGTCGTTTAAACCCGTTCTGGCCTTAAAAGGAAACTCGCTTCAGGCTCCGGGTGGCGCTTCACTCCGCAAGACGATGGTGATATGTCAATTTGCAATCTCCACAACGCTGGTGATTGGATCGCTGACTATCACTAAGCAGCTGGAATTCATGAACCATCAAAACAAAGGTTTCAATGCCGAAGACGTGATGACGTTGCCAAACGTTCGCGGCGGCATCGGAAGAACAGTCGTGGATAACGATGCGATGTTGCATGCGATGTTACGCGTTGCTGGCGTTGAGAGAATCGGTCGCGCTGATGGAATACTGGGGTCCACAAATGCCGTGAATGGCGTAAGTGTTCGCGGACAGAATCATACGGTTTTGAATTTTATACGGGCCGATTACGAGTACATCCCTGCGATGCAAATGGAGATTGTTGCCGGGCGGAACTTTTCCAACGAATTCACGTCGGATTCTACCGCTATCATATTGAACGAAACAGCAGTTGGACAGTTGGGACTCACCACCAATTCAATCGGTCAGCAGATTCTTTGGGATGATCAGGGCACCACGCACGAAGTCACGCTGGTGGGTATTGTGAAAGATTTTCATTTTCGTTCGTTGCGCGAGACCATCAAGCCGTTTGGGTTCATCCTGGAGGTCGGCAATGGAAGTAATTTCTTCGTGCGGATAAATGCAGCCGATCAGAAGCGAACGATCACTCAATTAAAAGATGTCTGGCATCGTTTCGGACCGGAGCGACCCTTTGAGTACTTCTTCCAGGACGAACCATTGGCACAGGCTCATCGCGAGGAGGGTAAGTTCAAAAAATTGGTCAGTGCCTTTGCCGTGATCGCGATCAGCATTGCCTGTTTGGGACTATTCGGACTGATCAGCTATCTGACTGAAATAAAGACTAAAGAAATCGGCATCAGGAAAGCAATGGGCGCCACGGTGGGGCAACTTATCCGACTCATGTCAGCAGATTTTCTACGGTTGATCGTGGTTGCACAGGTTATAGCTTTCGCCATCTCGTGGTACGTCATGAACCAATGGCTGGAAACATTCGCCTACCGTACAGATTTCGATTTTCGAATACCGTTGGTCGCGGGTGCCAGTGTACTGATTGCTTCGATAATTACTATTGGCTACCAGGTGATTCGGGCAGCGCTTAGCAACCCGGTCGACAGTCTTAGAAGCGAATAACTGAATGCCGTCAGCTTAGGAAAAGGTGATGTAAAGATCACTTTCAACCCAAGCGCTCCGTGGCAATTTCATTAAATTGTTCCTCAAAGGAGCACTTCAAATGAAACCTATTAGACGAACTACTTCCGCGTTTATCGCAGGACTCATACTAACGATCATCGCATTGGGTGAATCCGATGCTCAACAGGGTGGCCGAAAATACCTGCTGGCTCTTTCCAAGGCAGACCACACACTCGCGGTGGTAGATCCCATTTCCCTCAAGGTACTCTCGCGCATTCCGGTTGGTGAAGACCCGCATGAGGTCGTGGCATCGACCGATGGAACAACAGCTTATGTGGCCATTTACGGTGGCGGCGCGTTTCATGAATTGAACGTGATCGATCTGGTGAATCGCAGGCCGCTACCCAATATTGATACAAGACCACTGTTCGGCCCTCACGACGTGACGTATGTTCAAGGCAAGGTTTGGTTTACGGCTGAAGGATCAAAGGCGGTAGGGCGATATGATCCTGCAACCAAAAAACTTGACTGGAGTATGGGCACCGGCCAAAACAGGACGCATATGATCTACGTAACGCCCGATGCGAAAAAGATATACACCACCAATATGTCATCGGGCACCGTGAGCATCCTTACGGATACACTGATTCAACCGGGCAGGCAGGCACCGGCCAACGTCAGGCCACGCGGCGACTGGATGCAGACGGTCGTCGGTGTTACTAGGGGGGCCGAAGGGTTTGACGTTTCACCTGATGGCAGCAAACTTTGGACTGCAGCAAACGAAGATGGTGTGATTTCTATCGTCAACCTTCAAACGAAAAAATTAGAGGCGAAAATTGATGCAAAGGCATTTGGCGCCAACCGGCTCAAGTTTACGCCGAATGGCAAACTTGCCTTTATATCGAGCCTGTCAACAGGTGATGTCTTCATTTATGAAACGGCAACGCAGAAACAAGTTAAGAAGCTCAAAGTGGGCAAGGGCGCTGCCGGCATACTGATGGATCCCGACGGCTCTCGCGTTTTTATTGCCTGCTCGGCCGACAATTACATCGCTGTCATCGATCTGAAAACGCTGGAGGTCACGTCGCATCTTGATGTGGGCGGCATTCCCGATGGCATGGCATGGTCCATTGGCAATTAATGTGATCGCTCGCGCAGTCAGTCCAAAGAGACTAATGCCCAGCCGCCTCTGGCGAGCAAACTTTCGGCTACTCCCTCGTTGCTTTCGTTACCTTCCGGTAGAGGTAGGAATGATAGATATGTCTCCGCGCAAATCGGTCCGCAGCATCTGAATTGGTCAATTTGATGTAGATACTTTTCGGTAAACCAAAGTACTCGTAGACGCTGCCATCAGCAAAGTTTACGCTTAGCGTTTGGCCCTTGTATTGAAAATCCGTGATCCGGGAAGAGTTGATCACTTCTGTATATTGTTCTAATTGTTGCTCATGCGTTTCGGGCGCAACGCTCACCAACAAATGATACGCCTCAATAAAAGCCTTGCTTTTCTCTTCGGCCTCCAGTTTCAGGTCATGATTGTCTTGAAACTTATCAGGATGCCATTCCTTCATGAAATTCCTGTAAATGGCCTTTAATTCCTTGAGATCGGCCGCCTTGTCGATCCCTAAAAGCTTCCTGGATTCAATTATTTTCTTCATTCGGGTGCAAAAATACGCTTTTTGCAGCAAATGGCATCCTGAAAACGAGGGCCCACCAAAGCATCCGATTGAAATTTGTCTTCTAGACCTTTTTGGGCGGAAGATCGAAGGCTATTGCGTCATGTTCAAAATGACCCTTGTGGGAGCCATCACAAAAAGGCTTATTGGCTGACCGGCCGCAACGACATAAGGAAACGACTGTTCTGCCTTGCAACCCATAGGCACCGCCATTCACATCAACTATTTCAAAATCGCCTTCAAGCTTGACAGAGCCATTGTTGTTTATCGTTATTTTAGTTTTGTTCATTCGTTTGCAGTGCAATTATGTATGGCCAAGGTATCAACTATTTCCGTACCCGGTGGTTGCCAATATTATTCCTGTCCCATAGGGCCCAATTTCAGCCAATTTCCGCGATTTGAAACTTTTTTCAGAAATTATGTAGCTAAATAGCTTCATATTCGTATATATTTGTAGCCAGATAGCTACACGACTTTAAGCTGGAAAAAATGAAACTCAGAAGGGACCCATTTCAGGCAATCGCCGACCCCACCCGTCGCGCCATACTCGTGCTCCTCGCCGTCCAGACTATGACCGCCGGAGCCATCGCCAACAACTTCAACGTGGCCCGGCCTACCATCTCGAAGCACATGCAGGTGCTGAGCGAGTGCGAACTCATTTCATCTAATCAGAAGGGACGCGAAATTTACTATGAACTAAAAGTCGACAAAATGAAAGACATCGATAAGTGGTTAGCCCAGTTCAGGAAGATCTGGGAGGACCGATACAATCAATTGGACCAACTAATATCAACCATCAAAATGAACGAGATATGAAAAACACATTGCTATTCGACTTCGTCGCCGACAAGAAAAGGAATACCATAACCGTGAAGAAAGAGTTTGACGCCGATCGTCAACTCGTGTGGGATTGCCATACCAAGAGTGAACTCCTCGACAAATGGTTTGCACCCAAGCCCTTTACGACCAAGACCAAATCCATGGATTTTCGTGAAGGCGGACACTGGCTCTATGCCATGGTTGATCCGGCCGGACCTGAGTATTGGGGTCGTATGGAATACAAGTCCATAAAGCCCATTGAACACTACGACGGACTTGACGCTTTTTGCGATGACAAAGGCGAAGTAAATCCTGAACTGCCACGCGCTCATTGGGATGTTACGTTCGAAGATCTTGGCGAGCGTTCGCTGGTGAAGACAGTTGTAACCTACAACTCTCTGGCAGATCTTGAGACGGTGATCCAGATGGGTATGAGGGAGGGACTGATGTCAACACTCGAGCGTCTTGATGATTTGCTGATCGCGTACAAGAAATAATGAAATAGGAATGGTCTTGCCGATCGTTCAGCCCTGGCAGATCGAACGCATTGACTATTGTCGCAATCGCTGTCGTATCGTACGTAACCTATTTCAAAGTGTATGGCCAAGAAAGAATATCAATCCATCGATCAATATCACGCCTCATTCCCGCCTGATGTAGTCAAGAGGATGCAGCAGATCCGCGATGTCGTACACAAAGTCGTACCAGCGGTGGAAGAAGTGATTAGTTATCAAATACCCTGTTTCAAGTATAAGGGGTATTTGATATACTATTCGGCTTATGCGAAACACATTTCACTTTCGCATCCGTTCAGCAAAGAACTGTTAGAACAATTTGCTGATACGTTGAAACATTACAAGGTGAGTAAGTCTGCAATTCAGTTCCCAAACGAGCAACCACTGCCATTGGATCTAATTACCAGGATTGTCAACTTCAGGAAGCAGGAGAACGATGCAAATTCTGCTAAGTAAGAGCACCTTCGGCATTTGACCAAGGCGAAACCCGAAGTCAGCGCTAGCCAAGAAAGTATTTTAACCGTTGGGCGTGCAAAGAATTTTGCATGTGATGGGTGGCCCTTTCTTTAATCTGTCGTACGCGTTCCCGTGTTATGGAGAATTTCTCGCCTATTTCTTCCAACGTAAGTGCCTGTTGATTATTAAGGCCATAGTAAAGTACAATGATCTCCATTTCTCTTGCCGAGAGCGTCGAAAGAACGGATTGTATCTCCGTTTTCAGGGCCGCCTCCATCAGGGACGAATCTGGTGACATTGAATTTACATCCTGAAGGGTTTCCATCAGGCTTGTATTATCGTCAAAGTGAAGGGGAGCATCGGCGGAGATCGTTTTCTGCGAGGCACTCATCGTGATATAGATGCTCTCTTCTGTCGTATCCAGTTTTTCAGCCAATTCCATCACGGTCGGATCACGCTGCAGACTCTGTTCCAGTTGAGCGTGCATTTTCAATATTTTGGCAACCGATCCAACCCTGTTTAAGGGTAGGCGAACCACGCGTGATTGCTCGGCCAATGCCTGAATGATAGATTGCCGGATCCACCAGACGGCATATGAAATAAATTTAAATCCTCTTGTCTCATCGAAGCGAAGTCCAGCTTTGATCAGACCTACATTGCCTTCGTTAATGAGATCATTTAGCTGGAGGCCCCTGTTCTGATATTGTTTGGCCACGGAAACGACGAAGCGCAGGTTGGCTTTGGTCAATTTCTCCAGGGCACTTGAGTCTCCCTCACGGATCCGCTTTGCCAGATCCACCTCCTCCTCCATCGTGATCAGACCGACTTTACCAATTTCCTGCAGGTACTTGTCCAGTGATTCGCTTTCGCGATTCGTAATCTGTTTGGTAATCTTCAGTTGCTTCATTCCGGACAAGCGGTTAGTTGATTAAGGGCTGTGGCAAGGGCGGATTCGCTCCGCCCTATTAACCAATACCTTAATAAGCAGTTGTTTTAGGACGCGCCTTTGAAACGACCAGCTTGCGACCGAAGAACTCAGCATGGGTGAGTTTCCGAATAGCCTCCAGGCCTTCTTTTTCATTGTGCATGTCAACAAAGCCAAACCCTTTAGATTCGCCCGTGTATTTGTCGGTCAGAATTTTTGCCGAAGTAACTTCTCCGAATTCAGCGAACAGTGCCTTTAGCACATCGTCCTTTACAGTCCTGCTTATGTTGGCAACAAAAAGATTCATGATGTTGTTCGTTTTTGATGATGAATGCATGGAGTAAAGTAAGATATGCCTGTTGCGCTTAACGCACGGCTCTTACCTTCACCGCATTCATGCCCTTTTTGCCGCGTTCTTGTTCGAACTCGACTTTATCATTTTCCTGGATTTTGTCGATCAATCCAGAGGAGTGAACAAAGATGTCTTCTGAAGTACCATCGAGACGAATGAAGCCAAATCCCTTGGTTTCATCGAAAAACTTAACCGTGCCTTGCATTGTATTTACTTGATTAAAATTGACTTGTTGTTGATTAGTTTAGAGCAATGTCGTGTGCGGGCTTCATGCCCAGTTGTTTCAGCAATCGGGTATGCCCCCGAAGCGCTTCATGAAATGTGTTGAAAGATTTATAAGGCAATCCGAATTCGTGCGCAGTTTTGCGCACGATGCCTGAAATACTTCTGTAATGAACGTGACAGATATTGGGGAACAAATGGTGCTCGATCTGAAAATTCAGACCGCCTACGTACCATGAGAACCAACGGCTTTTGTTGCCAAAGTTGCTGGTGGTTAAAAGTTGATGAACCGCCCAGCTATTTTCAAGTGTGTTGGTTTCATCCGGAAGCGGATACTCCGTTCCTTCTACTACGTGGGCAGGCTGAAAGATTATCGCCAGTATAAACCCGGCCAGGTAGTGCATCAAAAGTATGCCGATGAGTACCTGCCACCAGAGCAGTGACGTGAACACCAGCGGTATTACGAAGATGTATCCAATGTAAACCAGCTTGGTTGCAACAAGAATACACCATTCCTGAGTGATGTTTGCCTTTTGCTTAAGCGCCAGACCCGAATAGTGATAGCGTGCAATTCTTATAAAGTCCTTGTAGAAAAGCCAAACAATGGTCATCAATCCATAGAGAAACCAGGCGTATACAAATTGATAGCGATATGCTTTCTTCCAGGGTGTCGATGGTGAAAGCCTCAACACGCCACGGGGACTAATGTCTTCATCGTGGTCATGAACGTTTGTGAAGGAATGATGCAATACGTTGTGCTGTATTTTCCAATTGAACGCATTCGCACCGATCATATTGATTGAGTAACCTAGCAAATTGTTCACCCATGGCTTTCCTGAATAGGCGCCGTGATTGGCATCGTGCATGACCGACAGGCCTATGCCCGCAACGCCCAGCCCCATAACCAGCACGGAGATAAGCAACGGGACAGCACCCGAAACGACTCCCGTAAGGATTAGCACATACGGGGTCAAATAGAGCAAAAACATGCAAGCCGTTTTCACATACATTTCACGGTTGGCCTGCCTGCTGATGTTGCCTGATTTGAAATGTTCATTCACACGCTTATTCAGCGTTGACACAAAATCGCGTTGTATGTTCGCGAACGTTAATGTTTTTTCTTTCTCCATTAAAATTCAGTGTAATCCATCAATTAGCGAAAGGGTGTTTAAGCACCTCTATTTTACCAGGGGACATTCGGTTCAGATTTCTCAACTGTCCTTTCTCCTCGTGGTCGCAAAACGAAAGTGCTGCACCGGCATTCCCTGCGCGGCCGGTTCTTCCTATGCGATGGGTGTACGTTTCGACGGTATCCGGCATTTCGTAGTTAATGACAAAAGGCAAATCGCTGATGTCGATACCGCGTGCCGCAATATCTGTAGCTACCAGAACCCGCGTAGCATTCTTTTTAAAGTTGGAAAGTGAGCGCTGTCTCGCTCCCTGCGACTTATCGCCATGAAAGGCTTCAGCTGCAATGCCAGACTTGGAAAGATCGCGTGCAACCTTATCCGCTCCGAATTTGGTTCGGGTAAAGACCAGCACGTTCCGCATTTGCTGTTCCGCGATGACATGTTTCAAAAGCGCTTTCTTATCTTCTCTTGCCACGTAATATACACCTTGCTGAATGCGTAAGGTACTCTTCTCGGAGGCTATTTTGATTCTAACCGGATTGCGCAGCATGGAGGCGACCAATCGTTGAACTTCATCAGGCATGGTGGCCGAGAGGAATACCTTCTGGCAATTTTGCGGGACAAGTTCCAGTATCCTCTTAACATCCTTAATAAATCCCATGTCGAGCATGCGATCTGCTTCATCCAATACGAGGATATTCAGTTGAGATAAATTCACAACTCTTTGCTGAATAAGGTCCAGTAACCTGCCCGGTGTCGCGATGACGACATCGACACCTCGCCTGATTTGGTTCACCTGACTTACCTGTGATACGCCACCGTAAACCAGAACCGTGCGGATGGAAAGATTCTTTCCATATTGATTGAGATTTTCCGACACCTGGATAGCCAGTTCGCGCGTGGGCGCCAGAACGAGACCACGAATTCCGTGGGTTCCTTTTTTTTCTGAAAGTATTTGCAGTAAGGGAATGGAAAATGAAGCCGTTTTACCTGTTCCCGTTTGAGCACTTGCCAGGACATCGCTGCCGGAAAGTATTGCGGGTATCGCCTGCTGTTGAATGGGTGTGGGTTGTGTGTATCCTTTTTCCTGAAGGGCGTCCAAAATGGGGCCACTGATGTTGAATTTCTGAAATGACATGTTGTTACGTTTGAAAAATGTGACTGGCGCACCGAATTGTTCGATGTGCACATCCAAGAGTCTAGCGTCAACAATTAAAATCTGAAAACCAACGAGTGGTCAATCAATCAATTTGCAGTACGAAAAAAGGACGATTTCCTGGATTAAACTGAGGAGAGAATTAAAATACCGCGATTCCGGTGAATGGGCAGTGAATTAAAATATCCGCAATTGACGTCACAAAGATAGAACGAAATGTATTATGATCCTATTATCGACGTGGCCTTAAGGATTTTACAGCAGGCCTGATCAAGTGGCCAAATCGTACAAATCCTTTCCCATTCGCACTATATGTTGGCGCTAAGTTCACCAATTATTTTTAGCGATCCCGATCCTTTTTGGTAATTTGGCGAACTTTATGCAGCATCTACCACAGTCCTCCATTTTACCTCTCATCCCAGGGACTTTGTTTTTCGGATCTAAATAAGGTAAACGACAACGAAACGAACACCGATGACTGGCTTACCCGTTCTTAATCGCCTGGTCATAGACTTATTAATAAACTAATACGCATCAAACTACCATAGCATGGACATGCAACTTCGAAAATATGCACCCCTCTGGAGTAAATACCGTCCAGCCATTCTGAGGATGATGCTGGAGGCTGCGGAAAAGCCGCAGCAGTATAAGCTGATGCAACATGAGTTTCTCGCAATGGATAGCAAGAAAAAAGGCGGATTTGGCTTTAGCCTGGTGGTGACCAAAAACAAAGCAGTCAACAATATAAAGGACTCTGAAATGGCTCAGGACCTGCTGAACATGCTGCAGCTTTCCCGCAAAGGATCAGAGCTGCTGGGCACTTATACCTATGAAATTATGCTTGACCGGCAATTTACATTGCATGTAAGTCAGGTAAATCCAGTCCAGGAGTGATTCAAACAAGACATCCTCAAAATCTGAATGCCGTTCACGCTGCCTTTTTAAAGAACCTTTCCATCAGCAAACTAAACGCGATGCAAGAGGCCGTCATTACAAAGGCGGCCGAGGCAAATGACGTGATGCTGGTGGCGCCTACCGGTACCGGTAAAACCCTCGCATTCCTGATCGCGGTTTACAACAAGCTGCGCATCGACGACAAAGGTCTTCAGGCCATCATCGTCGCACCTTCGCGCGAACTTGCTCTGCAGATCGAACAGGTCTTTAAGAACATGAAGACGCTGTACAAGGTAACGTGTTGTTACGGTGGCCACTCTATGAAACTGGAGCAGGATAGCCTGCGTAATTCCCCCGCCGTACTCATCGCCACACCGGGAAGACTTGCCGATCACATCGACCGGGACTCCATTGATGTATCATCGGCAAAGGTGGTTGTGCTCGATGAGTTTGATAAATCCCTGCAGATGGGATTTCACGATCAGCTAAAAATGCTTTTTAACGCACTCAATGGAAAACAGCAACACATTCTCACCTCTGCGACACATAACGATACCTTACCCGGCTTTCTTCCATTCCGAACGCCGGAAGTTCTAAACTTCATACCCGATACTGAAGACACACAAAAACTGCAGATCAGCGTAGTTCGTACAAAAAGCAGCGACAAGGCTGAGGCATTGATGCGTTTAGTCGCGGGATTCAATCAGGAAGTTTGCCTGGTTTTCTGTAATCAGCGCGACGCGGTAGAACGAATCAGTGCAGTCTTCAAGTATCACAAATTTGAACATGGAATTTTTCACGGTGCGCTGGAACAGATCGACCGCGAAAAGAACCTGATCAGATTCAGAGGTGGAGCACACAACGTGTTGCTGGCAACCGACCTGGCTGCACGGGGTCTGGACATCCCCGAGATCCGGCATATTGTTCACTACCAGCTACCCCCGCGGGAAGAAGAATTTATTCACCGGAATGGACGCACGGCCCGCATGCATGCGCATGGAAAATCCTACCTTCTCCTGGCGGATGATGAATCGCTGCCGAGCTATCTCGATAAAACGCTCCCCGAGGTATCCTTGTCAAAATCCTTAAAGCTACCACCACCTCCACAATATGTCTGTCTCTATGTGAGTGCAGGAAAAAAAGATAAAGTAAGCAAAGGAGACATCGCTGGATTGTTCATGAAGAAGGCGGAATTGTCTGGTGATGAAATCGGGTTGATCGTCATTCTCGATTACGCTTCTTATGTATCGGTGAAACGCTCCGTGTTGCCTAAGGTGCTTCGTGCGCTAAAGGAAGAGAAACTGAAAAAAATAAAAGTCAAAATTGAAGTCGCGAATTAGCGCGACTTTGCTCGGTAATGCCTCTATTCAGCCTGGATAAAGGGCTCACTCAACTCAATCATCCTCAAGTTTGAAAGGCACCTTCCGGATGCGTTTGCCCGTGAGATCGAAGATGGCATTGCATAATGCGGGAGCGAACGGTGGCAACGCTGGTTCGCCCACACCGCCTGGACGCTCGTCGTTCTCCATGATGTGCACTTCTATCTCAGGAATCTCGTTTATACGCGGCATGCGATAGGTATTGAAGTTTTGTTCCACCGCCTTTCCTGCCTTAAAATGGGTGGCATGATTCACAGCAGCGCCCAACGCCATGACTATGCTTCCTTCCACCTGGGCACGAATGATATCGGGATTTACATACCAACCGCAATCCATCACGGCAAACACTTTATCGATCCTGATCTTCTTGTCCTTTGTACGGGACACTTTCACAACTTGTCCAACGCTGCTACCGAATGAATCGGTAATCGCTATGCCCCATCCATCGTTCTTGCGCCGCGAATGCCAGTGGGCGACAATTGCCAGCTTATCTGCCAACGCGCGGTAACGCGTCGATGTGAGATGCGCCTTCCTGAATTCGAGAGGATCCTGTGCGGAAAGATGCGCGAGTTCGTCGATAAAACTTTCGCAGGCGAACGAATCTACGTTG
This sequence comes from Chryseolinea sp., assembly GCA_035489615.1. GTDB lineage: Bacteria > Bacteroidota > Bacteroidia > Cytophagales > Cyclobacteriaceae > Chryseolinea. The sequence continues at coordinate 25,334 of DATHKA010000358.1, forward strand.
GCACCCGGTGCTCGCCACCATACCGTAGGAATAGGAGACTTGGTGGCAATGTTGCCAAAACTATAATGCGGAATGGTTTTATAATAGTCCGTCAGCAGACCCGAAATCTCACCGCGATTCTCCGATACGGGCTGCGCGTTGTCGTCATCGTCGCGACCCGGACCAACACCTTGCGAGGCAGAAATCACCTGGAAAGCCGCTATCTTCTTTTGTGTATCGACGCCTCCCCGGCACCGGTAAAACGCGCCGGCGCGAAAAGGCCCGCCGGTCATGTCGTCCTCTCGTGTCCACATCACCTGCACTGGCGCTTTCATCTCTTTGGAGATCATTGCTGCTTCGTACGGGTAATCAGGGAATCCCTTTCTTCCAAGCCCGCCTCCGAGGAAGGTCATATTCACCGTGACGTTTTGAATGGGAACATTCAATCTTTCACTCAGGTCGGCCTGTATCCAGTTCACTTCCTGTATCGGTCCCCAGATCTCAATGCTATGCTCTTTCACATGAGCTGTGCAGTTGAGCGGCTCCATGCAGCTATGGGACTGATAGGGCAGTTCGTAAATCGCCTCTGCCGTTGTCGTTGAATTCTTCAAAGCATTTTCAAAGACCTCGGATGGCAAGGGCTTCATAAGATCCGCCTGCATGCGGGTAACCAACAGTTCGGAGTCGAGTTGCTCGAAGCCGGTATCGTCCCATTCGACTTTCAATTGTTTGCGTGCCTGCATAGCCGTCCACAACGTATCGGCTACTACCGCAACGCCTTCATAAAAGAGTCCAAATACGACGCGCTGAACTTTGAAAATTTTCTTTACTCCAGTAAAGGATTTTGCTTCCGCATCATCAAAGCCTTTGACCTTACCACGAAAGGTGGGACTGCGTTCCACAACGGCATAAAGCATGCCCGGAAGTTTCATATCCAGTCCAAACACAGCCGTGCCGTTGGTCTTGAGCGCAGTATCCTTACGACGAATGCCTTTGCCGATAATCTTATAATCTTTACGTGCTTTAAGTTTGACCTGCTGCGGTGGTTCTATTTGAGCAGCATCCTTAACCAACACCCCGTATCCGAGCTTCTTTCCCGTGCTTCGTTGTATCACCTGCCCATTCTCCGCATAGCAAGTGGACGCTTCGACATTCCATTGCCTGGCCGCCGCTTCAACCAGCATTTCCCTGGCGGTTGCGCCGACGCGCAGCAACTGCTGATACCAACCCCGTATAGAAAAGCTTCCCTCCTGCGGTTGCGGACCATACTTCCGTGGATCCGCCGCAGCAAATTCTACAGTCACGGCATCCATACTTATTTCGAGCTCCTCGGCAATGATTTGAGGGACCGCTTGCCACGTGCCTTGTCCCATCTCGGAACGATGATTAAAGATGGTCACCTTACCAGCAGCATCCACTGTAATCCAACCCATCAGCTCGGTTGCCTCGTTTGCCTGATCTAAACGAATAACCTTGTCAACGCCTTTGCCGGACGCCGGCCAATAGCAACCGATGGTTAACGCAATGCCCGACAAACCCGCCTCTCGAAGAAATACCCGTCTGGAAAGATCCCGTCCCTGTTTCATCGTAGCTGATTTTACTGATCCTGTTTTAAATTCTGATGACCGCGGCGCCGATCTCGTCGCATAACGTCCTTAAAGGTCTATCTGTGAAACGTATTGTGAAATACTCCGGCCGCAGTAGTTGACCAGCGGCATCCTGGCGTGGATGACCCGACCGAACCGATTGATAACCCTGGAACGCGCAAACCGACGAAAAGGAGAAATCACCCAATCAATGATCCTCATGATTGGATACTTCACACAACATCAACTACAAAATGACCGTAATACCAGGATGGGCAGGCTCCTGTACGAAGCAGCCACGCGTTTCCAATGGAGCTCGCAACCTGGATCAGCTAAACTAAGTTACGAGAACATTCAGCTATTCATTATGCAAGCCGATATTCACACTTTGTTTGAATCTGACTTTTACCGGATGGTGGATTTCAAGTGCCGATGCTCCGACTGCGTGACTTCAGATCCAGAATACAGCGAAGTATTCTGCATCAGCTTTGTTCGAAAAGGAAACTTCCTTTTCAACGTATTCCGCAATTCACTCGATTCCTACAGCGGTTGTGTGCTTGTTACCAAACCAGGCTACGAACGCACCGTTACCCACATTCATACCGTGCCGGATGAATGCAGCATCTTTGAGTTCAAGGGGACTTTCTATGCAGAACTCCTTGAGCAGTACGAAAATTTGAAATTTCTCTTTAACCACGATAGCCATGCAACGCTGCTAAAAGTGAATCCCGATATCGAGCTGTTACACGCGCAGATTCTCCGCCATATCACTGGCGAACCTGTCGATAAACTATTTGTTGACAACCTCGTGACGGAAATAGTCGAAACGGTATTGGGGAGTATAACGGACTACATGCCGGACTTTGATGCATACGACAGCAGCAAACAAAACCACCTCGTCACGATAGAAAGTGCAAAGGCTTACATCACGGACCATTTTCAGGAAAATATTTCACTGGCAGATGTCGCCGACCATTGTCACGTAAGTCCCTTTCATTTCAGCAGGCTGTTCAAAAAATTAACAACCTGGTCGCCCCACCAGTTCCTATTGCAGGTGAGGTTAAAGCACTCGGAGCTGTTGCTAAAATCAACTGCGCTGTCGGTGGCTGACATCGCCTATTCTTCAGGCTTCAATAGCGTGGAGCATTTTACTTATGCTTTTCGGAGCAGATACCAACATGCGCCGGCAAATTTCCGGAAAGGTCAGGCGCGCATTTAGCAAGAAATCGTAACGCATTCGAAAAGTGCCGATCTACTTTTGACAAACAAACAACGGTAGATTATGAAAGCACAATTGTTGAAAATTATCCACGATTCAAGACAGTACACGTTGTCTGTCGCGGAAGCCTTGTCACAAAAGGACTATGGCACCAGCATGGCTAAAGGTACCATGAGTTTCGGCGAATTGATGAACCACATTGCGTACGGAATTCATTGGTGGGAGACCAGCTTTGTAAATGGTAAAGAAATCGAGTGGTCGCCACCGGCCGCTAAGTCCTCTAAGAAGGAAGTGATCGCGCTGTTGTCCGGCGCCTTCGACTCGCTGGAAAAGTCTGTTCAAAAAGGCACTGATCAGGATCAGTTGCTCGTGGCGGTTTGGGCCACGCTTGACCATGTCACGCATCACCGCGGACAGGCGGTTGTGCACTTGCGCAAACATGGCATCGCGCCGCCCGAGTACGTGGGGGTGAGCGTTAGCCAGCAGCTCAGTGTCTAGGGAATCGCGCAAATCCTTTCAAAGTGGGGAATGGTGTAAATGGCGGGAAGAATCGTTGGAGTTCAACCCGCCATTGCTGTGATATGCGGCCGGCTGTGGTTTCCGGGTATCTGGCCCTTGGAGGGCAACGGGCGGAGCAACCACTCATCGCTCCCAATTGCTACAAGCCGAGTTGAATGCCCTGAAGGGCTGTGCAAGGTCAAGCCTGTTGCGTCCGTACCAGCTATGTTGTAACTTGCATTTTTGAGCTTTTTTAACCTCCGCAAGTTTTCAGAAATGTCTATTGAGAAAGTCGCTTTGAAGCAGGCCGCCGTGTGCTGCCTGGTGATTGCTGCGCTGCATCTTAGCGCCACGTCCGCCATAGCTCAGGTCTGCGGTTACTATTACTCGAAAACCATTACCATCAATGGTAGTCAGATATCCGGCGGGCCACACACCAACTTTCCAGTCCTCATTTCTCATACCGACCCCGCGCTGGCAACCGCAGCAGCTAAGGTTACCAATGCAAATGGCTATGACATCATCTTCACGGATAACAGCGGCAACGCACTTGACTTCCAACTCGAGAGATACACTGCCGCAACCGGCCAGATCGTGGCATGGGTGAAGGTTCCTTCGATAACCAATGGTACGAATACAACCGTTCAAATCCGCTATGGCAATGCGGCGGTCACAACGAATCAGTCGACAACCAACACCTGGTCGTCGGGATATTCCGGTGTATGGCATTTTAATAACAGCGTTGGCGACGCCTCAGCGAACAATTATACTTCCACCAACAACGGTTCTACAAACCAGGGTAGCGGCAAGATTGGCGACGCCAGAAATTTTGTGAATCCCAATCAATGGGTGGAGTTGCCGACTTTTCCCAATGTCACGACCAATTTTACGATCTCGGGTTGGATCTACTCAAACGATGTTAGCCGGGATGGCCAAAGGATCTTCGCAGATGACGTTAACAACACGGGGGGCTATGCGTTCAGCCTTGGGGATGAAGCCTCGCCCGGAAGGCTAAGATTTTATTCACGAAACTCAAATCCCGTAAGCGTTGATGCGGGCACGTTCCTGCTGTCGAACAACACCTGGTACCACGTGGCGGCTGTTGCCGATATCACCGGCAGCATCAAACGCATTTATGTCAACGGTGTGGAACGGGTGAACGGCGCTTATACCAACGCCTGGGGTACTGATGCAGGGAATGCCTCAATTGGTGGCGAAACGGCAGCGGGTGAACCCGCGAATCGCTTTCACGGTAACCTGGACGAGATTCGCGTCGCCACGCGGGCGTTGTCTGCCGGATGGCTGGCCAGCGAATACAACTCGCAAAACCAGCCTACCACAACGGTTGGGGTATCTACTGCCGGAGACTTCTATACCGTGGGATCGGAAGTAACTTACGGAGATCCATCACAGTTTGGCAGCAACACGTGGAACGTTTATGCCTACAACGGCAACAATGCGAGCGATGCGTTGAACAGTTACCGCGGATTTTATCAGCACAGCACCCTCAACTTCAATTCCACGGCGCTCTGGCCAGTCGCCAGCAACCCGGGTACGGCGACAGGATATGCCGGCTGTACCGTGAATGACGACGTCCACACCGTACGGTATAAGCGACGCGGATTTACCTGCGGCTATTATCAAATTGACATCGCGGGCCATGACGACGGGGCGGAGCTATTCGTCAACGGCGCATCCGTGTGGAGTCATAACGGATGCTGTGATACGCATTTAGCGGCCTGGAGCGGTTTCCTGGGCGCGAACACAACCGTAGAATTTCGCTGGACAGATACCGCGGCCGACTCGTACGGCGCTGTGAACTTTTCAACGGTGCCATTTCCAACCCTTACTCCCCCAGTTACCATTTGTGCCGGAACGACTACGACCCTAACGGCAAGCGGTGCGGCCAACTACTCCTGGACGCCGAATACGACCTACATGACTGCCCCGTTCAATACGGCTTCGAAGGTGGTATCTCCTCCTGGAGCGACCCCTAATTCAACTCAGACGTATACCGTGCAAACCACAGACGCGACAACAGGATGTACCGCGTCCAATAGTGTCGTGGTCACGATCAATCCTTTACCGACGACGGTGGTGACGCCGACGACGGCAACATTTTGTACGTCAGGTTCCGTCGTTGCCACGGCTACAGGTGCCAACACGTACACCTGGTCGCCGATGACGGGCGTCTCCGGCTTAAGCCCGAGCGGACATCAGGCAACACTAGCGCCGACAACGACGACTACCTACACGGTAACCGGCAGTAACAACTGTTCGACCAATACCGCGACCGTTACAATTACGGTCAACACCATCACCGGTAACCCAGCCGTTTTTGGGTCCAACACGTGGAACGTCTATGCCTATACGGGCGATAACTTCGATACCTATTCCGGATACTATATCCACAACACGCTAAGTTTTGACAGCCGCACGCTGTGGGGCGTCGCATTGTCTCCTTCAAGCGCTCCTGGTTACACAGGTTGTATCATTCCCGTTGATAACCATTCGTACCGGTATAAGCGACAAGGTTTCAATTGTGGATATTATCAACTGGATATTCCCAACCACGATGATAATGTCGTGTTGTATGTCAATGGAGTCGAAGTTTTCCGCCAGGACTCCTGGGATAATAATACGGCAACGCCGAACGTTTGGTCGGGCTACCTCACCACAACCTCCACTGTTGAATATACTATTCGTGAATTTGCAGGCGACTCTCATGCCGGATTGACGTTAAACTATGTCTATGGACCGCAGAATGGTGCTGCGGAGACGGTGTGGAATGCCGGAGCCGGAACCACTAACTGGTTCACAGCCGGCAACTGGTGTGGCTCCGTTCCCTCGCCGACAGTGGGTGCTTACATTCCTTCCGGAATGTCATTTGCGCCGGTAATTGCCGCAAACGGTGCGCAGGTTCTTGACCTAACCATAGGCACTACTGCAACCCTTACCCAAGGCACTGCGGGCACTGCACGAAATCTGGAAGTATACGGTGACTGGACAAATAATGGAACGTTTACCCCGGCTCATAACAATAGCCAGGTGATACTCAGTGGCGCAAGCGCGATCACAGTAGGAGGAACTGGGCCAACTACGTTTACAGATTTGCGCATGAACAACAGCAATCCTAACGCTGTCACCCTTCAGCAGAACATTATTATGACCAGTGTTCTAACATTTACGGATGGACATATCACCACAGGTTCAAACATGGTCATATTCAATGACGGCGCCACAGTTACCGGAGCGAGCAACAATAGCCATGTTTCCGGCGCTGTGCGGAAGATCGGAAATGATACATTCGCTTTTCCGGTTGGAAAAAGTGACTACTACGCGCCAATCTCTTTACTCACTACGCCTAACAACGCTTCATATTATTATACCGCCGAGTACTTTTTCACGGATCCCAACGGGGCAGGTTATTCCACTACATCGCTGGGCGCAGGTGTCAATCATGTAAGCCGAAATGAATTTTGGAGTTTGACGTCAGGCGCGGGCGCTTCTACCGAGCAGATCCAATTAAGCTGGAACACACCTCGAAGCGGCGGGGTTACCAATGCCAACCAACTGCGCGTCGTGGGATGGACTGGCACACAATGGGCAGATCGGGGAAATGCTGCTAACACTGCAACGGGAGCCTCCGGCACCATCAACAGTCCCAGCCCGATTGCCGCGTATGGGATCCTAACACTAGGTTCATCCACGGCGAACAATCCGCTGCCCGTTGAGCTCCTGAAGTTCGATGCAAGACTTCAGGGCGATCACGTCCTCGTATCCTGGCAGACCGCTACTGAAAAGAACAACGACTTCTTCACCGTAAAGAAATCCACCAATGGAAAGGACTGGCATCTGCTGGAAAAGGTTCCCGGCAATGGAACTACCTTACTACCGACATCCTACTCCATCAAGGACTTGCAACCCGTGCACGGTCTCCAGTACTATCAGCTCACACAAACCGACTTCGACGGACAATCAGAAACCTTCCCGATCATTTCCTTGAATGTTCAAAAGCTTCCCGAGCGAGGTCAACTCACCCTCTACCCGAATCCAACCGAAGATGAAATTACCATTCGGGTTACGAGCATAGTGGGGAGCACCCTGGCGGTTCAGGTAACCGATGTTGCCGGGAGGATGTATATGGATAAGACTTTCGAAGAGGGCTATCCAGTGATATCGGCAAAGGAACTGCCGGCCGGCGTATATATTGTAAGTGTATTCGATGGTCGCCAGATGCATCGCGCGAAATTTGTCAGGAAGTAACAACGGGAGATCCTCGAAGTTATCTTATCTCGGGCATTTTTATTTTTGCTAACGATTGCATCAAGGAGAGACCATCCGGATTTGCTAGCGCCTAGGGTCGCCGGTCGCTGCGGGTCCTTTGTATTCTGCCTGTTCTTTTTTACATTTAATTGACGCCCTGAAGGTTTTCAATTTTTCTTTCGCTGGCATTAAGACCGTAGCTGTGAAGCCCGCCTTCCACCTGGATTGTGTGCGCACTATAGTTTGCCTTAAAACCTTACCCACCTAGCGTCCCACAGCAATGAACATGGTCGACAAAATCCTCTCGGAGCTCTACGAAGATTTCCGCAGAAGAGATAATAACGGCAAACTTGCTAACTACATTCCAGAGCTAAGCAAAGTAAATCCAGCCAACTTCGGCGTCGTACTCACCACCATCGATGGCTATCAATATTGCTATGGCGACTCTGAAGTGGAATTTACAATACAGTCCGTATCCAAACCGTTCATATATGGCATGGCCCTGCAAGAGTATGGCGTCGATAAGGTGCTTGAAAAAATTAGCGTTGAGCCTTCCGGCGATGCCTTCAATTCCATCAGTCTCTATCCTGACTCGGGGCGCCCCTTTAACCCGATGATCAACGCGGGTGCCATCACCGCGACGGATATGCTTTGGCAGCAATACAAAGACGAAACCTTTGATCGCATTTTGAAGAACTTCAGTACCTATGCCGGCTCGCCGCTAAAACTGGACTCGTGTGTTTACAATTCGGAAAGTAAAACAGGTCACCGAAACCGGGCCATTGCGCATCTCCTGAGAAACTTCGACATCCTCCAATCAGAGGTCGACGCACCTCTTGATGTATATTTCAAACAATGTAGTATCAAAGTAACATGCCGGCAGCTGTCCATCATGGGCGCAACATTGGCCAGTCATGGAACCAATCCTATCACCGGGAAGAAGGCCCTGAAATCCAAGTATGTTCCCCATGTACTCAGTGTAATGGCATCGTGTGGCATGTATGACTATTCAGGTGAATGGATATACAACGTAGGGCTACCCGCAAAGAGCGGCGTAGGGGGCGCAGTGCTCGCGGTATTGCCCGGACAGTTGTCTATCGCGGTCTATTCACCACCGCTCGACAAGAAAGGAAACAGCGTATTCGGTGTCGACCTTTGTAAGACAATTGCCGAACAGTTTTCCCTGCACTTGTATAAAACTCCCCGGCAAATCAAGCACGTACTCAGACGACAACTCACGTTGCGCACCGTACGATCAAAGTTTAAGCGTGATCAGGTTGCCGAAAACCTATTCGAAAGATTCGGCGGCGACACTCACGTGATGGAGCTGCAGGGCGACCTATGCTTTGCAACCTGTGAGCTTTTTATGAGGAAGGTTTCGGACGAAGCTCACACACTTGTGTTGAATGTGCACCGATGCACAACCATCGACGACGGCGCATTCCGGTTAATCTATAAACTGCACGAAGAGTTTCAACGATCCGGAAAGGCATTGTATATCACCGATTATTGTCACCTCGACTTGTTGTATGGCTGGTCTCAGAGGCAAGTTGATTTTCTGAAATTCAAGGAACTCGATGATGCGCTGTTCTATCTGGAGTCCGCGATCCTTGACGCCAATCATTATGCCCTCAAGTCGGAGCCTATCCGGCTCATGGATCAACAGCTGCTGAACGGTCTCACGGAACAAGAGATTGATGACTTGAAAAAACACCTCATCCACAGAAGCTATTTTGCCGGGGAAACCATAATCAGGAAGGGTAGCATCGCTGAACATATCTTCTTTATCGAGTCGGGCCGTGTGTCCATTCACGATACCACCGATGGAAACCGGGACATCACGCTGGCGTTGATCAGTTCAGGAAACAGTTTCGGTGAGATGGCCTTGCTTGATAAACAGAACCGATCGGCAGACGTCAAGGCACAGACCGATACTTCTTGTTTCGTGATGGTTTATGAGATACTCGATAGGGTCGAAAGCCTCGCGGGCATCAAGGTAAAAATACTCACCAACCTCGGCGCTACGTTGTCATCCCGACTGAGAAGGGCTAATAAGGAGATCGCCAGTTTCACCTAGTATGCCGCAGCAAAAAAAAACCGTATTTTTCAGGTATCCTCGGTTGCGATTATTCTTGCACTGGCTTACGCGCCATTAAATTTCTGTCCCGTTTATTGCAAGAAACTACCATCTTGGTATATTGGTAGATGCCTTCGATCCTGCCCGGTTACGAATACGACATCTTTATCTCTTACCGTCTAAAAGACAATCGGGTGCCCTTCAGTTCAGCATCCCAGGCCCCGCATGGATCCGGTAACGGATGGGTCACGGGCTTTGTGCAACACCTCAGCAGCGAGATAGAAAGTACATTCAAGGAAGACATTAGTATTTACTTTGATTCCAATTCCGCAGACGGGCTGCTGGAGACGCACGACGTGGATAAGAGCCTGGAGGGGAAGCTGAAGTGCTTGGTTTTCATCCCGATACTTTCCCAGATCTACTGCGACCCCAGAAGCTTCGCATGGCAACATGAGTTTTGTGCCTTCAATAAGTTTGTACAGTCCGATGGCGTCGGGCGCGATGTTCGCTTGCGCGACGGCAACGTGAGTAGTCGCATACTGCCAGTCACGATCCACCAACTGGATGTCGACGACATAAACCTCCTGGAAACGGAATTGCAAAGCCGGCTCCGTCCCATTGATTTTATCTTTCGGTCACCCGGCGTTAACAGGCCGCTGATGCCCGACGACACGAGACAGGGAAACGCAAACAACCTGTCTTATCGCGATCAGGTCAACAAGGTGGCCAACGCCATCAAACAAATCATTCAGGCCATTAAGTATCCGGGGAGATCTTCAGAAGGGTTTCATCCGATCGGCGAGACTGCGGCAATGGAATCCGAATTGAATGACGAGAAGCACTCGCCGGAAAATAAGCTGTTGGAGAAATCCATCGCCGTCCTGCCCTTCGTCAACTTGTCGAATGATCAGTCGCAGGAATATTTTGCCGACGGCATTACAGAGAATATCGTGATCCAGCTCGCGGCGATGTCCCAATTGCGCGTTATCTCCCGAACATCGGTTATGCGCTATAAGAAAACGATGAAGTCGGCGCCGGAAATCGCAGCGGAGCTGGGCGTCAAGTTCATTCTCGAAGGAAGTGCCCAGGCGCACGGAAACAAAGTACGCATCAACGTGCAGCTGGTGGATGCCGCGCGGGATCAGCACGTTTGGTCGCGTGTGTTTGTCGAAAGCATGGACGACATCTTTGCCATTCAGAACGGTGTGGCAGAGGTGGTCGCGACGGAACTGAACTCGTCTATTAATCCGAGGCAAACTGAAAAACTCAAAGAGATACCCACCAAGAACCTGGAAGCATATGATCTCTTCCTCAAGGGTCGCCACGCCTTTAATCAATGGGGTGTTAACGGGTATCGTGCGGCCACCGACTACTATAAGCAAGCCCTCGCAAAAGACCCCGACTTCAAACAAGCCTATTCGGCGCTCGCGAGTTCCTATTCTGCGAGAATGTCCTGGAACGGAGATCTTTCTCCAGACGAAGCAGAACCTTTCATCGAACACTATCTGCATGAGGCGCGGAAGAGGGGCCCTTCCGACAATGACTTTCTGACAAAGGCCTTTGTTCAGTTTTTCATCAAGAAAGATTTTTCGTCAGCGGAAAAATCACTTTCACATGCCATCGAACTAAGCCCGAACAATTCCACGGTCCTCTATACGTATAGTTACTTGCTAAACATGATGGGGCGCTTCGACGAAGCACTTGGCCTGGTAACCAAAGCCAAAAGCATTGATCCCCTCACCGTTGCGTACTTTAATTACCAGACCATTAGCCTTTATCTGCTCAATCGCAACGAAGAGGCTATCGACACCCTGAAAGAAGGACTTCAGCTATATCCCGCGGTTCTTCGCTTTTATGACTTTCTTGCCCGAATTTATCTTACTCTTCATCGATACGCAGACGCCATTGACGCAGTAGTCGCTGGATTTCGCACCACTACATTAAGGCCGCCATCGATGGTGGCATACCTCACTGCGGCACATGCCCGATTAAACCAAAGTGATCAGGCAAACAGTACGCTGACTGAATTGGTGGCAAGAAGTAAAGCAAACGAGAAAGGTGTGAATATGGCGTTGGTTTATGCGCACCGTGGAATCGGGGACGATCAGTCGGCCTGGCTCGCCTATGAGAAGGCGAAGAAAACCAATGATGTCGATCTCATTTGGTGGAACGTTGACCCTTTGTTGAAAACCCTCAGAGAACAACCCAGGAATGACATACGTATGCAACAAGACTTCCAAGGTGCTGAGGAACACATCCGGAACTTGCTCAGCAAAGAGATGCCGAAACTCCCCTATCACAATGTCACCCACATTTATGATGTGCTCGAGGCATCGATGACGATCGCTGCCAGTGAGAAGTTGGGTGAAGATGACGTCAGGCTGCTTCGTGTTGCAGCCCTCTTTCACGATGCCGGATTCATCCGGTCGGCAGCCAATCATGAAGAATACGGTGCACAAATGGCGAAAGAGCTACTTCCTTCGCACGGTTTAACCAATGAACAGATTGAAGTGATCAGCAATATGATCATCGCTACACGCATTCCGCAGACGCCTACGTCGCAACTCGAAAAGGTGTTGTGCGATGCGGATCTCGACTACCTGGGAAGAAACGATTTTTATACGATTGGAGGAACGCTCTTTGAAGAACTTAAAGCACAAGGCGCTGTTGAGACGGAAAGGGAGTGGAACTTAGTTCAAAGAACATTTCTTAACTCACATCGTTATCACACCGACTTCGGCAGGAAAAATCGCGAAGGATGTAAGCAGGAAAGGTTGAAAGAAATCAATGCAAAGTTGAACAACCGGTAAGCCGGTCGACGTTGCCCTCAACTATTATCCTTGCGCGATTCGACAAAGTACATGTCGACCTCACCAATGTTTTTTGCATGGATCTTACCTCTGTACGTGCAATGGTAGAAATCCTGCACCATCATGTAAAGTGTGGACGAGATGTTGACCCTGCCTGACTCACTACTGGACTCCATTCGGCTGGCGATGTTCACGGTATCACCCCAGATGTCATAAGCATACTTCTTCCTGCCTACCACCCCCGCGACGATTGGGCCGATGTGAATACCTACGCGAAGCTGCCAGCCATCAAGCCCTTTGGCAACACGTTCGACATTTTTTGCCGTAATATATTCCTGCATGGCAAGACCGGCCTGTACTGCCTGGCGCGGATGGACATCATCTGGGGTGGGAATACCGCCTGCGCACATATAGGCATCCCCGATGGTTTTGATCTTCTCCAGTTTGAATTTGTCAACAATGTCATCGAACGCGATAAAGTATTCGTTCAGCTCCGCTACCAGCTCTTGAGGCTTTAGCGAACGGGCTATCGAGGTAAATCCTTTGAAGTCGGCGAAAAGAACGGTGGCATTGTCGTAAAAGCGCGCCTTCGCGTGCCCATTCGTTTCGAGCTCATGCGCCGTTTCAGCCGGCAGGATATTCAGCAACAATTCCTTCGAACGATCTCGTTCCGCTTTGATGATCTTGTTAGTTCGCTGCGTGAATTGGTGGCGGTTGTAAAATCCGATCAATAGCAACAGCAACAAAAACAACGTGATGCCGGTAGCAAAGTTTGCAATGCGTTGCCGCTGAATAGTAGCTGTCTGCAGCGCACGGTCTTTGGTTAGCAGATCGATCTCGGCCTCCTTTTTACCCAGGTCAAAATTAAACTGGAGCTGCTGGATCTTTGTATCGTTGCTGCTATTGTAGAGCGAGTCTTTCACGCTTGCCAGTAACGTGTCATACGAATAGGCCTGCCTGAAGTCGCCCCTGCGAGCGTAGAGTTTCGAGAGCTCCTCGTAGATGTCCCGTTGTTCCTTACGCGCTGCAATATTTTCAGCTATCGCCTTTGCGCGCATATAGGTTTCGATAGCAGGCAATATTTCCCCCTGCCGTGATTGGGTTTCGGCCAGTCCAACCATGCTTTGTGCCAACTCCAGTTTTGCGTCCAGTTTTTCGGCCAGCTCGATGGCTTGCTTGTGGTAAGCATAGGCACCCTTGTAGTCTTTCTGACTGGCGCGAATTTTACCGAGGTAGGTCAGGGGAAAAGTAGCATCTATGGAGTTATCGAAGATGGCCATGGACGTTTTGAAGAAAATACTGGCGGAGTCGTACAAATCCCGCTTGAAATAAATCTCGCCCGCATTCATCGACGCGGTAGCCATTCCCGTCGTGTAGTCGATCTCCTGGAATATCGGCATCGCTCTTAAAAAATAATCAAGCGCCTTTAACTCCGTTGAAGGCTTGTTGTTGTATACACCTCCAATGTTATTGAGTACCGTGCCGATCCTGAGTTTGTCATCGATCTCTTCAGCCAATCGCAGCGATCGCAAATAGAAATCAATCGCTTTCGTGTCGTCGCCTGCATTGAAATAGGTAGCACCAAGGTTGCTAAGAATATTGGCGATGCCAGCTTTTAGACCCAGTTCTTCAAACACTGTCAATGAATGCTGAAACTGAACGGCAGCTTCGGGGTAATTACCCTGTATGTAGTGGCCCAGGCCAACGGCCTTGTAGGCATATGCTTCCCCTTTCTTAAAGCCAATTCGCTCGGAAAGGGCGAGCGCTTCAGAACCATACCGGATCGCCTCCTGGAGGTCGGTGTTTAGGTTTTGGGAGCTCAGCGCAATGAGCGTGTTAACCTTCAATGAATCTTCTTTGGCCAGGGCAGCTACCTTCTTAAGGCTGTCTATCTCGGGGTTTTGCGCCTGCGCAGAAGAGATCGACAACAGTACGCAACTGAAGAGGCAGATGGAGAGGAGGCGCATTACTTTTTACGATACCTGTCAATTTACAAATGATTTCAACATTCTTAAATCCCAAAATTCTGTCTTCGCTCTTGTGTCACAATTTTGCGTCACCCTGCCCTTCCGTTAGCCGTCCTGGATGAGTTCGGCGCTGGCGTATAAAAAGGCGATGCCGTTCGTTTGCGTTGAGCTATTTCACGGCGAGGCGCCCTGATTTTCTCAATACATCATGAACGGCATCGTTATTCAATACCTTCAGAAGCCGATTTTTAGTTTTTATACACCCGCATCATTTTCGTTCCGTTTGATGTCTGAATGGAAATTACATAGTATCCTTTCGGGTAGTACCAGAAATCAAATGTAAGTGCCTGGTCGCTGGCCGACCACTCCATACTTACCGGGTACCTGCGACCCCACTGATCAACGATCTGTACGCTGGATGACGATGGTGATTTAGCGGCATCCGGGATGAGGACCGTCGTAAAGCGGTCAAACGGGTTGGGATAAGGTGTAAAGGCAGCTACGTCATCTCTTCCAGAATTACTTTTCCTGCAGCGCGTGGAACTTGAACTGGCTGACGCCGAAAACACCGTCTTCTTCCCTTTGTCAAAGATCGTGATGGTCCAGGTCAACTTGTCTCCGTTGAACAGAACTTCAAACGAACCGCCACCCGGCTGGAGCAGTGCGGGTTGTGTGCCCGAAAAACCTTTGGCGCTAGTCAATGAGTTGTCGGTGCCAATCGGAATGTACACAGCCGTTGAGTTGTCGTTCTCATATTCGAATCTCGCCTTATACTTGTACGAGGGGTTGTCCTTGATTTCCTCTACACACTTCAGGATGGGTCGAACAGCCTTACACAAATTTTGCTTCGGATTCACGTATAAGAGGCCCGTCTGATACTGAATATCGTAATTCCCCGGCACTGCAAAGATCAGATTCTTGGGCGTGATCGTGTACATGCCCGCTGACCCGTTATACTGAGGCGACAAGGTGTACGAAGGTCCTGACACGGGTGCGTCGTTATTTACCAATCCGGTGTACGTGGATTTATACTGAGGCGTTTCACCTGCGGTTATAATGACGTCTTTAGCCTTGACGATCAATGGCACCTTATTGACCGTCAGTGTACCATTAGAAACTTTAGTGACATAGTTAACTGGATCACCGGGTTGCAACGCCGTCGGCTTGAGGGCAACCGTCGGCACAACCTTATAGGTACCCGCGGGTGCGACTCCGGTCGCGGGTTTGCTGGCCCCGTTCTGATCCTTCAACGCAAAGTTGATAGCGCTGATCACTGACGCGAAATTATCATCGTATTGGTAACCCGTAACCGTGGCCGTATACGCAGGTTGTGTGATTCCATAAGAAATCAGAGCGCTCGAGGCCACGACAGTCAAGGTATCCTTGACGATTTCCAGATTTCCCGTTGTATAGGACACATCGAAGTTGTTGGAAAGCTCCGTGAGATACGTCCCTGGAACGATGAAGTGCTTGCCCGCGGTCAACCCGGTAACTACGTTGATGGAGAAAAGTGCTGGCAATTCGTACACTTCAACGCCGTCTACGATGATCGGAGGAACATTGTTGAAGACATCCGTCGAATCGACGATGACGACGGCATCACGGTTACTGTTTGTGCCGTCTTCTCCAACGGTCTCGCTATTGACCACCGCCCCGCTGTTTACAATTGCCCGGGAATTGACCAAAGCTCGCGAGGCGTTTACCAAAGCTCTGGAGTAGTTTACCAGGGCGCGAGAATTCACGATTGCGCGAGAATTAACCAGCGCGCGCGACGCATTAACGATAGCCCGTGAATTAAAGATAGGCGTAATCAGGTTCGCGGTGTCGGGGTTCTCAAAATAGTCCAGCATGGACTGCTTGTCGAAATCAACCACGTTCGTGGAATTAACCAGCGCGCGCGATCGGTTCACGATGGCACGACTGTTGGCTATCGCCCGCGAGCTGGCCAGGAAACTGAGATTCTGCAGATCGGCGTTGACCAGTGGGCGCGACGCATTCACAATAGCGCGCGAATCCACCAGGGCCAGTACATTGGGTGCAAGAATAGCCTGGTGATCAAGCTTCAGGTTGTTGAGAATTGTTTGTGGAGATTCAATCCTCGTGCCATCAAATTGATAAGAGAAGGTGATCTTGTTGTCGAACTTTTCGCCGTAAACCGCCCGCAGATCGTTGGGTCTGATCTGCAACGGCAGCTTTTCAATGGTCAGTAGACCACCGGTAAATGTATAGTTGTACAACTCCATTAATGGAACCGTTAATTCGGCAGTAACAGAGATCGTATACTTGTCGGCATTGGTAAGACTATTTGCCGGAGTCGTGAACTGCAACTGCGTAAGTCCGAGGTCCGCGAGGCTCAGCTCCGACGTTGCATCGAGCGTGTCGCCATCGACCAGAACCGTTGCGGTAAATTCGGGCAGGATTTCGCCATACTTCTTCGACTTGTTGTCGGCAATTACCTCCACGTCGATTAATTTTCTGTCTTTGAAATAAAGCGTATCTGATCCTCCACCATCACGGCCACTGGGTGTAAAACCTGCGGTATAGACGTGAATGGGTGGATTGCCTTCGAACGGACTTACGATCGCCGTAAGTTGCGTCGGTCCAACGTAGGTGGTTGGAAGTGGCACATCCCGCATTAACACTTTGGATTCTGTCGTGAGGTTCTTTCCTTCAACCGATAGCACAAACTGCGATTCTCCAGGTACAATGTTGACGGTATCATAGCTCATCTCCACCAGCTTGGGTAGAGGCGCCGCTATCGACCGCAAGGCGCCATCCGCCTGAATAAATCCCGCCCCGGACTTAGCATCATATCCAGGCTCGTACATATTCAGCGCCGTGCTCTTCAGCACTTGCCGGATACCATTCGGTGTGTAGCGTTCACCGTTGTAATATTTCTTGCGCGCTTCCATCAACAGCGCAGCAACGCCCGCGGCATGCGGCGCCGAGGCAGACGTTCCAAAGAAGTTAAAAAATCCATCACTGCTGCCGCCGAGGTCATAGTCTTCATCAATTCCACCCAGCCTAACCGTTGTATTTGCCCCGTTTGGGGCAATGATATCAGGTTTTTGACGGTCTCCTACTGAAAGATTTCCTCCAACCGACGAAAATGAAGCGACGGTAAACTGACCGGCATCCGCCGGTCGCTTGTAATCATACGCCGGCGTATTGCTGTACAGGACCGCACCGACCGTAATGGCGCCCTGGGAATTTGCCTGGCCGACAATGGTAGATGACCCGTTGGGATTGTGTTCATTGAAGACAATCTTGTCACCGCGAAACACCACGTATTTGAAATTTACGTTCGTGGTGCCCTCTGCTCGCACAATCATGATGTTGGTGCTCGCCTCTTCGCGCACCGTGAAAGGCAATACTTCGATGGGATCGGATCCCATATTGTTTCGGTTAAAGCCGAATAACGTAGCACCTGCGTCCGTAGTGAGGTATAGATCAAGGTCATTCAACGTACCGGTCTGGACTTGCCCCAACGAATAGATAGGGTCTTCCCATTGCAGCACTATGGTGTATGTTCCCGGACTCAGCGTAACCCTTTGGAATATATCCCCGCTGCCGTCAAAATCGTGAGCCATTCCTATCACGCCTGTGGGAGGTGCCGCCGGCCGGAACTGGCTGCTATAGGACTTGCTTCCGTAGTTACCGGCAGAAGTGAAATAGGAAACACCCTGAGCCGTTACCTGGTCTACCGTTTTGGCAACTTGACCATCCTGGAAAAAGGGCTCCGTCAAGTAGGTGAGGTCATCCACAATTATATCGCAGGAGTCTTGCTGCAATTCCTTTATCCCTTTGGCAAAGTCGCCCGAACTGATGATCCCCGTGCGGAAGGCGAGCCTGGCGTCCGGCGCAATATCGTGGAGAATCTGAAGTATGGCACGACCTTCATCGAGTCCGCCTTGATTCGATTCCTTCAACACGTGCACATTTGCGGGAAGGTCATCATTCAGCACGTTAGCCAGCGCTGGATTGCCAGGTTGCTTGTTATAACTATCTGACAACACGCCGATCTTAATCTTCTTTCCGCTAACATCATAGCCCTGACGAACCAGGTCTGAATGCTGCGCGATATCGCCCTTTGTAGTGGTTGTGCCTCCGTTCGTCACGGGAGGATATGCCGGACGTACATACTTAATGGACACCGGAAGATCATTCAACATCGGCAAATTGGCAATCGGGAAAAATCCCGTAATAATCCGCGTGTTATCGTTATCTACTTCGCCGGTCAATCCATATGCAGGGCTCTTCAGCAAAGACAACATCGTGCTGTATTCTCCGTCAGTAACGATTACTTCGATCATTACCTTGTCGTTCGAAAACGTATAGATAAAATCACTGGGCGGAGCAGTACCAGGCTGAAAGTTCGCGCTCAGAGACGTAAGCTCCGAGCCAATCGGCGCGTCAACTTTCCCAGCCACGCTGGGCGTGTAGTAGGGACATACCACGTCGCGCACCAAAACCAGCGAACCATTGGACTCGATTGTAGAATTATTCTGGTCCTTCACCTTAAGACCTATTGTGGCCTGACCTACATCATTCCACTTGACACTGATGCCGCTGCTGCCCTGCCCCTTCTGAATCGTTCCACCAGTTACTGTCCATTGATAAATCGGTGTGGCGATGTTTGTAACAGCGCTATACTGATAATTGATATTGCTGCAGAAGGTAGCGCTACCTTTCACTTCACAAGAGGGCACAAAATTAACTTTGAGCGCACTGTATTGTAAGGACCGGTCTACCAGGCTTAACCGAAGATCCAGGGATACTATCGTTGTTCGATACGGCGAGCTATAGATATCGGTATATACATTTTGAGGGCCCCAGTCTGCGCGACTGGCTATGTGTCCACCCCAGGCGACTACGACGTTTTTGGAATTATTTCCGGTCACCTTAAAAGTGAACTTCATTTTTGAGGGAGCAAACCAATCACCAGGATCGCCTTCATAGAAATAGGATATTCCTGTAGGCGTGGCGTTGTAGATCGCCACCTGCCGCTCAGACGCCGCCAATTTATTGAAACTATAGGCCGGTTGCAGCCGTGCTCCATCGCTCCCCGTAACCGACTTGTTGCGCTGGGGCGCGGGAATAGAAAAATAACTCGGTTGCCCATAGTTTCCTGACAGACCACGAAGCGGATCTACCGTCTCGCCTATCCGCTGAAAACTGGTGATGTAATCGACCGCCGTTTTTTTGTCCCTGCGTAAGTCCCACTCTATTATAACGGTGTGGGTACCGGGCTCAACATTGTTGAGCATCAGGCGATAGGGA
The DNA here is from genome assembly GCA_035489615.1 of Chryseolinea sp. Taxonomy (GTDB): domain Bacteria; phylum Bacteroidota; class Bacteroidia; order Cytophagales; family Cyclobacteriaceae; genus Chryseolinea. Next base: position 45,016 of record DATHKA010000358.1, read on the forward strand.
ATAGACTGTCCTTCTGCATAGTGCGAATTATTGCCGCTGCCATTGCCGGCAACCCAATTGACCGGGCTAACAGCCGGACGACCAACGCCACCATTCTGCGCCTGCTCGAATTTAATAGATGTACTGCTCCCGCCAGCTGGACTCATTGTTCCAAGCGTGAGTAGTTGAGTTGAAGAGACCGCCCCTGACTTATTCAACTGCGCAAAGGCCATTCCAGGCAGCAGCAAAGCAAGCAACGAGACACGGCATGGTGCGTTACACTTTTGTAATAGGGTGTTGAAGAGGCTAGGTTTCCATAATGCAATAAGCCAACCGATAGACAGGGTTTTCATTATTAAGGGGTATAGATATTCTCATGACTGGGCGACTACAAAGAAAGGACTGGGTATACTGCAATCTGGGTGATGCTTATGTAATGTAGAAATTCCGTGCTCAAAAATTCCCGCGTCCTGAAAAAAAAGAATGAGTTGTTCCTAATTGAAACGTTAACTCAGGTACAGGTTGGGAAAGCGTCTCATTTGGAGATTTGATACCGAACAGATTTACAAGATTCAATTTTAGTGATGACCATGATCACTACCATTTGATGACATTGATCATTACGGGTGGACTTCATTTTCCAAGTCACCGATTAAGCCAGCCTGGTTCCAAGGTCAAATCACCTATCGCCCTGCCTTTCAAAAAGACACTGATATCAAGACTATCACCGAGGGCACCTCACCCGCACTGACGTATCCACGACGGATGTCAACGAGGAGGATACTGGCCGCAAACAAGACTGCAGTATTTGAAGAATGACGAATATGTTCTGGGTTAGTCCGGCTCTCTGAGCGGGACTAAGGAAGTCATCCATACAAGGCGAACGGTACCAAAGCTACTTGACAGGTGTAATCACACCATCGGCGAACGCGCGTTGCTTCATTCTCACCAGTATGGCGTGTAAGGTCTCCGCGGCGAGGCCATGCAACACGAGACGATATGCCGCGCTGAATGTAGTCTCCGGTACCATCGGGTGTTTGTTGTTCACCAGGCTGAGATGCGCGGGCGCATTCAGGATCTGAGAAGTATATATACCAATGGTTTCATCCAGCTGCAATGAATTCGACGCCCTCACAAAATCGTTCGCTGTAAGAAAAAACTGATAGAACGGCGTAAAGAGTTCAATGGCCGAACGCAGGTCCAGAATATTTGTCCAGCGATCGGCAAATTCAATATGATCAAAGCGTTCCGGCGTGATCATATCCATGTTCAGATTCGCCTTTCCTTTTATGCCGATATTCTTTTGCTTGAGCTGATGATTGAGATTTATCACGAAGTTGTAAAGATTCAGATCGTGCTTCAGGAATAAATCATCGTGAATATCCCTGAAATCTTTGGGTTTCAATGGCGAGGTCGTTATCTGAACGCCCTCGATATTTTGGGCGATGAATGACATAATTTCACTTCCTACATGAAAATGACGGAATATGAGGAGGTTGGCATCCTTGCTCACAAACCATTTCAGTCCCCAGGCTAGTATCCTGTGCAATATCTTTGAAGAGTTGATCAGGTTTGGGAAAATAAACTTGAAAAGGTGAATGAAGAACATCGTGATCTTAGACCAGACCTGGATGAGTGGCAACAGCAATCGCGCAGACCTTGAATTGTTGTCGCGCATGAGTGCGAGTTTAGTCGCATCATTGATCGGAATACTGTTGTCGAGATACATGGCAAGCCAGGGATTAGGATCCCGGCTGTCGTGTGTGGAAATATCCAAAATATCGCCTTCGGCCATGGGTTATCTAAATTAGTTTTCGTTAGTAGTTTCCAAGTTCTTCCAACTGCAGTTGATACAATTTGGCAGTGGTCTTCGCAGTCTTTGCAATCCGCTTCGCTATCTCCATATTCATTGCAGGGTGGTTCAATGCCTGTTCTAAGTTATGAAAATGATTTTCATCGGCGACACCGTGATAGGTAAAGAAAGAGACCTGATCGTCTGTCAGATCAAGCTGATCTTTCATCAGTCCGCCCCAGTAAGCAGCTAATCTCTTGCCTATACCTTCAATGATGAACATGGCACCCAGCAGGTCTATCGGATTGGATCTACTGGCCTGCTGAAACATGAAATTGGATAGTGCAAGGCTGCCAATATTCTTTTCGCCACGCCTGATGTCTTCAATGTCCTCACCCAACGCCTGATAATTCTTCTCGAGCATCTGGTAGTCTTTGTGCTCGGTGGCGGTATGTCTGATGAACGCTGAGCGGAGTTCAAACAGCTCAATGTCAATATTGGATGCTGCCCTCGAGATCCATTGCGAACCATCTATTACCTGTTGCCGCAGGTCCCTTAACAACAGCTTATAGTCCTGCAGGCTCAGCTTTCCATCGTGAATCTTCTTCACGATTGGCACATTCAGCAGCCGCGTCTCAAAGTCGATCCAGATTTGCGTTAGCTGCCGCACCAGCCATTCAGAAGAAGGCGTCTTATTGACGGTAAGTTCTGGCGCCTCCACTTTACGTACCTCGTACTTTGCTGGTGGGCTATGGTGATGGTCCGTGTCTTCTACCGTCAGTTGCATAAATGACGTGATAAATCGTCCGCTTTCTGGCACCATGCATAAAATCGTGTCGCCATTTTTGAGTCTGCCCGAATAAAACAACTCTTCCAGCATGATATAGATGGATGCCGCTCCGGTATTTCCTTTAGAGGCGAGATTGCTGAACCACTTATGGGCTGGAATTTCGGCGCCGCCTTTGCGCATAAGCTCCTGAATAGGCGCTTTAAAAAAATCTGAAGAATAGTGACAACACAACCAATCGATCCTATTCACATCGATCTTGCCCTTGTCGATCAAGTCGAAGTAGTGAGCCACGCCAACCTGCACCACCTGATCCAGTAGACGCAAGTCTTGTTTTAAATTAATAGCTCCTGCCTTAGATGCCGACTCATAGTCAGGGTAGTCAAGCCACGTGGCTTCGTGCTCGTCCCGATTGCTATTCTTGCCGGTATACATGCACAACGGGAACTGGCTCGCATGTGAAAGGATATCGATCCAGTCGATACGGAGTGACAGTCCCTTGCGGTTTTTCGTATTTTCTAAAACGCACGCTCCCGCGCCATCGGAAAGCAGCCACCGCAAAAACTCGGTTTCAAATCCAACCGATTTCAATCCTTGTGCTTCGTAACGTGTATTCTTAAACAGCCTGCTCGCAAATTCACTACCCACGCTGACAGCGTTTTGTTTCTCACCGCACCGTATTTTGACATAACTATCTTTCAGCGCCATCATGCCGCTGGTACAAACACTTTGGAAACTTGCCACCTCACATTTGGGGATACTGAGGCCGGCATGAACCATACTGGCAAAACCCGGCACAGGTAAATCGCCTTGCGTCGTGCCGGTTGCAAGAAGTTGAATATCCTTTGCCGTGAGACTGCTCCTTGAGATCGCTTCGTTTACGGCACAAGCAGCCAGTTGAGCGTTTGAGTGAGTACTTTGCTGCTGCTTGTTCAAAGCATAATGCCGCGACCGTATCCCATTTTGCTTAAGTATCCGGCTGCGCACAAGACTACTGTTTCCATTGATCTTACCCAGATAACTTTCCATGTCTTCGTTAAGAACGGCGTCGTTAGGCAGGAAGATACCCAATGAAGTGATATACACAGGGTGGTTCATCTATCGCTTGTTTGTGTAAATTGAATTGAGCCAGTCCAGAAAATTTGTTGCAAACCCGTAGTTCCTGCTTTGCTTAACGTGATGCTCCGCGTGGCGCGTTCCCAGTATTTTCCACGAAGGACCGGTGCCGGAACCGAACCGATAATTGCAATGTCCCGCATAGTTCAGTAATACGCTCACGAGCGGATACAACCCGATGGCTATTGGGCTGAATGACACGAATGGTGCGATCGTCAGCGACACCGTGCTTAGCAGGAACGCTTCGAGCCAATGGAAACTATATACAGAATAGACAGTCGGGACGACCGACCGGTGATGTACGGCATGAATGCGGCGCATAAAGTACGGCAGATGCATGATCCTGTGTATGGTGAAGAAATGAACTTCATTCCAGATCGTCAGAATGATGAGGCCAGCCATGACGTTGAACACGGTGTCCGGCAACAAGCTGATAGTGCCCTGCCTGACTAAATAAATTATCGGCCACGAAGAAAAACCAAAGATGATGATGGAGCGCACTGAATTCCTTACCTCCAAACGAACTTGCTCCTTCGGTATCTCTCGTGAAGAGATTTTCTGCAGCAGACCATTCCTATGCAGAAGTTTGCAGACCTGCAGAAACAACGGCGCGATACCAAAGTATAGAAATAGAAAATAGGCTGTTGTTAGAAAGAACAGCTGCGCATAGGAGTAGCTGTAGATGAGTCTTTCTATGAACACACGTGCTCCGTTTGGCGGGGTTTATCCACAACGCATAAGCTAGCAATTTATTGTTGTATGTTATGCGCTGTGGCCGATTTTATACCGGCAATCCCTCATTCCGACCTAAGGCTGTTAACGGGATTTGTTTTTGCTGTCTTGATGGCCTGATAACTGACTGTCCGCAACGCGATAGCGATAGCAATTGCCGCCGCCAGCACGAAGATCCACCAGGCAAAGTCGATGTGATAGGCGAACTCTTGCAACCAGCGACGCGTCGCCCCTCTTTCAGGAAAGCACGTCCCGGTAATCCGGCGTCTTCCGAAAAATGGCCGTGGCAAAAGGACACAACGGCATGATCTTAATCTGTCGCTCCCGGGCGAACTCGACCGCCTTATGAACCAGCTGCTTGCCGGCATTCTTACCTTTCAGTGCGTCGCCGACTTCTGTGTGATCGATGATGATTTTATCCGGACCCGCCCACACGTATGTCATCTCACCCTGTTTCGTTCCCTCTATTTCAATGTAGAAGCTGCCTTTGTGTCCGTCGTCCTTTTGTTTGATTTCCATAATCGCCAAGATACAATGAAAAAGACCTGCCTCCATAAGGAAGACACCAGCATAATGATGTCGTGAAGTTCTTACGCCTGCACAATGATGAACGCATTACTCGAGCGAGCGCCGGAGATAATTCACTTCTTCGATCAACTTGCGCAGGTCTCGTTCGTAGAAAGCTACCAAGAGCATATTCAACATAATTACTCCAATTACTTGTCATCATCGAAATACCAAACCTTGCCAAATGCCCCGATCCCAACGATCTTCTCCTTGCCATTTACCTTTTTCTTCGTGAGCGAAAAAATCTTGTAATCGTCAAAAGTAACTCGCTTCTCTTTGATATCATGGCCTAGCTCCTTTCCCATGCTGGTGAGCTTCTCGCGGTGCGAGTTGAAGTCGGGGTTTGAGAAGAACGCAATGGCAACGAGGATGACCACAACAATCAAAAGCCATTTCAAGAGCGTCTTGAATAGTTTGAACACCAGGTAAAGAGCCAACAATACGACAGCGATGACAAAAATGGATTCCATGTTCTGGGCGACGTTAAATGATACCCCACTAAGATCTATTACCAAGTTACGCGTTTTTTTTGCGTAGGTGGCCGATGCCACTCTTAGCAGTGGAAGAATGAGTCCGTGATCACCGGAAGTTTCCGTTTTTACAGAAGTAAAAAGACCTGTCAGCGTGGAGCCGACAGGTCTTTACCAGATAATTATAGATCCTTGCTATTACCTCTTTCTTACCAATTTTCCATGCGTCACATTCTTAGATGATGTGAGTCGGTAATAGTAAAAAGGATCTCCGCAATTCGATGCCGACCACTCGAACGAATAGCGTTGTCCCTTGCTCACATTTCCTTCATACAACACCTTTACACGATTGCCGCGCATATCATAAATCTCCAGTTTGACTCTTTCGTTAGCGGAAGCTGTCCATTCCAATTTCACGCGATCGTGGAAAGGATTCGGATAGGCAGTTATAATAACACCACCCTTACAGCCCCTTTCCGGCTCTTCCGTTGGAGGTTCGGGTTCAGGAGTTGGGTCAACCGGAGGCGTTGTCGGAGTCGTCGTACAAGGCTCGCCTGAACTGGGATCGCCGCCACCGGTGTTATCGCGCACCACACAACCGCCGGTCACGGTATACGAACAGGTTTGCGTGCAACCATTCTTCACCACGGTCAGGGTAAACGTCGCAGAGCTTCCGGCATTGCCCGCAGTATAGACCACCAATGAATCGCCGGCTCCCGAGGTAATCATCCAGTTGCTATCGGTACTGGTAACAGTCCACTGATACGATGTAGCCCCTGTCACGACGGTGTTCAAAGCATTACCGACAGATCCGCAGACAGCGGAAGTTGCAGGCGGCGCAATCAAACAAGACCAACTGAGCGACGCAGGGTCGATGACGAATTGCTTCCTGGTCGTACAGCCCCCACCATCTTTGACATCAACGGTGTAGATACCGGCCGTGAGTCCCGAGACATCCTGTGATGTCGCACCCGTGGACCAAAGATAGGTATAGGGGGATTTGCCACCCGTTGCAGAAAGATCAATTTCAAATGCACCGGTCGCTCCGCATTGTGCGTTGCTTATTGTACCCGACACCGTCAGAGAAGCCGGGGCGGTGATGAAGAAGGATTGAAATTCATTACATCCGGCAGCATCCGTAATGTTCACCGTATAGTTGCCGTCAGGCAGGTTATCGATCGTGCTACCTGTCTGTCCATTTGACCACTCGTACGTATAGGGTCCATTGCCCCCGATCGGTGTTACGGTGATAGATCCAAGGCCTTGTGCGCATGACGGCTGCAATACCTCACTGATTATCTGCAGCGTCTTCTTATTGACAAAGATGTCTGATGTAGCGGTGCAACCAAGAGCATCTGTGACACTTATCTGGTAAGCCCCTGGAGACAACGCCGAACGGTCTTCCGTAACGGCTCCATCTAACCATTGAATCGCGTAAGGTGCCGCTCCACCGGATATGGTCACATCAATTGCACCAGAGTTATCACCAGCACAAGTGGCAGGATTTACGACAAATTGAATCGCTATCGTGCTCCTTACTTCCAGGGTATAAATCTTGTAGGTATAACACCCTCCTGCATCCGCTATCGTAACGACGTAAGTTCCGGCAGCTACATTTTCCAGATCCTGCGTAGTGGCACCGTTGCTCCACTCATAAGTATATGGCGCGGTCCCTCCGATTGGTGTAAGATCGATGGAACCATTGCTTTGCGTACAAGTTGGATGGCTAAGCGTAGATTCAGCCGAGATTAGCGTGCCATTGGTCAGCATCATGGCCTTCACAGCCGAACAGCCGATCGAGTCGGTGACCGTTACCGTATAGAATCCACTGGGTAGATCACTAAGATTCTGTTCACTCGAACCCGTACTCCAGCCAAAGGAATATTCACCCGTTCCACCCGTGACGGCCAGCGCAATAGAACCATTATACTGTCCGCTGCAAGATGGATTAGTCACTGCCTCGTTGATCATGATAGGCGGAGGAGCGACCACTTCACCGCGCAAGGTTAACACGTTTCCCTTGGCATCCTTAACCGTAACAGCATACATACCGACAGACAGATCTTGAACAACATCCAACTTTGATCCGTTCGACCAGGTGTAAACAAATGGTGCCTGACCCTCTTCGATAATTACCTTCAGTTCACCATCGCTTTGACCAGGGCACGTCACGTTCTTCTTTTGTAACGAGGCGCGCAGGGCAGAACAGTTCTGCGTCGAGTCGGGATTGTTACCCGGATTGGATAACGTATCGTAATCCACGCATTGCCCGGCCTTGTAGGCCACCACGCCCAACTTCTTATCGCAGGAACCACTTGAACACCACGTGAACTTCACCGTAAAGCTGTCTTTCCCTCGCTCTCCGAATCCTTTGATGTCATCGACCTTCAATCCATAGACGCCCGTTGTTCGGTCTTTTCCAAACACCATCTTCCAACGTTTAGAATTGGTAGCATCTTTTATTTCCCCACAAGGGATTCCAATGGAATAATGGGAAAGTCCATAGGTCTTTGTCCCATCATAAGAAACCTTGATTTCATACCTTACGCAGGTCTCTGAAATTCGTTCCTCTTTCACAACCTCCGTTGAGAAGCTGTCGCTGTCGCACGAGGGTCCTTTCTTTTTCTTGTGTGCTTCCGCTACTTGAAAAGCAAGAAGCAATCCCAACAATACCGTAAAGACTTTTTTCATAGCGTTTTGGTTTTGCATTGATACCAGCGCACGCGACCAATCACGCATTTAAATAGAGCGTTAAGTCATTCTATCGGTGAAGGGGGATAAATCGTGGTTGAAATGTGCTTACACTTTATAGTGCAAAAGATCGCAATTTTCGATGCGTCGATTGAAGCGAATCGAGAGGCATTATGAACTCCAAGTTCAGTATATGCACAATCGGGTTCATTAGACTAGATTGCTGGCTCTGGCTATCGGATTAGTTGAATGTTGCAGGCCCGCTCCTTGTGGGACGGTTAATCTGAGCCACGATAAAAAAAACTACTATTTCGTTGAAATGCCCTTCACCTTAAACTCCTGGTGAAGCCTATACCGAACGTCGCTTTTTACTACGTCGGCCTTCAGCACATCGTCGCACCAGAAGAAAACCTTCAGTGTCATTTCACCCTCTTTAACATGGTCGACCAGCACCACCGGTTCGCGTTTTTGCAACACGCGGTCTGTCGATTTGATCACTTCCTTGATAATCGCACTGACGGTCTCTTTGTCCTCACTGGTAAGGATTGTTACC
>DATHKA010000359.1:0-2513 GCA_035489615.1 Chryseolinea sp.
CACTGATCACCCCAACTGGGATCATTGGGGGTTGGTGGTGGTGCATCTTGCAAAACATCTTTCGTCGCCATCCGAAAGTTCGGTTCGGCAAAATCAACAAGCTTCGAATTATGGAACTTGTCGATCACGTCGAACAATGAATAGGGACTTCTCTTAGAGATCGAAAGAATAAACTGACGATCACTTTGCTGGACGACCGTAACAAGGTTCTGTTTTAAATAACTTTTGAATTCTTCTGCCGAAACCGCATTGGAAACACGGACGATGAATTCGTTTGTATATCCGACTAAAATTCCGTCTCTATTTCTCAGCATATAAGTGGCCGACTCAACGCCGGTCCCACTGTTTGTCGCGGTCAGAAATGCCTGACGCTGGTCGGCCGCAATTCCGCTTTGAGATTGCATGACCAAATATTTATTGCTGCTTCTTTTCGTGTCTGTTGAGAACTTAGGATGAGAAGATACCTGCAGCCTTGCATCAACCGTGATCTGCTTACCGAACTTGACCATTATATACTCGCGATCTTCGGTCAATTCAATCTTTTCACCAGAACAATAATAGTAGAACTTCCTGGACTCATCGCTAACCTGCGGCTGGCTGTAAACGGTCACGACAACCAGGCATGACAGCAAAAGGATTGTGAGGGCTTTCATATTTTTGTCGGGGTCAAAATTCGATCTAGGAATTTACGTACAGTCTATCGTTTATCGTCACAATCTCTACCCCCCTATTTTGCTAAATCGCTCCGCATCCTAACTGCCTGATCTACAGCATTTATTCGCTCTTCAGACTTTCAACCGGATTTGAAAGAGAAGCCCGAACTGTTTGTGTGAGTAGCGTTATAAATGCAATGACCATCAGTAGTATCATTGGCAGCAAGAGCAGCTCCCATGTCAGGTCAATACGGAAGGCATAAAATCCAAGTAAGAAGTCGATGCCGAGCCACGAAGCTGGCAGCGCAATAAGGCACGCCACACCTATAACCTTCATAAATTGCCCCGATAAAAGCAGTAGAATATTCTCAATAGATGCACCGAGTACTTTACGAATACTGATTTCCTTCCGGCGCCTGACCGTCGCGAACACCGACAAACCTAAAAGCCCCATGCATGAGATCACGACCGCAACGCCTGCGAAAACAAAAAAGAGATTATACATTGTCGATTCGGTTTTATAAAAATTACCGATCTCATCATTGAGGATTTTTGCTTCAAACGGTTCTGAGGGGAACTCATTTTTCCACAAAGACTCAATTGCAAGCAGGACGGATTGATTCAGTTCACCGTCAAACCTGATCGATGCTTGCTTGTACACTTCGTCGTCCTGGAAGATCAGTGCCGGCGCGATCTCGTAGTGAAGGGGTTCATTATTAAAATTGGCAACCACACCGACCACCTCTGCAGTTCCAGCCCAACTAAATCGTTTACCGATTGCTTCTTCCGGTGAGCCAAGGCTCAGAGCATGAAGGAGTTTTTCATTGACCACTACCTGGTGGATTTCATTCCCGACAACGGATGAAACAGGAATTCTCCCACTGATCAGTTTCAAGCCATACACTTTATAGAACAGCTCATCACCATATATTACACATACGCTCTCCTCTTCCGTTTCACCTATGGTCCCCATTGTGTTCCACCAATGATCGTTACTGATTGGGGCTGATCTCGACAGTGATACCTCTTTCACACCGGGTATCATTCTGACTCTTTCGGCGAATGATTTCATTCTTGTTTTGTCCGGCAATTCGATTGTCGCAATACTGTCTCTTCGAAAACCGAGATCCTGCGCCCGAATGAAATCAACCTGTCGGCCAATGGTAAATACGGTTGTTATCAAAACAGCAGAAATACAGAATTGAAAGACGACAAGAGTTTTTCGCAGCCAGGTTATAGAGGCGAACCCACCGACTTGAGTTCCGGGTTTAAGGGATGTAGCTGGATTGACGCAAGCGATAAGCCACGCTGGATATAATCCCGCGGCGATCGCGGTCAAAACTAACGCCAACAATATCGTTACGATCGAGGATGGCGTCGCGATCGCAGAGAATTCAATTTCACGGTCGAATAATTGATTGATACGATCGATCGAAAAGGAGGAAACAAAAACGGCCAAAGCGCTCGAAATCAATATCAGTATGAGCGGTTCAACAAGAAACTGAAAAATCAATTGGTGGCGCCGAATGGACGACGCTAAAGGCAATAACATTTGCTGTGTTGGAGCCGGGTGCAGATCCTTCCCTTGTTCAATCCAGGTTGGATAAAGTTGCTGAACAGCATATCAACAAGTCGCGACCGAACCGGGAAATCACCGCGGCGTTGGTCATGCAATCATTATCCGACATCCACCTTGACGCCACAAGGTTTGGAGGGGGACCGTGGGTGAAGGCAATGGACTTTAAGTGGATCATAGTCTTCGCTGGTATCGGGCTGGCGGTGCTTTTTTTGGCGTGCGTAAACTTTGTTAACCTGTCGACAGCCCAGGCGATTGTTCGTACTAAAGAGGCCGGGATCCGG
>DATHKA010000360.1:0-2183 GCA_035489615.1 Chryseolinea sp.
CGGTCCCTCTAGCTGCTGCGCGAGTATCGAAGCGAAGGCTGCCCGCGGTGCGCGCATACGAATGCGATTTTGTTCACAGCGCACTTTCATCCAAGAGACTGAAAAATTGGCAATTGTCGACACGAAAACACGACGTCGTTCGAGTCCATTCAATTGTTATTTATCAACCGTCAGACTATATTAATTCACATCTATTCGATCAGACCCATGCGCTTCAGTGCTGCTTCCATCGCCACCTCGCTCCTGTTGTCTTGCTATATCCGCAAATGCGCACGAACCCGACGATCGCGTCGACAACTTTCGACTGCTCGATCATCGCGGATGGTCACATGATCTCTACTGCAGTTCCAACGTTCTGGTGGTGGCGCTTTGGACGCAGCAAAACGGGTGCCGCTCATCTCAGTAAGCGGCACCACGACAGAAGCTTGCAAGGAAAAAGAATTCATTCGATATCGACTTCATGTGGTCGGCACACTAAAAACACTACCAGTCACACTTACTTAAAAGGAGGCACGCTTCACAATGAAAGCGTCCAATAAAGTTCATCTCAGGTCGCGTAAAGCACGCTCACTGACTCAAGCTATGTTTTTTACGTTCGTCGCTTTAACCGGCGCGCAGTCTCTATCCGCCACTCCCGAGCCAGTGACGTTTAGCAAGCACATCGCGCCTATCTTGCAACGCAGTTGCCAGGATTGTCATCGTGTTGGTGGCGTGGCACCCATGCCCTTGGAGACTTACAAGCAGGTCGCACCGCTTGCCGGTATGGTCGAATTTAAAGTCAAAATACGTAATCGTGCAGGCGCAATGCCACCGTGGTATGCAGAAAAAAATATCGGCATCCAGGACTACAAAAATGATCCTTCATTAAGTGATGAAGAGGTCGCGATGATTTCAAGCTGGGCAAAAAACGGGACGCCTGAAGGCAATCCTAAAGACATGCCGCCACCCCGTCAGTTCGTCGACAATCGAGCCTGGACGGCTGGCACGCCGGATATCATTGTAAGGACAAAGGATGTTGTCAAAAAAGCCAACACGCCTGACTGGTGGGGCGAAATAGAGAGTGTTCCCATTGGTTTGACGGAAGACCGTTACGTTGCATCGGTGGAAATCAAGGAAGTGAATGATGGTAATGCCAACGCTGCAAATGGTCGCGAAACCGTGGGTGGGCGCTATATTTTCCACCACATGATTTGGAGCACTAAGGTTCCGGACGCGCAGGGCAATATGCCGGGCCTGTTTGATCCCTCGACCGTAAGCTGGCCGGTGCACGAAGTTGGCCGCAACGCTGACGTCTTCGATCCGGATGCGGGCAGGCTGTTGCGCGCAGGATCGTCCCTTGTGTCGGACTCAGTGCACTTGCATTCGAATGGACGCAATACCACGGGCCATCTAGAAATAGGTTTTCGCTTCCACCCAAAGGGGTACAAGCCGAAATACTCTCCCTCGCTAATCGGGTTGGGTAACGGTGTTGACATCAGCATTACGGGTAACGAAAAAAATCAGCAGCTGCATGCATATGCCGTGTTGAACTCTCACACTAAGATTACGTCCTTCGAGCCTCATCTCCACGCGCCGGGGGAACGCATGTGCCTTGAAGCCATTTGGGGGTACACGGTTGAAACGTTGTCGTGCGTCGGCTATGACCACAACTGGGTGCGGGGCTACACCTACGCGAACCATACGGCGCCGCTGCTACCCAAGGGAACTGTATTGCACATTACCGGCTACATGAATAATTCCGCATCCAACCGCAACGTGCCCGATCCGCGCAATTGGCAGGGTTCTGGAAACCGTTCAGTGACCAACATGTTCATCGACTTAGGCATTCGAGTAACGCTGAGCGAGGAGCAGTTCCTGCAGGAGATGCAAGATCGCCGGGAGAAACTCAAGCTTGGTCCCAATGACCACGTTATTGGTTGCCCGTTGTGTCTTGCACCTTTGGTTAACCCACCGCCAGCCAAGCAAGCAACCGCGGCGAATTAATTACAGGGTCGCGAGCTCGCTGGGGTTTGGCTCGCGACCGTCAATAATAAGAGATTGATACGATATGAATATTCTATGGTCTGGTGCGCGGAGCAAATTACTCCGCGCGACTCATGTTGCAATGGCGGGGTTGGTGTTACTGCTGACTCTTCAAGAAGTCCAAGCACAGCTCTCATACACTAAGGGTCAGCACATTGAGC
>DATHKA010000361.1:0-2663 GCA_035489615.1 Chryseolinea sp.
TGGGAGCCATTGATGGGCAGGGCATCGCGCCACATGGTCGCAAGATGTTAACGCTGCCTGCGCATCCACGCATAGCCCATATGTTGCTGTCAAACGAGCAACTTCAGCCACTGGCCGCTGACGTGGCGGCATTGCTGGAAGAGCGCGATCCCCTCGACAAGCAGGCTGGCGCCGATCTGGCCTTGCGCGTTGAGGCACTACGGAAATGGCGACGCGGTGAGCGGGTTAACGCCGACGTGCGCGCACTCGATCGCGTGGAACGTGCCGCTGCTTCCTGGCGAAGAATACTCGGCTGCAGGATTGAAAATAGCCATCCCGTTGATCATGAGGTCGGCGCCCTGGTTGCCGCAGCCTACCCCGAACGCATTGCCCGTCAGATTGAAAAATTCAGTGTGCGCTATAAACTTGCCAACGCCCGGGTGGCGAGACTTCCGGATCACGATCCGCTAATTCGCGAACCATGGCTCGCTATTGCCGACGTGGACAGTGGTCAGACGGAAGGCAAAATCTTCCTGGCTACTGCCCTGCATGACAGCGATGTGCTCAGCCGCGCGGCACCGTTCAAGACTTTAATCTGGGATGCTGACAAAGGCGCGCTCGTGGCTGCGACAGAATTTCGAGTGGGTAACGTATTGGTCCGGACCGAGCCCGTATCAATCATCGATCCACAAGAACGCATCCAGGTCCTTTGCCAGACGATTCGCTCAGAAGGCATTCGCATGCTCGGCTTCACCGAAACTCATGAACAATGGCGCACACGGGTAATGAGCGTTCGCGTCTGGCGCCCGGAAGACCCCTGGACCGATGTCAGCGACGAAGCGCTGCTGAGTAACCTCGAAACCTGGCTGGGACCCTACCTCGAAAATGTCTCGCGTAAGCAAGACTTTGGAAAACTCGATATGAGCAGCATTCTCGAAGGACTGCTACCCTGGGAAATCGGAAGCAAGCTCAATCACCTGGCCCCCTCGCGACTAACGGTTCCCAGCGGAAGTGCGATCAAGATCCAGTATCAACCCGATGGCCGCCAGCCGTTCATAGAGGTACGGCTGCAGGAGATGTTCGGACTGCAGGACACCCCCACAGTGAACGATGGCCGAACGCAACTGGTGATTCATTTGCTTTCGCCAGGATACAAACCCGTGCAGGTTACGCAAGACTTGAAAAGCTTTTGGCAAACGGCTTATCACGAGGTCCGGAAGGAAATGCGCAGGCGCTATCCGAAGCATCATTGGCCGGAAGATCCCTGGACGGCTGAGGCCGTGCGCGGTGCGAAGAGAAAGGCGTGACTTGGTCTCCGGCTAAGGCAAACGCAGCTTGGTTAAATAGTCATCGATGTAATCATCCAGCTGTTTCCGACGATATTGCATCACAAAACGCGGATGTGCCAACGGAATAACCTCTTCAAACCAGTGGTGTTGCTGATTCAGCGACGACAAAAACTTAAAATTCTGCCCTTCACCAATACAATAACATTTTGATCGGTCAACAGGCGCCTTCAGGAGACGCTCCATCGACTTTACGGCAAACGGAGTAATGGCTTCTTGCAGTTCCCGGATATCGTAGTAGTTCAGGTTTTTGCCATTCAGGGTGAATCCTAAAGGACTAACGGCGGTAATGTAAAAATGCTCGTAGAATTTGCCTGGCCCGCCGTAGGCGGAGATGACGCGATAGATAAAATCTGCGGAAAGCTCTGTCCTTTTACCGAGGTTGTTGGGAATGCCACATTGTTCCGAAAGTATCACGGGATCGGTAAACGAAATGCCCGTAACGCCACCGCCAAACCGTCCGGGATTTATGCCTAGCAGGATTCTTCGTTTCTTGTCGTCGTTGTGGAAGCGATGATAAAAAGATTGGCAAATTTCCATCACGGTTGGGTCGCGATACGGGTTGAGTACCTGAACGCCGGAAGGCAACGCTTTCCCTATACGCAAGGAAGAAAACAGGGAAAGGACTGTATCCGCAAAATTCGTCATTTGTAATGCGTTGATAAAACCGCCGGCATGCCTGGGTATTTTTCCGCCGTTAGGCTGTGGTCTTCCATACACAAATCATGTCATCCATTAATAAACTACTTCAAAGGCGCTCTTATAGTAGCCTTTCTCTTGCACATACTCAATCAACGCGAGGTAAAACTCATGTGCGCCCAGAGTGGCCGAGTCGCCTACCATGATCAGTTTCTTCTTTGCCCGCGTCATGGCCACATTCGTGCGCCTGATATCACCGAGGAAACCCACCTCGCTCTTATGGTTGCTTCTCACAAAACTTATTCCGATCACATCGCGCTCCTGACCCTGAAAGGCGTCGACTGTATTGATGGCCACCAGCTTGCGAAGTGGCATCAGCACCGACGACGCGTCCACCAGTCTCACCAACACATCTACCTGGGCTCTATACGGTGTAATAATGCCCACCCGGAACTTCGCCGAAAGCCAGTGTTCAGCGCCCACCTCTTCGACCAAGGTCTCCAGTCTCTTGATCAGCAGTTGTGCTTCTTCGTCATTGAAACGACTCAACGTTTCGGTATCCTGCTTCTCGACATAGCCAATTCCCGCCGTGTCTATAAACTCTACCGGTGCCTGGTTGATGGCCAGCAGTTCCGACTTCACTGACTCATCGGCCACCAATGCTCCCTTGTAAAAATAATCCGAAGAAAAGCGCATGAT
>DATHKA010000362.1:0-6744 GCA_035489615.1 Chryseolinea sp.
CATCGAATACTACACGCATAAGGTGATTTCCGATCTCATCGCGGAGGCCAAGTTGCTTTACTCGATTGACGTTCAAAAGATCTCGCCCGGTCTGCAAATTTATGTGGGCGTTGGATGGGAATTCAAGAATACCAAAATCCAATACGACTATACTTACAGCGAGCGAAGTGATGGCAATCCAGATGCCTTCGGAAGATTCGATCGCGTACGCACAACGATGGGGCCACAGGCCGTCGTCGGCATCGAGTACGCACACTTCAAGCTTCCGATTTCCGCGTTCATGGAACTGGAATATTTCTCCGACGTCATGGCTGATCCCGGATGGTCACGTCTGGAAGGCGGCGTAGGATTGAGATACATTTTTTGACCGACAGACATCCTTCCAACGCTCGGCAACCTCTCGTCCGATCATTACGTCCTGATCAAAAAAAGCCTGTTACTGGTGCAAACGTCGTTCGGGACGGGTAATATTGTGCCGGACAAAACTTCGTGATTATGAAAGGGAAACTGAGGATCGCGGCAGTCAGCATCGGATTGCTCCTGTACCATGTCGGAAATGCCCAGGATCGCTCACTGGGACTACGGTTGGGATACCCGCTGGGAATAACCTTCAAGGCTTACGTACAAAGCAACCATGCAGTGGAGTTTCTATTGGGCACAGCACCCGGTGGGTGGAATTCGCGCTACTATGAGAATTTGTTTAGTAAGTACAACGACTTCGACAACTTTACATACCTGTCTCATCACGTCCGGAATACAGTTTATTTACAAGGACGTTATCTCCTCCAATACAATATTCCCGTCGACGGTATGGAGGGTAAACTTGACTGGTATTGGGGCGCCGGGGCCATGCTGAAGTTTGCCAGTGTACAATATCAGTACAAAACCAACGACCCGCCTAATACCCCTTATTTCGAGACCGTGACCGATGTCGATTTTGGTCCGGAATTCATGGGCGGCATGGAATATACGTTCGAAGACGTTCCCATCACCCTTTTCGGAGAAGTAAGCATTGTCATGGAATTGGTCAATCGCCCGCTCGTGTTCAGGGGATTTGCCGGCGTGGGTGGACGACTAAGGTTCTGATGTCGGCAATGGCGTGGCGGCCGGTTCGTCCGACAGAGATTCACCATCCGGATTCCCATTGGAAATTTCGGTATCATCCAGCTGCGCCTGCTTTTCGTAAAGATCGCGATAGAACCCATTCCGTTCGATCAGCGACTCGTGCGTACCCGCCTCCACCACCGTTCCATCGAGCAGAACAATGATTTTGTTCGCCAGCTTGGCAGACGATACGCGATGCGAAATGATGATCGTCGTTCTGCCGAGCATGATTCGCTTCAGGCTGTTGAGGATGTTATTCTCTGTGCGCGTATCAACGGCCGATAGCGCGTCGTCGAGCATGAGGATTTTGGGTTCGCGTACAATGGCCCTGGCGATCGATACACGCTGCTTCTGACCTCCTGAAAGTGTGATGCCGCGCTCGCCGACCCGCGTCGCGAATCCCATCTGAAAGCCCATGATGTTCTCGTATACATCGGCATCGCGCGCGGCCTGCGTCACTCTTTGCTCGTTGGCATCCTTAATGCCAAAAGCGATGTTGTTGAATATCGTATCACTGAAGAGGAACACATCCTGCGGAACGTAACCGATCTGGCTGCGCAACGTGTGCAGATTATAGTCCGTGATAGGAATGTCGTCAATCAAAATTTCACCGTCGCGGGCGTCGTAGAGTCGCGAGACCAGCGCGGAAATCGTGCTTTTGCCCGATCCGGTGGCCCCGATAATGGCTAACGACTCACCAGGATTAATGGCAAACGATACATTCTTGAGTGCCTTGATGCCAGTGTCGGGATAAGTAAAGGTTACCTGCTTGAATTCAACCTTGCCGGCGATTTCGCGGTCAATATTTTTCTCGGAAACGATGCTGGTCTTTGTCTTGAGGAACTCATTGATCCGTTTTTGAGAAGCGGCAGCGCGCTGCACCAGGCTCGTCGTCCAACCAAGCTGTGCCACCGGCCAGGTAAGGTGGTTAACGTAGATCACGAACTCAGCTACGTTCCCCAACGTAAGGTTACCGTTTATCACCTCCGTACTGCCGGCATACACGGTCAGAATTGTGCTCAAACCGATAAGGCCCATGATCAGGGGATAGAACAGCGCCTGAACTTTTGTGAGCTTCAGTGATTGTCGCCGATAGTTGTCGGTTTCTACGTTGAATTTGGATATGGACTCTGTTTCGCGGTTAAACGATTTGAGCACCCTGATCCCACTGAACGCCTCCTGTACAAACGTGGACAGACGAGATTGACTCTTTTGAATCAGTTCTGACCGCCGTTCAACGGTATTGTTAACCAGGAAGATGCTCAACGACAGCAGTGGCAAGGGACTCAATGCGTACCAGGTGAGCCGCTCATTTATGCTGAACATAATGGGAATGAGCGTGAGAAATAGGGTAACCAGGGTGATACCGTACATGATGGCCGGCCCCAGGTACATGCGTACACGACCAACGTCCTCGGCGATGCGGTTCATCAGATCCCCGGTATTGTTGCGCCGGTAAAAACTCAGGGGCAGTGTCTGATAATGTTCGAAGATCTCATTCTTCAGATCATACTCGATCAGGCGCGACATGACAATGAGGGTTTGCCTCACGAAATAAAGAAACAGCCCGCGCAGGAAAGCCATCAGCAGAATCAATCCGGCATAGACAAGAATTCCAAAGGCGAAGACCTTAAAAAAATCCTGTTGCGCCTTGACCCCGTTCAGGGCCTGGTAAACGTGAATATTATCAGTTACCAGATCAATCGCGTAGCGCACCAGCTTGGCGGGTACGATCTGGAAATAGTTCGATATCACAATGAATATCGTACCTAGCGTGAGGTGCCATTTATATTTGAGGAGGTATTTATTGAGATACTTAAGTTCTTTCATTTATGCCGGACCCCAGGCAAGTTAAAACGCAACAAATCCACAATAGTTTCTTCATCAACCGTTCAACAAATTCCGCTGCGATTTGTGGGTGCTGTTGACTTTCCAAAATCAAACGTACTATAATTTATTTATTTTTGTGCCCTGCGATACAAACCGCATGTTCTTTACCATACTATGCTTAACAGAAGGAGCCTCCGGATCAAAGTAATGCAAAGCCTGTTCTCGCTGCAGCAGTGCAAGGATGCAAACTACGAACTGTGTTTCGAACAGATTAATGAAGCGTTTCAGCCTGACCTCAATTCGATGGAAGCGCAGGACAAGCCTTTGTTGGCCGCACAGAAAAAGGAAGCCAGCCAGTTGTTCGAGACAACCTTTGCGAAGGGTGAAATGACCGTGACCCATCCGGTCAAGGCCATCAATAAGGTGGTGAACGACTGTTTCAAATTCTACATCACCCAATCCAAGAAAGACACAGACTTCTTCCGGAAGAACCTCGTCAGCGAGGTGGAGAAGATTTATGCGCACTACATCTCCGTGCTTTCAATTGTGCCGGCCTTCAGCGGCGTAGCGGCCGCAGACAAGAAGGTAAGCCACAGGAATTTTGTGAATAATGCCTGGATAAAAGCCCTGACCGAAAGCCCAGTACTCCGCAAGGAGGCGCTCAAATTTGGCAAAACGTGGGAAGATAAGAATGATCGTATCAAAGTCTGGTTTCGCGATGTGATCAGACAAGAGGGTGAGTATTTGAACTATCTCGACAAGAAGGAACCCACAACCGATGATCAGCGCAAATTTATCGGCCATTTGTTCCGGAAGGTGGTGCTCGGCAAGACGGTCATCAACGAGTATTTTGAAGAAGAAGTATTGAGATGGGCAGAGGATAGAGATATCGTGAAGGGGCTCGTCGAAAAGACGGTGAAGACATACGATCCTACTACTTCAGTACCCCTCGCGTTGCATACCCTGTCACTCAATTGGGACGATGATAAGGATTTCATTGAGAGACTGTACGACAAGGCAGCCAATCTTGAGCTGAAGTTCAAGGAATTGGTGGCCAACAACACGCGCAATTGGGAAGTGGACCGTTTACCCCTCACCGATAGAATGATTCTGGAAATGGCGATAGCCGAATTGCTAACGTTTCCGAACATACCCGTGAAGGTTACGATGAACGAATACATTGAACTTGCCAAGAACTACAGTACGCCCAAGAGCCGGCAATTCATCAACGGCATTCTCGATGTGATCGCAAAAGAATTGAAGGAAACGGGCGAAATGAAGAAGAGCGGGCGTGGCTTAATCGACAATAAATGACGATACAGCCGATCGCACTTGTTAAAAATTGTTAAAATCTTGAATTTGCATCTTAAGGCTAACTAATTTTGATGATCTATGAGCAAGAAGAGCGGAAACACATTGCTGATCTTTCTGTTTGGAGCGGTCACGGGAGCAATCCTTGGCATACTTTACGCCCCCGACAAAGGCACGGCTACGCGTGAGAAGCTGTCATATCAGCTCGACAAGTACCGGAATATGCTTCAGGAACTGATCAACGACTTCGTGAGTGGAAAAGAGACGCCCTTAACGTCTGAGGCGAAGAGCCAGGGACAAAAGGTGGTGGATGAGGCTAAGAACAAAGCCGAGCGTCTGCTGGAAGATGTTGATGAATTGCTGGAACAGATTCGCGGCAAAAAGGGTTAATTGATCGTCAAACCAGAAAAGTTTTAATGAAGATGAGAAGTAATTTTTTGAAGTCAGCGTTCCTGCTTGTACTCCTTGCAGTGGCTGTAACGGCCTGCAAAGACAAGGACGCAGAGAAGAAAATCGCCGCTCTTGAAGCGCGATTGAATGAGATCGAAGGCAAGAAGGCTGTACAGCCTGCGGCTGTTACTCCAGCAGCGCAAGCTCCGGAGACGAAACCGGAAGGGCCCCTTCCGGTGTTTGAATTCCCGACCACAGAACACGATTTTGGAACGATCAGCGAAGGTGATGTAGTCGAGTACTCCTATGCGTTTAAGAACACGGGTACGGTTCCCCTGATTATCCAGAATGCTCAGGGGTCATGCGGTTGCACGGTTCCCGACTGGTCGAAAGAACCCATCCCTGCTGGCGGAACGGGTTACGTAAAAGCAAAATTTGACAGCAACGGAAAGCCCAACATTCAGAACAAGACGGTGACCGTTACGGCCAATACCTGGCCTAAACAGACGGTGCTTCGTTTCAAGGCGATGGTAACGCCCAAAGCGGTTGCCAACCCGGCAAAATAGGACCAGGTAACAGATTTAATAAATTCACGCATCCCAATCTGTCGAAAAACGGGTTGGGATGTTTGTTTTAATTCAGATACCTTTGACGCCTTAATTTCACGTATATGCATCCAATTCTCGCACAGGCCCAGACAGGCAATTCAACTTACATGCCGTTCTTTATTCTGGCCTTCGCCGTAATCTTCTATTTCTTCATGATCAGGCCCCAGCAAAAGAAGCAGAAGGAGGCCAAGAAATTCATCGAAGAGCTGAAGAAGGGCGATTATGTTGTTACCATTGGCGGCGCGCACGGCTATATTGGAGAAATGGAAGGCGATACCTTCATTCTCGAGGTCGAAAAAGGTGGCCGGATCAAGTTCAACAAGAGCGCCATTTCCGCCGAAGCGACCAAGGTAGCCAACAAGAAATAGCCTCTTCGCTACTGTACTTGCCCACGGTAATTGTTGATATTGCACGATGGGTTTTTTCGGCTCCATACTCAACATACTTCGCTTCAACAAACGGAATTGGAAGGCCGTCATGCTGTGCGTGCTTACGGCATCGGTCTTTTGGTGCTTCAATGCCCTCAATAAGCGCTACACCACAACGTTGAGTTTTCCGGTTCAGTTTGATTTCGACCGGGAGCGTTTCATTCCCGTGCGTCCTCTTCCTGGCGAGGTAAGGATCAACGTTACGGGTATTGGTTGGAACCTGCTGCGTCGCAGCACGGGTGTGCGCGTCATACCGCTCATCATTCCCTTGGATCGGCCCAGCGAGGTCAGGAAAATCGTTGGTAGTACCCTGCCAGGCCTGTTTTCGACCCAGCTTGGAGGATTTGATATAAATTTCATTCTTACGGATACCCTGCACCTTACGGTCGAAAGAAAGGGCAGCCGATTGTTGAGGCTGGAGCCCAATATCGTGGAGATTCTGTTTAAGGAAGGCTATGCCTTAACGAGTCCGCTCACCATCACGCCTGACACCGTGCGGCTTAAAGGACCGCTGAGTCTGTTGCGTTCTCTCCCTAATCCGTTGCCGGTACGGATTCCGCAGCGTAACATCGACGATGATTTTCATGAACCCATCCGTTTAACCTTTTTGAACGACGAATTGATTTACAGAAATCCCGAGACGGTCGAGGTCAGTTTTCGAGTTGACAAACTTGTCGAAATCACGGACTCGGTTCGTTTGGCTGTCCGCAATGCACCAAAGAATTCCTGGCCTTTCATAGAGCGGCAAAAATTGCCTTGCAAGATTGCTGTTCCGGAGCGATCCCTCGGTAGTTTGAAGATGGATTCAGTGCGCGCCGTAATCGACCTAACGGGCTTTAAGCGCGGTGTGAAAAAGGTCATGCCACGACTAACAGGACTTCCCGCTTATTCGCGTGTGATATCGATCGATTCAGTAACCATCAAGTTCTAAGTGAACAATCCCCTGCAAATTGGCGTTACAGGCGGTATTGGGTCAGGTAAGAGTCTGGTTTGCAGAATTTTCCTATGCCTCGGTGTGCCCGTCTATGATGCCGACAGCCATGCGAAAAATTTAATGACCACCGATGGAATAC
>DATHKA010000363.1:0-5753 GCA_035489615.1 Chryseolinea sp.
GTCGTCCTCGCTCATCACCTGGGCGCAACGGGAACCCTATGCCGATTCGTTATTGCTCGATGCGCAGTACGACGAGGTGATACAATGGGCCGATCAGTATGGCGGCGAGGCGAAGGGTGACACCACCCGGCTCATTATGACGATGACCCGCAAGGCGGAGGCATTCGTGCGATTGGGTAAGTATGAGGACGCTGAACGACTGCTGGCGTCGCTTCCTCCCCGGCCACGGGCGGCAACGGTGAGGTCGACGTTAGACATTGCCTTCGGATCCCTTTACCTTAACCAGGGTCTGTATGAACAAGCCGACGCCCGTTTCGAATCGGCGTTGAGCCTTCTGGAATTGTCCGGCCAACAAGACAGCTTCGAGGCGTCGAAGGCACTCTCCTATCTCGGGAATTTGCGCAGGGCAACGGGCGAGTATACGCAAGCCGAAGAATTGCTTACCCACTCGCTCAGGATACGCGAGCGTACGTTCGGTAATCAAAGCGAATGGATGGCCGCGTCATACAACGATCTCGGACTTGTGTTTAGTCAAACGGACGCCGAGAAGGCACTGGGTTATTATGAGCGAGCGCTGCAGATATACGAGACGTTGCACCAGGCTTCGCATCCCAAGATTGCCATCGCGCTCACGAACATCGGCTTTGCTTATGCGGCGATAGAACTGTATGGTGATGCGATCACCAACTTCGACGCGGCCCTGAAGATTTGGGAAGGCATCTACCCGGGAGCACACCCTACGAAAGCGTTTCTGAACCTCAGCCTCGGAGAGATCTATCGAAAACTGAAGAATCTTCCCGTTGCCACTGCGTATTACGAAAAGGCGCTGATCCTCTATCAGCGCAGTTATGGCGACAAACATCCGGACCTCGCAGTAGCCTATAATGCCCTCGGCAACGCACGACTGATGCAGGGCGACCACGACGCGGCACTGAATGCGTATCAACACGCCCTCGTCAGCAACCTTGCCACGCGTGACGAAATGGACGTTAATCGAATACCCGCTGTTCGCGGATATTACAATGGCCGTACACTGCTCAACACCATGCTGTTCATGGCACAGGCACTCGAAGCCCGGTATTTCGCACGTACGATCCACCTGGACGATCTGGAGCGGGCACGTGACGCCCTGCTGGCCTGCGACACGCTGGCAGATCAGCTGCGGCAGCGAATCGGCAACGAATCAGATAAGATTGCTCTGGGTGCCATTGTCGCTCAGGTGTACCAAAGCGGTGTGCGTATTTGTGTAGCCGCCGCGGACGTCGCTTTTCTCAAGGCACCCTGGTATGAACGCGCTTTCTATTTCGCCGAGAAGGGGAAATCGGCGGTACTTCTGGAAGGCATCTCCGACGCACACGCCAAGGCGTTTGCCCGCATTCCCCTACCGCTGCTGGAAGAAGAACGCAGGCTCCGCGCGGCCACTGCCCTGGCCACTACACAGCTCGCTCAGAAGCCGGCGCCGGCGGACGAGCAGCGCATCCGGGAGCATCTGTTTGCCGTGAGTCGCCAATATGAACAGTTCGTGGCACGACTGGAAACGAACTTCCCGCAATACTATAATCTGAAGTACAACACGGCGGCGCCGACAGTCGGCGAGGTTCAGCAACACCTGGATGACAAGACCGCCATCGTCAGCTACCTCATCGACGAGGAACATAATGGCTTGTACGTTTTCGTCATCACGCGTAAGCGCTACAAAGTTTATCAACGCGCGCTGCCGCCTGATCTCGACCGCAACATTACGGGTTTGCGGAATGGGCTGGTGTTTAACGCCACCGAACCATACCTTCGGGCCGCAACCAGCTTATCGGAGACGCTGTTGCCTAAAATACCCGGAGGCATTCAGGCACTGGTGGTCATTCCAACGGGAAGGCTAAGCGTTGTACCATTTGAAACGCTGTTGGTCCGTAAAGTAAAGGTGGGACAACGGCTCCCTTATCTGATCAGGGACTACAGCATTCGTTACGAATTCACGGCATCACTCATTTTGCAAAAGTCCGGGCAGCCGGCGGCACAGAAGGCGATCCTGTTATGCGCGCCGGTGGAGTTTGCTGAGCAAGGACTGGTCGGCCTCCCGGGCACAGCGACAGAAGTGAACGCCGTCGATGCTTTGTTCTCCGGTTATCAGTTCGATCGGACGGTATTGCTGAATGCGCAGGCAGAAGAAGCCGCCTTGCGAAAAGAGCCGCTGAATCGGTACCGGTACCTTCATTTTGCAACGCACGGGGTAGTGGACGAGAGCCATCCGGAACTTTCGCGCATTTACCTGAAAAGCGGCGATGGCGATGATGGGTTGTTGTATTCGGGTGAGATCTATAACCTGGAGCTCAACGCCGACCTGGTGACACTCTCAGCTTGCCAAACAGGGCTGGGAAAGATTTCAAAGGGCGAAGGGGTAATAGGACTTTCCCGGGCCCTGGCATATGCGGGTGCCCGGCGGATGCTGGTGTCCTTCTGGCGTGTTGCCGACGAGTCTACCTCGTTGCTGATGCAGGATTTCTACCGGTCTGTTTTGGCGGATGATGGCAAGAACCCAGGGCAACATTTGAGGGCTGCCAAACTGAAAATGATCGACTCGGGCAAATATGCCGCGCCTTATTACTGGGCCCCGTTTGTGTTGATTGGATTCTGAGAATTTATTCTGCCCATACAGTAGTTTATGATGTCACTCACAACTACTGTAGGGTGCAGATTAAACACATGTGAACGCTATGGCAAAAAAGCTTTTCACTGTGTGGAGAGAACTTTAAAGTACGTCGTTAAGTTCGACTTTTCCTAAAGAATTTCTGAAACTTTGTTAACCCTGAAAAATTGGCTTTTTTGCGCAGCGTTTGCAACCGCAATGTTACAAATTGTTCACGGAATGCAAATGTGTGCGCTCGTATAAGTCACTGATTATCAGATATTTAAATTGTTATCAACAAACATTCCACATTCTATCCACTTAGTTCTTCACATGATCGACGACAGTTACAAATTGCGTGGCTTGAGACAAAAACTCGTCAAAAAACTGGCCGAAAAAGGCATCAAAAACGAGGCTGTTTTAGACGCTATAAATAAGGTTCCCAGGCACGTATTTTTTGAGAATGCGCTCATCGACCATGCCTATCAGGACAAGGCATTTCCCATCGGCGAAGGACAGACCATTTCACAGCCATTCACGGTAGCTTTCCAAACGGAACAGCTGGAGATCAAGCCCGGCGATAAGGTGCTGGAGATCGGCACGGGATCAGGGTATCAGGCTTGTGTATTGCTTGAAATGGGCGCCAGGGTTTACACGATCGAGTACAACCGCGTACTGTTCGAACGCACGCGCGACTTCCTTCCCCAACTCGGATACAAACCCTACTTTTTTCACGGCGATGGTTCGCGTGGCGTTCCCGCGAAAGCACCCTACAACAAGATCATCGTCACAGCCGGCGCCCCGGTGGTACCTACTGCGCTAACGGACCAGCTTGCCGACGGCGGTATCCTCATTATTCCTGTGGGCGGGCGGGACAAACAAACCATGGTAAAGATCAGGAAGAAAAACGGGGCATTGATCAAAGAAGAGCTTTCAACGTTTGCCTTTGTGCCCCTGCTCGGTGCAGATGGATGGAAAAAATAGAATTTTTTTTTATCCGTGCGATCGATGCTGAGGTGTCGGGAATTTCATTCACCATTCATATGCGCATGTGATATTGGTGCGTAAAATCAAAACCATTCAGGAGCCACGGTGCCGATGATGCGGGTGATTGAAAGTGAGCTGAAATCCATTATTACACGGAGGGCACGGAATTTTTGAGCCTACAGGCTGCACGTTGATTTTAATTGATGTACTTCGTAGATGTCGGGAAAAGGATGGCTCGTTGTAGATGGTTCCAATACAGAGGAATCGGAGCACTGCGGCTCGTTCGTGAATGCTTTGATGCTACGCATCAACATCAAATGCGCCAGATTTAAATGTCACTGACCTTCGCTGAAGCCTGACAATTCATGCTTTGATAACGCAATCCAGTAGCCTCGACGCGTAGCGTTGAAGCATTGGCCATAAAATTCGCAGTCCTCCGAGGACTCTGCATTGAAACCATCTACAACGTGCCACCCCTTCCAGATATCTACGAAGTACATCAATTAAAATCAGCGTGCAGCCCGTAGCCTCAAAAATTCCGTGCCCTCCGTGTGAAATGGATTTCAGCTCACTTTCAAACACCTGAACCTTCCAATCAAGCCGGCTATCTACCCTCCTCATACGCCAGCTTCATAAACCCGCGTACTTCGTTATTCAAGTCCTCCTTTCGATGCAGTCTCAGATGATGATTGTACTGCTTCACATCCCCGGGCACCTGCGCGATCTTCTCAAAGCACAAATTCTTCTCATGTGGCTCTGTGAACGGAAACACAACGTGAATAAAGTCACGGCCCACCCGCGTGACGTAGGCGATGCGCTTTCGTTCCGTAGCGATACCAATCATCGTCTTCGCCGGGATGGCCTGTACCTTCCCAACTCTCGAAAACTGTTCAATGAAGTAATGCAACAGCGCCACAGACTGCGCTGGCTTACCAGCCACAAATTCTTCCAGTGATTCTGAGATGGGCTTATATGGCTTCATCAGGAACGGGTGATCCGGCCACCCCGCTCAACGAATCTGCCGATTTTTTTTTGTGATTACCAGCCTCACAAAGAATATCGACGCTTCCAACCCTTAGAATTCCGCCGTGAGAAACTCCTTCAGATCACCAAAGTCCGACGACATCTTGCGCGATTGCTTGGTGCGCGTCAGGAACTTCTGCAGGGTCGCAGGAATCTCAACTTGCTCGCCGAGCGTTTCCTCCACCACTTCCTTAAACTTCGCCGGATGGGCGGTCTCCAGGAACACCCCTGTAACATCAGACCTCACCTCACGCAGGTATTTCTTCAGGCCCAGGTAACCCACGGCACCGTGAGGATCCATCACGTATCCCGAGGCCTTAAACACGTCACGCATCGCCTGCTGCGTGTCTGCATCGCTAAAAGCATAACCCGTCACGGCCTTTTCGAGAGCCGCCACGTCACCACCGAACAGATCCAGCATACGCACGATGTTGCTGGGACTTCCCACATCCATGGCATTGCTGATGGTCGTCTTTGAAGGTCGTGGCTTCAGTTCATGTGTGCGAAGGAATTCCGGCACTACGTCGTTGATATTGGTCGCTGCAATAAAATGGCCGATGGGTAGTCCCATGCGTTGTGCCAGTAGCCCTCCCGTGATATTTCCAAAGTTACCGCTCGGCACGCAGAAGACAACCGGTTTACCCAATCCGGCCAGCTTCGCGTAGGCGTAAAAGAAGTAAAATGATTGTGGAATGAGGCGGGCGATGTTGATCGAGTTGGCCGACGTCAGAAAGAACTGTCTTTTCAGTTCGGCATCGAGAAACGCCGTCTTCACCAGGCGCTGACAATCGTCGAACGTACCCGCTACTTCCAGTGCAGTAATATTGCTGCCCAGTGTCGTGAACTGCTTCTCCTGAATGTCGCTTACTTTTCCCGACGGATACAACACTACCACGCGCGTTCCCGGGACATCGAGGAATCCGTTGGCCACTGCGCTGCCCGTATCTCCTGAGGTGGCGACCAGAATCACAATTTCGCGCTCCTGCTGCCGGGCAAAGTAGCCCAACAGTTGGGACATAAACCGCGCACCAAAATCCTTGAAGGCCATCGTAGGCCCATGAAACAACTCAAGAGCATAAACGTGGTCTTCCACCGGCACGACCGGTACATCAAACGACAG
>DATHKA010000364.1:0-2696 GCA_035489615.1 Chryseolinea sp.
CGTTGCCTTTCGACAGCGAGCAGCTGCGGTTCCGCGAACTGCCGACGGTCGATGTTGCCCTCATGCCACACCTGCCCGTAAATAACGACGCCTCCTTCGAGCTGACTGCACTGAACAGGATGATGGAGGCAACGGTCGCCCAACACGACGCCAATGCCTGGTCCCTTTTCTACGCGGACGACGCATCGCTGTTAGCCAGTGATGGCAAATGCTACACCGGTAAAGAAGCGATACGCAAATATCTTGTCGATCATTGCGCAGGCATGCCGGTATTTGAAAAGCTCGATATCCGAAATGACGAGATCAATGATGTTGGCGGAGGCTTTTTAGTCGAATATGCCAGTCATATAGCCGTTTGGCGCTACGACGAACACTCCGGTATCGGCCTCGGAAAGGACTTCCGGATCTGGAAACGACAACCGAACGGTCATCTCAAAATGCTCGTCCATATCGGTTCGTACGATT
The DNA here is from genome assembly GCA_035489615.1 of Chryseolinea sp. Classification (GTDB taxonomy): domain Bacteria; phylum Bacteroidota; class Bacteroidia; order Cytophagales; family Cyclobacteriaceae; genus Chryseolinea. The sequence goes on from DATHKA010000364.1 coordinate 466, forward strand.
AGTGTGTCATTTTAAAAAAAAACTCGAAGTCAGGAATTATCCAAAAAGAGTAGATAGTTTGTCGCAAACAGCGTAACGACCAAAATATTGAACGTTTATTTTTGCTAAGGTGCACCCGTATCGCACCAGCTTCAAATTCGCTACCTTTATCGTGTCATGGTACACATCACCAATCATTCGCCGATTACCCAGGACCGCTCGCTCAACCAGGCGAAAACAGATCACTGGTTCATGCGGTACAAGTTGTACCACATTCCTTTCTGGATGACCTACCAATTCCTCTGGTGGACATTGCGGATCGGCAGCCCGCTCGAAGTAGCAGGCGCAATAGTTTCCACGCCCGCTGCTACCTGTAAGTACGTCTTTTATGTGGCGTTTCAAACACTGGGCGTGTGCTTTAACCTTTATGTGCTTATGCCGCGACTGCTCGACAAAGGCAGGTATGTCGCATATGTCATCGGCGTATTGTTAACGGTCGTCCTATGCGCCTGGTGCATTGTAGGCGGGTATTATGCAGGTGCCTTACTCTCAGACAAAAGTTTCCAGGAGTTGTTCGGCCGGAGTCCGGAAGATGTGTACGGCCTGTTCGAGTCCGGGGCACTTCCGTCGACAGCGGCAGCCATGACGCTGGCCATGAGTATCAAACTTACGAAAAGGTGGGTCGACGGACGCCGGCGTGTGCAATTGTTGGAGCAGGAGAAACTGGAGACAGAGTTAAAGTTTCTCAAATCCCAGTTTAATCCACACTTCCTCTTTAATACTATCAATTCCATATTTGTACTGATCAACAAGGATCCACGTCGCGCCTCTGATGCCCTGGCCAAGTTCTCCGATCTCCTGCGGTATCAGCTCTATGAATGCAACGAACATCAGATTTCACTCCGTCAGGAGCTCTCCTACCTGGAGAACTTTGTCGCTCTTCAGAAGTTGCGACAAGACGACAACGTGGATGTGAAATTTACCAGCATTACCTTGCCGCATGACCAACTGATGATTGCACCCTTCATGCTTATGCCCTTTGTAGAGAACGCATTCAAGCACGTCTCCCGGCACAAGCACCAACCTAATTACATCTCGGTCACCCTGGAGATCGCGAATGAAGCCCTCCAGTTAAAGGTAATCAACTCGTCCACCGACGACGCCGCACGCGATGTATCCAACGTGGGGGGTATTGGTCTGAAAAATGTCATGCGCAGGCTTTCTCTGATTTATCCCGATGCTCACCGCATTCAGCTGAACAACGACGGCTCCTCCTACAGCGTTTTCCTCGAACTGCGGTTGCACCACGAACGGACCGATAACCGAATGCCCGGCGTGTCTACTTACAACGAACAGAAGTTTTTATGACCTTGTCGACCGCCATCATCGACGACGAGCCCCTGGCCAGGGAGTGTATTACCAACTACGTGCGCGAGGTTGATTTCCTCACTGTCGCCGGCACGGGAAGCAACCCGCTCGATCTCGTTCAACTGCTCGACAGGATGACCATAGATCTCGTTTTTCTGGATATTCAAATGCCCTTGATCAATGGCATCGACTTTCTGAAAACGGCGAAAGACCTTCCCATGGTGATCATCACCACGGCTTATCCCAGTTATGCACTGGAGGGATTTCAACTGGATGTGATGGACTACCTCGTAAAACCCATTACGTTCGACCGGTTTCTGAAGGCGGCAAACAAGGCCAAGGAATATCAACAGTTGGAGGCGCGTGCGTCGCTGAGCCAGGAGCAACACACCTCTCCGGGGTACTTTTTTGTGAAGTGTGGGTTTCGCCTCGAAAAAATCTTTGTCGACGACATTCTATACGTCGAAGCCCTGCAGAATTACGTCACGATATTCACCACCCAGGGAAAGTTCATGACGCTGCTCACCTTGAAGCAAGTGGAACAAAACCTCGATGACCGACATTTCATTCGTGTGCACAAATCCTACGTCGTGTCCATATCGCGCATTCAGTCGATTGAAAATAATGAGATCTACCTTCCCTCTTCCCGCATTCCCATCAGTCGACAATACCGCGAAGCCCTGATGGAACGCGTAGTGAATGCTCGGCTTTGGAAGAAGTAGCAACAACGGTTAATAACCAGGCTACATACTTGTGGCACCGACCACCCGTCTCCGAATAAATCCCATTGCATAGACCACCTGGTTGGGGTATCTTCCACACTGGCATTGCTTATCGCGGATGTGTCTGCTCCGTGCGCGGAATGCCGGCAACTAATCACGTTA
>DATHKA010000365.1:0-3409 GCA_035489615.1 Chryseolinea sp.
GGTACATCGGAGGAGGGTTTTGTTACTTAAGTTAAAGAATTGGTTCAGGCCATGATTCCAGTGAGGCAGGACGGTTTTCAAGTGTGCCGAAGCGGACTCTTGGATACGGCGGTGGTCTCGTTGCTATCGTTCTTTTCAAGCTCAACCATTTGCACTTTAACGGCTGTGTCATAGGGCTCGATCTTACTGCCTGACTGCTCAGCATATACTGAGGTGAACTCTGCTCCGAAAAGAAATATGACGGTAGAATAGTACACCCACACCAGGATTATCACGAGTGATCCGGCTGCTCCGTAGGCCGAGTTGAATGTGCTGTTGCCCAGGTAAAAACCAATGAGATACTTGCCCAGGCCGAACAGGACCGTGGTGATGGCGGCACCTACCCATACATCACGCCACTTGATCTTCGCGTCGGGCAACACTTTAAACAAAAGGCCGAATATGACAGTAACCAGCGCAAGCGACACGCCGATGTTGACGATATTCAATATGTACAGCGTTATTCCGGCCAGGAGCCTCGAGAGCAGCCCTTGAAAGAGTACCAGCACGGCGTCGATGACCAATGAAACAAGTAGTAAAAACCCTATGGTGGCGACCATCGCAAGGGAGAGCAAACGATTCAACAGAAACTTCACTAACCCGCGCTTCGGTTTCGGCTTGATCCCCCAGATTTTGTTAAGGGTTGTTTGCAAGGATATGAACACGGTAGTGGCACTGAATATCAGCGTGACAATCCCAACTACCTTTGCAAAGGCGCTCGTGGCATCGAAGGTTGCGTGCGCCAGGATTGAGCTGATTTCTTTCGCGCTTTCCTGACCGATCAGCCGGCCCACCTGACTCAGCAGTTCCTGTTCCACCACTGCTCTTTCATAGAATGCAGCGCCGATTGCCAGGGCGATTATCAATACCGCAGGCAGCGAGAAAATGGTATAGAAAGCAATGGAAGATGCGTATGACATCGAATCATCCTCAACAAAGTTAGAGACGGTCTTTTTCAGCATCGTCCAAGACGACCTGACAACGCTTTTAATGCTCATCTGCTTTTGCCTTTCTATTTCACATGAGGATACGCAAGAAGCGCGCCTTAGGTGGGTTTGTGTTAAAACGTGGTAAGGCTTCGTTAAGGTAAACGAGCCTGAAAGCGTTGTAGATTTGGCGCTGGAAGGTGTAGAGTATTTTGCCCAATCAAAGATCACTGCCAAGCAAGTATTGCCAAAAGACATCGATTGATGGCTGGCACGGAAATTAGCCCTCTCTGGAAAACATCCAACCTATGGATAAGGTAGCAGACAATTCCCCTTTTTACATGAAGTTCGGCGTGTCCCTTCTGGCCATTGGCCTGCTCGCCGCGGGAGTTGTGCTCGCAAATGATATCATTATCCCCATACTCTTTGCCATCTTGCTCGCGACGTTGTTGCTACCCGTCGTAAAATTTCTGACTACGAAAGGTTGTCACAAGGTAGTGTCGATCCTGATTCCGGTGTTGCTCACGTTTATAACTTTCGCAGCTCTCCTTTATCTTCTTTCCACGCAGATCATGCATTTTCTCGACGACGCCCCGGCTTTAAAGGAACGTTTCGTGGAGTTGGGAAATTCATTTCAGAAATGGGTGAATGAGCACATGAACATTACGGTCAGTAAGCAAAACGAATACATCAAGGACACGGTGGCCGACATCAAGGAAAAGAGCCCGCAAGTGGTGGGCAAGACACTTGGATCTTTGACAGGTGTAGTGGCCTATGTGGTACTGCTGCCTATTTATACGTTTTTGATTTTGTACTATCGTGAAACGATCAAGCATTTCATTATTGGTGTATTCAAACACGGCACGGAAGAAGAAGTCCGTGACGTGCTGCTGCAATCGAGCACCATTGCACAGAAATATCTAACCGGACTGCTCATCGAGACGACCATTGTGTTTACGCTGAATACCATTGGATTTTTAGTCATTGGCATCAAGTACGCCGTTTTCCTGGCATTGTTTGCTGCGTTGTTGAACCTGATCCCCTATGTGGGAATGTTGGTGGCCAATATTTTCTGTATGGTCGTTACGTTGGTGAGTTCTGACGAGCCCAATAAAGTCTTGTGGGTGGGCGTGGTGCTGGCCGTGGTGCAAATTATTGACAACAATTTCACCATGCCGTGGATCGTTGGAAACAAGGTGCGCATTAACGCGCTGGTTACCATCGTCGGCGTGCTGGTAGGTGGTGCGTTGTGCGGGATTCCCGGGATGTTCCTCGCGATTCCCGGTTTAGCAGTACTTAAAGTAATTTTCGACAAGGTTCCATCGATGAGGCCGTGGGGCGTTTTGTTAGGTGATCAACTGCCTGACACGGCAGGAAACGAAGAGAAAGTTAAGGCGGACGGGCAGCAAAAACCGGCTCAAGCCAATAGGCCGAAAATGAAGACTGTGACACCGGAATAATAAATGGCCCAGTAGTTGGACGTATGCACCTGAGATTGAAGCGTAAGAGAAATAAAACAAACAACACAGATATGAATACAACAAGCAAAATTGTCGTCGGAATGGCTGCAGCTGCGGCAGCAGGCGCCATCATTGGAATGCTGGTAGCTCCCGAAAAAGGGACGGATCTTCAAAAGAGACTAGCCAGCGGAACGAAGGATTGGCTATCCGAACTCGGATCGCTACTGGATCTGGGGAAAGACGTGGTCAGAAAAGTAAAAGCAAACAGCGAGGCTGCGGTCGACGAGTTGGGCACACAATTGAAAGAAGTCAGCAAGAACTGAAGACTAATACGCTATTATCATGGAAGGCAGTGACAGAGAGCAACAAGACGGTCTCATTGACGCAGTGGGCGATATGGTGGAAACCTATCGCCGTCTTGTAAATGTGCGGATTGTAGAAAACGCGGCCGTCGGCGGTTCCCTGAGCATCGTCGGCGTGCTGTTGCTCGTGATGGGGGTGTTTGTGTTGCTGTTCTCGGGTCTGGGCGCGGCGTGGTGGATTGGAGATGCCCTGCAAAATATGAAGGCCGGATTCTTCATTGTAGGCGGCTTCTATTTGTTCATTCTTGCGATACTCCTGTTGACCGCCAGTTCAGTTATTCTTCCCTGGTTACGAAATATTATTGTGCGTAAGATCTATGACGAAGTTTAGCACATTCGAAGAAGTGGTGATGGAACGCAAGCAATTGCAAGCGGACCTCGTGCGGCAAAAGACCTATCTTCGATCGCAGGTGATCGATATTCGCGAACGGCTGGCACCGATCACTAAGGTGCTGTCGTTCTTCGCGCGACTTGGCCACAACGGAAATGGAACGGCGGGGAATCTATTAAAGATGGGTTCAAGTCTCGGAATTGACCTGTTGATTGGACAAAAGCTGAAAAAGGCTGGCTGGCTGGCGCGGCTGGTGTTGCCGTTAGTAATGAAATTTACGGCCAACAAGTC
>DATHKA010000366.1:0-21008 GCA_035489615.1 Chryseolinea sp.
CCCGGCTCCAAGTCTCGGGAAGAGAAGGACTATTGCCGTAACATAGAAGGCACCTAACAATCCTCCAACCCATAGGTAAAACGGCATGTCCCGGACGCCTTGTAAGGAGAGCGTTTGTCGCGTTACGGCGATATACATGAGCAGGCCCAAAATACCGACGATAAACGAAATCGCAGAGGCATACACAGGACTTTGTGCGGCCGTTCCAAGTCGCGCGTTAAGGCCTGCCTGAATGGGTAAGGCAGCACCTGACAGCAACGCGAGAATAATCCAGAAGGCTTTTTCCATAGGTTAAAATGCGGTAGAGTTTAAGCGACTACGATTCGTAGATGAAGATAATAAATACCAAAGGGCCAGACGTGTTTCAACGCTACTCATTTATTTCAGGATAACTTGCCTCCAATATGTTTATGCGGACAAATAGCTGCGGATAGTCAACGACTAATCCAGCTTCGTCCGAGGTAATATTCGCTTCAAAGTCGTTGGGTACATTTTCATAGTGGTATTCAGTGGAAGAAAGGCACTTATACAGTTGTTTCACAGTAATCAACTGGTCATTCAGTAAGTCACAATACAATACTAATATTTCTGTGGATTCACCTGGCTTTAGCCCCAACCTCCTTATCGGCAACGTGTTGGTAAATGGCGTAAGCGGAATATCTACATCAATGCATCCGGCAAAAGCAGGGGCTGCTTTACCATTGTGTTTCCAATTTCCGTTTCCGTCGGCAATTAACTGATGCGTACGGATTTTGTCGTCTCCCTGGAAGTTCAGCTCAAGCGACATCGTATGTCCGCGCCCGTTCGTTGTCAATCGATACTCAAGGCGATAGATTTTCCCATCGTACGATCCGACGATGGAAGATCGAATATGCGCGGAATTGCCGTGAAAGGCCGCCAGGCAATTTTCCAGCGAATGATATTCTATTCCCGACCACATGATGTTGAATTGCATACGCAGATGGGTTTAAACCTTGAGCTAAGTTCTTGAATTTCTTCGCACTTGCCTATAATCTCCTTTTCTTTGCACTCGTGAAAGTGCTTATCATCCACCAGCATTTCAGGCTGCCCGACGAGGGCGGAGCCATTCGGTCATACTTCCTGGCCAGGGCGCTCGTCGAACGCGGGATTCATGTCGAGGTGATAACGGCATCAACCGTGGGAGCGTACAACCTCAAAGTCGTAGAGGGCATTAATGTTCACTATTTGCCCGTAGCGTATGAGAACAAATTCGGCTTTTGGGAACGAACGAATGCGTTTCTCAAGTTCACCTGGGGAGCAGCGAGCCTTGGTGCGCGATTGCCGGCAATTGATTTATGCTATGCAATATCGGTACCGTTGACGACGGGGATAGCCGCCATGTGGCTGAAGCAGACGAGGAGGCTGCCTTTCGTCTTCGAGGTCGGTGACCTGTGGCCAGACGCACCCATCGCTCTGGGATTCGTGAAGGACCCGGTACTGAAAGCAATACTCTTAAAATTGGAACGTGCTATCTACACAAATGCAACGTCCGTAGTAGCGCTGTCGAACCCAATTAAATCGGCCATCACCCGTAAAGTCCCCGATAAGACGGTACAGGTTATTCCAAATATGTCAGATACGGAATTTTTTGGCACCCGCGGAAACGATGCGGAGTTTCGCGCCAGGCATGGCCTATCCGAACAATTTGTTGTTTCGTATATCGGTGCCGTTGGGTTCGCCAACGGGCTCGATCATTTAATAGACTGTGCAAGATCCGCACAACAATCGGCCCTTTCCGTGTATTTCTTCATATGCGGCGACGGGGCACTTGTCGATCAACACAAATTAAATGCGAAAAGGCTCAACCTGGACAACCTGACTTTCCTGCCCTTCACCAACCGACAAGGCGTAAAGGAAATCATGGACGCTACCGATGCCGTATTTGTTTCTTATAAACCGTTCCGCGTGCTCGAAACGGGTTCTCCCAATAAGTATTTCGACGGCCTTGCCGCTGGGAAGCTTATCCTCCTGAACTTCGAAGGCTGGATAAAAGAGGAGGTTGAGCGCGAAGCGTGTGGCGTGTACATAGACAGACAGCAGCCCGAAAAATTTGCCCGACTGATTACGCCCTTTCTTCAGGAGAGAGCATTGTTGCGCCGGTATCAGCTGGCGGCCAGAGACCTGGCGCTACGCCGCTATTCGCGCATCCAGTTGGGAGAGCAGTTTGTGGCGCTGGTTCAAGCGACCGTTAATCAGTTTGAACCGCCTGTCAATTGACCACACGCTCAAAGATTTTCCCGGTTGCCTTGTTTTTCAAGATCAGTTTCTTTGCTCCGTAGTGCGTTACTTCTTCCTTGACCAGGTAGTGCTCGGCATCAAAATCGGTGAGATGTTGATCTTTGGTTATTCCAGTCTTACCGCGCCACACATCAAGCACCACGGGCTCCCAGAGTTTGGACTTTGCCGACTTGTAAGCTGCATCGAGAACCGCATTCACCACGTAGCCATCGTAAAATGTCTCGCGTGGTTCGATACCCTTCTCAAGCGAATTAAACATGTCCATGAACATGTGATTGTATCCCAGCTCATTCAACTCATCGCCTACGGGAAACAACCAACCTGAATTGCTCTCTGCCTTTTCGGCAATGTAATCACCGCCCTTGCCCGTCGTGAACATCTCGAAGCCTGTGCGCAAGAAGTTATTTACCCAAATGGTGCCTTCTGTGCCCATCACTTCGTCGCGAAGGTCCAGCCCGCCCCGAAACGCCCAGCTTACTTCAAATTGTGCTATCGCTCCATTCTCATACTTTATCAGTGCGATCGCATGATCTTCCGCATCAATTGGCTTAACCTGCGTGTCGGCCCAACACATTACTTCCACCGGCCTGATATCTTTGCCTATGTAGCTTCTGGTAATTTCCACGCAGTGGCAACCCAGATCCAATATGCATCCACCCCCAGCCTGCTCGATATCCCAAAACCAATCTGAGTGCGGACCTGGATGTGTCTCGCGCGACTTCGCCCACAAAATTCGCCCGAGCCCGCCCTGTTTTACAGTGGCAATAGCTTTCAGAAATTTGGGTGTATATACGAGATCCTCCAGATAGCCATTGAATACACCTGCCTTCTCCACGGCATCTAGCATGCGCCTGGCCTCGCCTGCATTGCGGCCTAGCGGCTTCGTGCTGACAACGGCCTTCTTATGCTTACAACACAGCATGACTGCCTCTTCGTGGAGATTGTTCGGAAGCGCAATGCAAACCACTTCCACCTCCGGTCTGGCAATGGCGTCTTCCATGTTTGTGGTGGTGTACGCGACCTGGTAGTCGGCAGCAAACTTTTGTGCGCTCTCAGCGCGTCGCGAGTAAATACTGACGATCTTGTCTTTGCTTCTATATCCTTGAAGTGAATCAGCGTAGAATCTTCCGATAAAGCCCGATCCAAGCATGGCTATGTTCATATGGAGTGTCTGTTTTATGGATGAAATGCAATCTTTGTCAAAACCTTTTTTCTCACTTAACCATTGCGGCAAATGGCTTCACTCGTATCGTACAGATGTGTCTTAAGACGCGTGTTCGATATTCCTTTTCTCTCTGAAGAACACAAAGAAGTACACCAGCACACCAATGGCAACGAAAGCGGGCACCCACCAGATGCTGGTCCAGTCTTTCACCCCACTCACGGTGTAATGATCGATTGTGAATCCTGAGAATTTTGATCCGATGAACATACCCAGACCATAGGTAGCAAACGTAAATAATCCCTGCGCAGCGCTCTTAATTTTTGCGCCTGCCTTCTTTTCGGTGTACATGTAGCCCGTGACAAAGAAGAAGTCATAACAGATCCCATGCAGAATGACACCCGCATAAAGCATCCAGAGGTTATCACCAATATTCCCATAAGCGAAGCAAATGTAACGGAGCAGCCATGCGCCCATGCCCAGCAACAGCATGTTCTTTACGCCTATGCGATTAAACAGGAAGGGTATGGCCAGTATAAAGAGCGCCTCAGAGACTTGTCCAAGGGTCATCTTGCCCGCTACGTTGGTCATGCCAGCATCATTGAGAAATAAGTTCGCGCCTGCATAGTAGAAAGACAACGGGATGCAAACCAATACAGCGGCGATAAAGAATATCAGGTAAGCCCTGTCTTTGAACAATACAAAAGCATCCACACCAAGCGCTGTCGATGCGCTTCCGCTAGCGGGTGCGGCCTTTGGCGGAGTATTAGGCAGAATGAAGCTAAGCAGACCCAGTAATATCGACGCGCCTGCGGCCAAATGAAAAGTGGCGTAGGTTTTTTCAATTCCCAGCGCACTGCTTAGCACGCCGGCAAGGATCCATCCTACGGTGCCAAATACGCGAATCCAAGGGAATTGTTTTCCGGGGTCAGTCATCTGTCCAAACGCAATGCTGTTTGACAGTGCTATTGTGGGCATATAAAGCAACGAGTAAACGAGTATGATCCAATAGAAGCCGGAGTTGCTGGTTGCCAGCGTGGCTACGTACAACAGAATGCCACCAACCAGATGGAATATACCCAGGATCTTTTGTGCTGCAAAGAAACGGTCGGCAATCATGCCTATGAAGAAGGGTGAAATCATCGTTGCCAATGCCAACGCACTGTAGATATTTCCGATATCGGTTCCGGACGACTGCAAATGTTCTGACATATACGTCGCGACAGTCACATACCATGCGCCCCATACGAAATACTCGAGCAGCATCATGAAGGAAAGCTTAGCGAAAACAGATGGTTTCATGTATTTGAGGTTTACGTTGAGAAATATACACGACCGTTTTCGGTAAATGAATGCCACCCGCATAAAAGACGCTCCGAAATGTTGCGGGCCTAGGAATGCATCACGAGAAGGGACGCCCAGTTGTCTTTTTGATCACGTGCAATTTCTGAGAGACCGTGGCTGTATGCGAGGTCTAGCAAATCGGGAATGTCTTCCGTAAAGAAGCCACTCAACAAAAGTTGTCCTGTTGAACCCAGGTAAGTTGCGTAAAGTGGAATTTCGTCAAGCAACACATTCTTGTTGATGTTGGCCAGTATGATATCGAACCGGCCTTCAAAGGCAAGCTCGGAAAGTTTTCCAATCTGGTGCCTGATGTTTTGGCAGTGATTGAGCTCAATGTTGTCGTGGCTGTTGGTAACGCTCCATTCATCAATGTCAAAGGCTTCGACCTGACGCGCACCAAGCTTTGATGCCATAATGGACAGAATGGCGGTCCCGCAACCTGCATCCATCACCCGCTTGTCGCGATGATCCATCTTTATCTGCGCGCGAATCATCAAATAAGTGGTCTGATGATGCCCTGTGCCGAACGACATTTTCGGCGTGATGATCAAGTCAAAAGGATATTGCCGGGCGGGCTGATGGAACTCGGCGCGAATGATGCATTGGTCGTCGACAATGATGGGTTCATAATTCCGCTCCCACTCTTCATTCCAGTTTTGCTTCTCTATCCGGTCGAAGGCTAGCAACAATGGTCCAAGCGTGGCGTACTTTTCCTCGATAAGCACAACGGCGTCTTTATCATAGTCGTCTGATTCTGCATACGCCTCAAAACCCGTCTCATTTTCCAGAAAGCTGTCGAAGCCAGCGTGTGCGAGCTCGGCGATCAGCAACTCCGATACTTCTGAGGTGCAGGTTACGCTGAGGCGAGTGTAGTAAGACATAGGCGCGCAATGACTTCAACAAAGTTTTCAGTTACTACTCGAATAGTATCGAAAAATCGGATCAGGCAACGTTAGATGGCCTTCACGATCTCGGTGAAATCACGTGATTTGAGCGACGCTCCGCCTACGAGACCACCATCTACATCCGGACAGGCGAACAACTCTTTCGCGTTTCCCGCGCTAACGCTGCCGCCGTAAAGTATGGTGATATCGTCTGCAACGGCCTGACCATACTTCGTCGCGAGATGCTTTCGTATTACCGCGTGCATGTCCTGCGCCTGTTGTGCTGTGGCAGTCTTGCCCGTGCCGATCGCCCAAACCGGCTCATAGGCAACCACGACCTTCTTAAGTTGCTCAGTGCTTAGATGGAAGAGACTTTCCTCGACCTGACGTTTTACAAGATCTTCGTGGGCGTTGCTTTCGCGAACCTCCAGGGGCTCACCACAACAGAATATCGGTGTCAAGCCGTGTTTTTGTGCGATGTCGACTTTCTTGGCCAGCAACCTGCCATCTTCACCAAAATACTGGCGACGCTCACTGTGCCCGAGGACCACATGTTTGATACCCACCGACGCCAGCATGGCTGCCGACACCTCGCCGGTATAAGCACCCGACTCGTGTTCACTGCAATTCTGAGCAGCCACAGCAATGCGTGTACCCGTACCGATAAGCTTCACCAGGGGCGAAAGATAGGGGAACGGAACACACAGGATCACTTCAACACTTCCCTTAACTTCGTCAGCCACCATTCCCTTTACCTCCGTTGCAAGAATGTTAGCTTCTTCAAGAGTCTTGTTCATCTTCCAGTTACCGGCCACAATTTTTTTACGCATAGTGCTGTGATGTTGAGTTAATAAGGGTTCTGTAATAGTTGAAACAGTGTCGTTCTTCCGTCCATTATGGCGTTAAAGATAGATAGGATTTTCTAATCGCCGCTAATGCGCCGGCTTGTATGCAGATTGCTTGAAGAGCTGCTGTGCCTGATCGATCAGCATTATTTGTGGCAATGTTACATCAGGCTGATGTTCGGCATACTTATTCACAATCTGCCACCCCACCCACTGACCAATTCGTCCGGGACATTTCTCACCCACCTGAATGGTAACAGGCCGCTCTCCTAAATAGTCTTGCTTGACCTTGTGATTCGTAGAGTACAATATTTGGCTATCCACGAAGCGCTTCCAGATGAGACCTTCGTTGGCGCGGGAACCCCTGATCTCCGCAGGCGTATACCATATCAGCACACTGTCGGGCACACAAGGGAGCATGTGCTTGGCGAAGTAGAACGACTTGCCGAACGCCACCATGTCGGCCAGGACCGTTTTGTCGCCGAGGTCACTCTTGTTGAAGCGCGGACTGATGCCATAGATCAACAGGCATGACGGAACAATGTCGTTGGGGTCATACTTTCGCAATAAATATTCGTAGTCCTTGGGGCGGTATTTTGCCCCCTTGCCCTGGTAAAAATCGAGACTCACGATGATAAGAGAATCCGACACAAACAAATCTGTGTCGAAGCCCGATATAACGGTTTGGATACGCGGTGGAGTAAAGTCGGGATAATAATACTTTAAGTTTGTGAAGGCCTGGTGGAATTCGGCCTGTAGCCCCTCCAGATTGCCGAAAACCTTTTTGGTTTCTGTAGCGAGCGTATCGAAATGCGGATTGTTAAGTTTAGCGTAGAGCGTATTAATGAAGGTAGAGTCATCCTTATACTCTGCCCGGCGGAAAATTTCATCGCGCAGCACGGGATAGCGCGTGAGAAGTTCAACAAGCTTTTGCTTTGACGGCACGTGCAGCAGAGAGTCCTGTAACTGAATGATCTCCGTTTCTATGGCAACCGCACGGGTGTCGGGTTGAACGGCGCATGCCTCTTCCTCCTTTCCACATCTCCACAGGAGGGCGGCCAATAAGGCAATCGTACAACAGAAGCGAAAATTCAATGACTCTTTCATGGCTAAGACAAGTCGAAAAAATGGGTTATGAACGTAGCTATTTAGACTCAAAGGTAATGATGTCGGCCGGTTTTGCGCGCGTGAGGCGGAGACTGCGAACCGTTTCGGCTATCGTTACGTGCACCAGGTTCGATTGATCGTCGTAAATCTCGGTGATGATGCTATTGTGAACCTGTATCGATTTCCACTTTTTTACTTTGTCGACTTCGATGTAGAAGATAAGCGCCTCGTGGTCGCGTTCGTGTCCAAGGTATTTGATGACCTGAGGCTTGCCATCCAGCCCAATTTGAAAGCGCGTCTTCAGGTACGATTGCATAAGCTCGTCCAGCGACTGCCCCCTGGGCTCCAGCACATCGAGTTCGGGCTGCCTAAAATTCTGTCGCAGGGTAAGCTCCAGGTCGTCAATGAACACGCGCATCATGATTTCGAGTCGCTTTTCTTTATCGTCCATCTCAATTTCGGTGACGGATACGTGCATGGGGTGCAGCCATGCAGCCAGATGCATTGGAAGGGCGATTAAGAAAGCATACAAAATCATCGTCAAAAAATACGGTGCAAAGATTGAACATTAATGGTTAATCCGAAAGTGGTTGGTCGATGCCCGTAGACCAGACTGCGTGCGGCGGAGCCACCTTTCCGGAGAATTTCTACTCGTCAGGTGGGCATTCTGCGTATTGAAACTGGCTACCGCTCATCCCCCGAAAATAATAGCGACCAGAATGGGTGATGGAGAGATGCCGCAAAAAGGCTTAATATTGCCGTTTATTTTAAAAGGAATTCGACGCGTTATGTCCGAGTTTAGCCTATACTTTGGCCTGGGAAAAGATCATATTTTGGACTATGCAAACGGATACGATCACATCTTGTTCGTGATCGCACTCTGTGCATTGTATATCAGCCGCGACTGGAAAATGGTGCTTGTCCTGGTAACAGCCTTCACGATCGGGCATTCGGTGACGCTTGCCCTTTCCACACTCCGGATTGTGAATGTTAGATCGGAACTTGTTGAATTTCTCATTCCGCTAACCATATTTATCACCGCCGCCTCAAACCTTTTCAAGAACGAGAACAGCATTGGCGCAAAACCTATGCAGATGAATTATTTCTATGCGTTGTTCTTTGGGTTGATCCACGGCCTCGGGTTTTCTAACTACCTGCGCGGCATTTTGGGAAGGGATAAGTCGATTGTAACGCAGTTGCTTGCTTTTAATCTGGGGCTGGAATTCGGCCAATTGGTTATCGTATTGCTGTTTATGTCGGTGTGCTTTATTCTGGTTGACCTTTTCGGACTGAATCGCAGAGACTGGAAAATGGTCATTTCATCGGCTGTAGCGGGCATCGCTCTTATCCTGATGAAGGACCATGCCTATTGGTTGGCGGATTAGTAACGCTGAGGGGATCGCCAGCGGTCAGAGATCTGTTTGAAAACTAACGCAGAATAACTCAAATTGAAATACTCATTACATTAACCTAATAACTATGAAGCGCTTATTGATATTTCTGCTGGCGTCCGGTGCCTTCACCGTGCAGGCGCAGCAGGCGCAATGGCAGGGCAAGTTTGAGCAGCTTGGCCAGACATTGCCCACACCGAACGAATACCGAACAGGATCGGGTGCACCCGGTGTCAAGTACTGGCAGCAGAAGGCCGACTATACAATCGACATCGAATTAAACGATCAAAATCAAAGTATTTCGGGAAAGGAAACCATTACGTACCACAACAACTCCCCGGACGTGCTGAAGTACCTCTGGCTCCAACTGGACCAGAATGTATTAGCGAGCGACAATACGCTGGCATCAACGGACATCGGCGCACTGGTCGATTCGGCAGCCGCGAAAACCTACGCTACGCGCGTTTCTGACTTCAAGGCCGGGTTCAATGTGAAAAGCGTCGTGACGACTTCAGGGGCACCGTTGCAGCATACGATCAACAATACGATGATGCGTGTGGACCTCCCACAGCCGCTCAAGCCTGGTGAAAAGTACGCCTTTAACATCGAATGGTCGTTCAACGTGGTCGATCGCAGCGTGTTCGCGCAACGCAGTGGCATGGAATACTTCCCGGAGGATGGCAACTATGTGTATACCATTGCACAGTTCTTTCCACGCATGTGCGTATACGATGACTATGAGGGTTGGCAAAACAAACAGTTCCTCGGAAGAAGTGAATTTACGCTGCCCTTCGGCGACTATAAGGTCCGCATTACCGTTCCAGCCGATCACCTGGTTGGCGCAACGGGATCATTGAAGAATCCCGCCGACGTGCTCTCCAAAACAGAGATCGACAGATTCAATTCGGCAAAGACTTCGTATGACAAACCGGTGATCATCGTCACCCAAGCTGAAGCAACTCAAAAAGAGAAATCCAAATCAACGCAGAAGAAGACCTGGGAATTCCAGGCCGACAATGTTCGTGACTTCGCGTTTTGTAGCTCACGCAAATTCATATGGGATGCGCAAGCCGTGAAGATCGGCGACAAGACTCCATTGGCCATGTCGTACTATCCGAAAGAAGGCAATCCTCTGTGGGAAAAAGAATCTACCAAAGCCGTGAAGAATACAATTGAAGTGTATTCGAAGTATACCATTGACTATCCTTACCCTGTGGCAATATCGGTGCACACCGCCAGCATTGGTATGGAGTACCCAATGATTTGCTTCAATTTCGGCCGACCCAATAAAGACGGCACGTACAGTGCCACCACACGCCAGGGTATGATCGGTGTGATCGTTCACGAAGTAGGCCACAACTTCTTCCCCATGATCATCAACAGTGACGAGCGCCAGACGACCTGGATGGACGAAGGTATTGACACGTTCGTTCAGTTGATGACCGAAATGGAGCGTTACCCTGATATCCAATGGTCGCGCGGAACGCCGGCCGGCCTGGCCCCCTACCTGAAAGGTGATAAGTACAAACAACGGCCCTTGATGACCAACGGAGATCAGGTGATTGAGTTCGGCAATGAACAATATGGCAAAGCGGCAACAGGACTGTATATGCTTCGTCAGACGATTATGGGACCTGAGTTGTTTGACAAAGCATTTAAGGAATACGCCACCCGCTGGGCATTCAAGCATCCCAAGCCCGCCGACTTCTTCCGCACCTTGGAGGATGCCTCCGCGGTAGACCTCGACTGGTTCTGGAAGGGATGGTTCTACACTACCGACGACTGCGATCAGTCGATTGACCAGGTGCGCTGGTTCCAGACGCGGAAAACTGAAACAGATCCTGAGAAAAAGAACTTGAATGTGAAAAAGGGAGACCTGAGCAGCACTTCCGGAGACAAGAAGTTTGACGACTTCAGCGGCGGCCCCCAGCCCTTCAGCCTGATTGCTACCGACGCGCGCCTCAATGGCGAATTCAACAGCCGCGTCGACGACAAGGCCATCATGCAAAAGCTGGACAACAAGAATATTTATGAGGTAACACTGAGTAATAAGGGCGGCCTGGTAATGCCAGTGATCATTCAATGGACGTATAAGGATGGTTCGAAAGAAATCGAGCGCATCCCCGCTGAGATCTGGCGCGTTAACGAACAGAAAATATCCAAGGTGTTTATCAAAGATAAAGAGGTCGTGGATATAACCATCGATCCGCTCAATGAGATCACCGATGTAAACACGCAGAACAACGTGTTCCCTAAGCGCCCGGACGCAGGTACCAAGTTTGATGAATTCAAGAAGAAAACTAAGTAGCCGGCAGGGTGTGCAAATGCCCATACCTGATACATCTAAATAGTACGCAGCATGAAAGACGCTCTCAAATGGATGATCTTGTTATTCATGGTAGCAGGCTCCACAGCAAGCGCACAGCAGTGGACGGGGAAGTTTGAACAGTTGGATGAGCTGTTGCCAACCCCTAACAGTTACCGGACAGGATCGGGCGCGCCCGGTGAAAATTATTGGCAGCAGCGTGCGGACTATGTGATCAGCGCGGAACTCGACGACGCTACACAAACGCTTACCGGATCGGAAACGATCACCTACTACAACAACTCACCAGATGCGCTCACTTTCATGTGGCTGCAGCTGGATCAGAATCTGTTTGCAAACAACAGTATCACCAACGTGACCCGTACAGGCAGCGTGAGAGACTCCATTCCGGCGAGCTTTTTCAAAAATGCTGCGGGTGTGACGATGTCGGATTACCATGGCGGTTTTCAAATCAAGTCCGTGAAAGATGCAGGAGGCAAAAATCTGCCCCACGTGATTAACAACACCATGATGCGTATCGATTTGCCTGCTCCTCTCAAGACAGGTGAGAAGGTGAGCTTTTCGGTGGCGTGGAGTTATCGTGAATCGGATCGTCAGGTGTTCGATGGACGTGGCGGGTTCGAATACTTTCCTGAAGATGGCAACTACGTGTATACTTTCGCCCAGTGGTTTCCGCGGATGTGTGTGTACGACGACTATGAGGGCTGGCAGAACAAGCAATTCCTCGGTCAGGGCGAATTCGCGCTCGTCTTTGGCAACTACAACGTGAAGCTTACGGTACCCGCTGATCATATCGTGGGGGCTACTGGCACGATCCAGAATCCGAAGGATGTCCTTAGCAAGGAACAATTGGAACGCTTTGAAAAGGCGAAGAAGACCTATGATGCGCCCGTGTTTATTGTGACTCCCGAGGAAGCTGAAAAGAAGGAAAAGATACGCTCGAACAAGAAAGTTACCTGGTCGTTCGCTGCCGAGAACGTGCGCGACTTCGCGTTTGCCACGTCGCGCAAATTCATTTGGGATGCGCAAACGGTGAAGATTGGAACGAAGACACCGCTGGCACAGTCGCTCTACCCGAAAGAGGGCAATCCACTTTGGCAGAAAGAATCCACCAAGGCGATACGCAACACACTCGAGCTGTACTCTTCCAGAACATTTGACTATCCGTACCCCGTAGCCTACTCGGTGCATTCGGCCGCGCAAGGCATGGAGTATCCCATGATTTGCTTCAATGGTGGCCGTCCGAATAAGGATGGCACGTTTTCAAAACAAACACTTACCGGCATGGTGTCAGTAGTCGTTCATGAAATAGGTCACAATTTTTTCCCCATGATCGTAAATTCCGATGAGCGGCAGTGGTCGTGGATGGATGAGGGTTTGAATACCTTTCTTGAGAAGGAGACCCTCCGGGAGCGATATCCCGACCTCTTTGGAACGCATGGCACACCCAAGGGAATCGCGCCGTTTATGCGTGGTGAGAAGAGTCAGATGCGTCCCATTATGACCATGTCCGACAACATCCGTCGCTCGGAGTTTGGCTCGAATGCCTATTCGAAGCCTTCAGCTGCGTTGACGATCCTTCGCGAAACGGTTATGGGTCCCGAGCAATTCGATCAGGCTTTCAGAGAATATGCACAGCGCTGGGCATTCAAGCATCCCAAGCCCGCAGACTTTTTCCGTTCCATGGAAGACGCATCAGGTACCGACCTTGACTGGTTTTGGCGAGGATGGTTTTATACAACAGATAATGTCGACGTCGATCTGGCTGAGGTAAAATGGTTTAAGCTTAACAACGAGAAGTCGGATCCAGAACTTAAAGGAGTGAAGTCTAAGTCTGGCGACCTGGCGGCCAGCAATCAGTCAACGCCTAATGATTTCTCCGGAGGGCCGCAGCCTTTTACCATTAACAATACGCCGGAAAAATTGAATGCCGAATTCCGCAGCACTCAGGATGATAATGCCATCCGCGCGAAACTGGAGGGCAAGAACATTTATCAACTAAAGTTCAGGAATGTCGGTGGTCTGATCACACCCTTGGTCATTCAATGGACGTATGCCGACGGAACGAAGGAGACAGAACGGATTCCTGCAGAGGTGTGGCGTATGAACGAGTCAGAGATCACCAAAGTGTTCATCAAAGACAAGGAAGTTGTGAACATTGTGCTCGATCCAAACTTCGAACTCGCCGATACGGAGTTCGGCAACAACGTATTCCCTAAGCGCAAGTTGACTTCAAAGTTCGATCAGTACAGAAGCAAGAACTAAAGTTATTTTGTAGGGAAGGGCGCAGGAGCTGAACGCTAAAAAAATCCAGGATGGGAGGCCACGGAGAATATTTTTTGGAAGGTTATTCGAACTCGTGCCTCGAGGCTTGCTTATCTGTCAGGAAAGGTAAGTGCTTTGACGAAATGCGAGGCCAGGAGGAGGTCGTAACTTATCCGAAGGCGTAGTTCGCCGCTACGCGACGAAACTACTGGCGTACAGCAGGCAAGTCATTTGCAGGTATTTTGCAGGGAAGGGCGCAGGAGCTGAACGCTAAAAAAATCCAGGATGGGAGGCCACGGAGAATGTTTTTTGGAAGGTTATTCGAACTCGTGCCTCGAGGCTTGCTTATCTGTCAGGAAAGGTAAGTGCTTTGACGAAATGCGAGGCCAGGAGGAGATCCTAACTTATCCCGAGGCGTAGTTCGCCGCTACGCGACGAAACTACTGGCGCCCTGAAGACAAATCATTTCCAGGAATTTGGATGTGTAGCACCCCGGCTATTAAGTTAACCGTAATAGAAAGCGACACTCAATTTCGCCCGCGTAGCGGCCGAAGCACGTCCTTGAGTGAGCTAGGATCTCCTCCAAGCCTCGCATTTCGTCAAGGCTCAAAGCCTTTTAAACCGATGGCCGCACATCGCCGCATGCCCTACAATAACCTTCCAAAAAATATTCTCCGTGGCCTCCCATCCTGGATTTTTTTAGCGTTCAGCTTCTGCACCCATCCTACAAAACACCTGCACGACACAATCAGAACATCAATTTGAACGCGCGCTCGAGGTCGACATTTCCACCGGAAAGGATTACGCCCACGCGCTTTCCCTTTAGTTTGTCCTTCGCCTTTAAGACAGCAGCCAGGGGCACTGCACCCGACGGTTCAACGATCAGCTTCATGCGCTCCCAAACCAATCTCATCGCCGCTACAATCTCGTCATCGCTTACGGTGATCACTTCCTTCACCCGCTTCGAAATAATGGGGAAGGTCTTATCGCCCAGCGATGTGAGCAGTCCATCAGCAATGGAATTGGCCTGTGAGGGCTCTATTTTTCCACTTTGCATCGAACGGTAAGCATCGTCGGCGCCGGCCGGCTCGGCACCAATAACAGCGGTTTCAGGAGAGAAATATTCAACGGCTAGGGCAACTCCGCTCAGGAGTCCACCACCGCCTACGGGAGCAATAATAACATCCAGCTTGCCCACCTCTTCGATTAACTCCTTTGCCGCAGTCGCTTGTCCAGCGATTACCGCATAATTGTTGAAGGGGTGAATTTCCGTTGCGCCTGTTTTCTCGACTACTTCAGCCAGGGTTGCTTCGCGTGCCGCCAGAGTTGGTTCGCACTCAAAAATCTGCCCGCCAAAGCCCCGCACACCGCGTTTTTTAACTTCCGGCGAGGTTCGCGGCATGACGATAAATGAACTTGAGTTCATAATCTTCGCCGCGCGGGCCAGCGCCTGTGCATGGTTGCCACTGGAATGGGTAGCTACTCCTTTTGCGAGGTCTTCCCGTGTCAAGGTAAGCACCGCATTCATGGCTCCCCTGGCCTTGAAAGCGCCGATCTTCTGGAGATTCTCGCATTTGAAGAACACCTGCCCGCCGATCAGCTCGTCGATGCCCAGCGAAGTGAAGACGGGCGTCTGATGAATGTACGGACGTATCCGCTCGTGAGCGGCTTCGATGTCGAGCCTGCTTGGAATAGCTTGAATGCCGGTAGCCATAGCGTTACTTGAAGGGCCGGGAGTCGATGGTTTACTTGCAACGTCCATACGATCGGAATGACGCTCGCTAAACGAGTACGTCACTGCAAAAATATCGAAATTATGGATTGGCTAAAAACAGGGAAATAGTTTTGGGAGACAGATCTGCACCAAACGGCTGATTCGGGTATTGCTACGAAGTACTGATAGACTTTGCCGCTTACTTTGTTGACATCTTATTGTTACGATAGATCTCCTTGCCCTTCTCGTTCCATTCAGCCTTGATATAAGGTCTGGCCGCCTCATCAAAGGCCTCTTTGGGATATGACACGATTTTTTTGCGGTTTCCGTTCGCATAGTACTCTGTCCAATCGCCGACGCGCTGATCCCACTGATACTCTCCCAGAATCGCCACTTTGCCATTTTCGTGGAAGTAGTAGTAGTAGCCTTCTTTCTCGCCATACTCAATGGGCGTCATTTCCTTCATCTTTTTCCGCTGCGAGGGATCGTAATAGGACACCAATGATTCCTTCGGCCATCCCTGGTAGTATCGTTCCTTATCCACCAGCGTACTGTCGCGCAGATATTTCATCCACCGACCGTGCTTCGTTCCCTTGTAGAAAATACCCTTCTCCATCACTACCTGATTTTGCCGGCGCTCATAGGGTCCGTGGAGTAGCACGCCCTTTTTAGGGTCAAAGGTGCTGGTGCGGCGAATCTCGTGGCGGGTGAAATCGAACCAATAGATGTCGCGCACGAAAGTCTGGGGCAGCTGCGGCTCCTTCAGGTAATAGAAGAGCTCGTAAGTGACGCGATCTCCCTCGCCCTTCTTAGTAAAGCCTTTTTTGGTTTTGAGGCCGTAGTAGACGCGCTTTTTAACCTTCTTTTTCTTGGTGCTGACAGGCTCCGCTTCCTGCTCAAAATTGAGGTTTACAGGCGAATCGACCGTAAAACGCTGCTCTTGGGGCGTAGGTTCGTCCTGTGCCCGCGCTGCACTGGCAACTGCAAATGCTATAACAAAAAGGAAATATACCCGTTTCCGCATGGCGCTAATTCTAACGTACTGAATGCGATGTTATTGCAAAACTAAAAAACCCCTCCCGTATTGTAAACAGGAAGGGTTTCCAACCCGTTGGATTAACGGGATCAGGAGACGAGCTCAACGCTGCGTTTGATGAAATTCGTCAGATCCGCGCCCGTGAGCAAATTCTGTGACAACAAAGCAAGGTCGTACGCCTGCTTGGCGAGTTTGGCCTTCTGGTCGTCGTTTTCGGCCTTGAGAATCTTCTGGATAATGTGGTGGTTGGCATTCACCGCTACATTGTAGTTGTCGGGCATCGTTCCCATGAACGCGTAACCGCCACCACCACCGCCGAGCTTAGCCATGTCCTTCATGCGACGCATGAATTCACTCATGGTGATCACGACCGGCAAATCCGAGGGAGAAAGCGACTCAACCGCTATCATCATGTTCTTGTTGGATACGGCCGATTCGAAAATTGCTTTGATCGTGTTCTTCTCGTCTTCCGAGAGCACACTGTCAAGCTTCTCATCTTTATCGATCAGCTTATCGGCCGTTTCGCTGTCGACACGCTTGATCTGAACCTTTTCAAGTTTTTGTTCGAGTGTATTGATGAAATGGCTGTCTAATACGCCATCCAGTTGCAGCACGTCATAACCCTTGGCCTGGGCGCCCTGAATGTAACTGTCCTGCTTTCCGGGATCAGAGGTGTATACGTACACAACGTTGCCTTCTTTGTCGGTTTGCGATGGGCTGACCTTCTCTTTATATTCAGTGAAAGTGAAATACTCTTTGGTTGTGTTTTTCAGTAAGGCAAAGTCCTTGGCTCTATCGTAGAACTTCTCGTCGCTGACAATGCCGTACTTGACGAATATGTTGATGTCATCCCATTTCTTCTCGAAATCTATCCGGTCTTTCTTGTACAGGTCGGTAAGTTTGTCGGCCACCTTTTTGGTGATATGCTGACTAATCTTCTTCACGTTGGCGTCGCTCTGCAGGTAGCTACGCGACACGTTCAGTGGAATGTCCGGCGAATCGAGTACGCCATGCAGCGTCATCAGGAAGTCCGGCACCACATCTTTCACCTCGTCCGTAATGAATACCTGGCGCGAGTAAAGCTGAATTTTGTTCTTCTGAATCTCGAAGTCGTTCTTAACCTTCGGGAAGTATAGCACCCCCGTTAGATTGAACGGATAGTCGACATTCAGGTGGATCCAGAAGAGCGGATCCTCCGTGAACGGATAAAGCTCTTTGTAGAAGGCCAGGTAATCCTCGTCTTTGAGATCCGAAGGAGACTTGGTCCACAGTGGCGCGGTGTTGTTAATGATGCGATCAACTTTGACCGTTTTGTATTTCGGCTTGCCTTCTTCGTCGGTGCCATCTTCGACGCTTTCGTCTTTGGTACCAAACTGGATTTCGACCGGCAGGAATTTGCCATACTTCTCCAGGATGCCTTTCAATTTCCATTCATCCAAAAACTCTTCCGAGTCATTGTTGATGTGAAGAATGACATCGGTACCGCGGGTTGCTTTTGTGGCAGAGAACAGTTCAAATTCTGTTGAGCCGTCGCATATCCAGCGCGCAGCCTCGTCTTCTGATGCCTTGTAAGACCTCGAAATGATCTCAACCTGGTCGGCTACCATAAAGGCAGAATAGAACCCGAGACCGAACTTACCGATGATGTCTTTGGCATCGGTCTTATCCTTGAACTTCTCTACGAACTCGGTAGCGCCCGAAAAGGCAATCTGGTTGATGTATTTCTTGATCTCTTCCCCGGTCATGCCGAGACCTTTGTCGCTCACGGTGATGGTTTTCTTGTCCTTGTCGAACGAAACTTCGATTCGCAGATCGTCAGTTTGCCCCGTGTTTTCGCCCAGTGCGGCCAATTTTCTCAGCTTTTGGGTCGCGTCTACCGCGTTGCTGACCAGTTCGCGTAGAAATATCTCGTGGTCGGAATAGAGGAATTTTTTAATGATCGGAAAGATGTTTTCGGTGTGGATCGAAATCGTTCCTTTTTCTTGGACTTCTGCCATATCGTTAGTTTTTCGAGTTTTTTATTGGTTAAAACGGAAACAGACGTAATTGTTCCTGATGGGTGACGCTTTTTCAAATGTCGTTCCACGATGATGCAGACTGACAGGTTGTCACTTTGTTGAAAGTGCGCAGGTCCCGATAACAAAATCCAGGATGGGAGATCACGGAGGTATTTTTTGGGAGTTTATGATGGGCCGTAGATGGAAGTGGTCTGGTCGGTCTTAGGGCTGCGCCTTGACGAAATGCGAGGCTTGGAGGAGATCCAAGCTCCCTCAAGGGCGTGCTTCGGCCGCTGCGCGGGCGAAAATCGAGTGTCCTTTTCTTCACGGCTAACCTAATAGCCCGAGTACTGCCTGTTCAAATTCCTGAAAATTCTTTGTCTTCAGTGCGCCAGTAATTTCGCCCGCGTAGCGGCCGAAGCACGCCCTAAAAAATGCTTCGATCTCCTCCAGGCCTCGCATTTCGTCAAGGCGCAGCCCTATTTAGACCGACCAGATCACTTCCATCTACGGCCCATCATAAACCCCAAAAAATATCTCCGTGGGCCTCTTATCCTGGATTTTTTAAAACCGTCAAATTTCTGCAACTGTTCCTACAACGACCTTCACCCCCACTCACCGCAATCGGCTGGAATCGCGCACCAGTTTTTCATCCTTCCTGATAAACCGATTCGCCAAAAGGTTACAGAGCACAGCCACCCCCGGAAGCCACATACCCAGACCGTAGTTGCCGCCAGCATTGAGTGACTTTATCAGATTGTTGGAAAAATAGAAAGACGCAAGAATGACCCCTACCAGGAAAAATGAGTTCAACGCGCCCATCTTCATTTGGGTCATCCGGGACTTATATTTCAAGATCCCGATAATGGCAAGCGTAATCGCGGCTGCGCTCAGCATTGCAGTAACAGAATAAGGCATGTACGAGTATAGGGCGCCCTCTCCAAGATCGCCCTTCAGACCTTTAGCCAAATAAAACGAAGTCAGTACCGTTGCTTCGCCGTTTACCTCAACGCTCCAGATCGGAAGCACCAGGGAGGCCACAAGAGACACCACAGCTACTCCCAGAAATACCGTTTGAACTCTTTGCCACATAGTGTGCTTACTTTAACTTGGCAGCAAAGTAAATAAATTGCGTTACTTTTTTGAGATCGCCTACAACGGCAGGAACTATGCGGGCTGGCAGAGTCAGGCGAATGCGACCACTGTTCAATCGGTCGTCGAGAACGCACTCTCTCACCTGATTAAGTCTCCATTAAAGATCTACGGCAGTGGCCGCACAGATACAGGTGTGCACTGTGAGCAGCAGTACTTTCATTGTGATCTGGAGAAGGCGTTCGACCATGATACGCTCGTCTTCAGGCTCAATTCGTTTTTGCCGCGCGACATCACTATCAAGGGTATACGCCGCGTAAAGGACGAAGCCAGTGCACGCTTCGATGCCGTTGAGCGTTCGTATCAGTATCGCATTACGCGGGAGAAAAATCCGTTCCTGGAGGGACTCGCGTGGCACTCGTTTAAACCCGTGGATGTCCCAACCATGAACAAAGCCGCCGCGTTATTAGTCGGGGAGCATGACTATGAGTGTTTCAGCAAGGTCCACACCGACGTAAATCACTTTCTTTGCACCGTAAAACGCGCACATTGGCGCCAGCAGGGCGCCATGCTCGAATTCGACATCACGGCGAACCGATTCCTCCGGGGCATGGTAAGATCGATCGTGGGTACGCTGCTCGATGTAGGGAGCGGTAAAACTTCGGTCAAGGCTTTTCAGGCGATCATCGAGAGTCGTGATCGGAAGAAGGCAGGTGCGAACGTTCCGCCACATGGCCTCTATCTTACCCGGATAAAGTATCCGGCTGCAATATTTGAAAATGTGAGTATAAAATAGAACTGTGGAGAAAGAGAAAGTAAGCAGTGGCAATATCATCGACTGGTCAGTGCTGACCCGTCTGATGCGCTTCGTGTCGCCCTATCGCGGTCGTTTTATGGCCGTCGTGATCCTGACCGTAGTACTGGGCGTACTGACGCCAACAAGACCCTATCTGGTGCAGTATACGCTCGACAACGATGTGGCACAGGGCGACTACGCCGCCATGCTGAACATGATGATCGTGCTGTTGGTGCTCCTGGTCGTGCACTCCATCGCACAATATGCACACACCTATCTGTCGGGCTGGTTAGGTCAGCAGGTGATTCGCGACATCCGTGCGCGCCTGTATGAACATATTATCAGTTTGCGGCTAAAGTTCTTCGACAAGACCCCGATCGGACGCCTGGTAACCCGCACGATCTCCGATGTTGAGACCCTGGCCGATGTCTTCAGTGAAGGTCTCGCGGCTATGGTGGGCGACCTGCTGCAGATTATTTTCATTCTGGCTTTTATGTTCTACCAGGATTGGCGCCTCGCGCTGTTAAGCCTGTCAACGATACCGCTATTGCTCGTGAGCACGTACGTCTTCAAAGAGAAGATCAAGGTGGCATTTAACGATGTGCGCAACGCGGTGTCTAACCTGAACACATTCGTGCAGGAACACATCACGGGTATGAACATCGTGCAGATATTTGGCAGTGAACAACGCGAGTTTGAAAAATTCAAAGCCATCAACGAAGAACACAGGCACGCCAACCTGCGCTCAGTCCTGTACTACGCGATCTATTACCCGGTGGCTGAGATCATC
>DATHKA010000367.1:0-16942 GCA_035489615.1 Chryseolinea sp.
CTACCGGCTGAGCAACCGAAAAACAATATTTGAATCCTGAAAAACAATCCACTTTATTTGCTCACCAGTGGAGCACTCTTGTTGCCAAAATTGGTGCACTCCCAATTGCCATTTTTGGTGCATTGTTCCTTACCGACTACACCTTCGAGCAATATTCCCAAAATGCTATGGATCAAATCATGATTGAGTGTACCGCAGAATATCAGGTCAACAATGACAAAGCGACTCACTACAAACAATCAGAAGAATATAACCCAGACAAGAACATTGAGAATTATGTTGCCTACTTTGAAGGTGAGGTAAAGACAAGGAACAAAGCAGACTTTGTGGAGATCATCAAGTTAAGTATAACTGAAAATGATGAAGACGGAAACAGAATATTAGGCGATTTTGGCAATCCCGAAAGAATACAACTTTGGCCGGAATAAGTGAAATTCACTTATCACGCATTTCCTCAAAAACCCGATGGCATTTTAATTCTGATATGGAAGATACAAACACTGGCACAGAATCAAAACCTAAGTATAACGAGCCAACCCTGATCAGTTGGACACCATTACTGTTACTGTCCGGTGCTGCACTTACTATATGGATCGTTGGTCTAATAGTCGTATATACAAATATCTACGATGGGAACGAAACCAAAGCCGGACAACTTGGTGATACCCTGAACATCATCACCAGTATATTCTCCGCACTGACCGTATCAGGATTACTTTTTACAATAATTCTTCAGCGGAAAGAACTCCATGATACTCGAACCGAATTTTCCAACCAAACCAAAAACTTACGTAAACAATCATTCGAGATAACATTCTTCAATTTGGTCGAGTCAAACAAGCAAATGGCTTTACAAGTTCGTTACGACGATAATTCCGGTCAGTTTAGTGAAGGTTTGTCATCTTTTGAAGCAATCTTCAACGACATTCATCAAAAAGTGAAGGAGGGTGAGTACGAAGAAAAGGATCACGTTGCTCGCGACATATTCGTACTAATTGAGGGAACAGATCAAACGCTCGATGTCTACCTGAAATCATTACATCTGATTTTGAAGTACGTAGATGACAATGCTTATGATGTCGACCAAACGCCTTTCTATTTATCAATCATTTTTTCGACACTAACTACTTACCAAATTAGTGTATTGGAGCAAGTTGTTGAGTGGCTTCAAAATGAATATAGCAGGGAGTTCTTTAATCGATTGCGCAGGCTACTTAAGTCAAATAAGATATTGGTCTGAACATTCCGGTTTGTTCATTCGCGTTCACTTCGAGTGAAGATTCACAATGTTATTGCCTCAACGAATGCTTTGTATTGAAGCCAATCCATGCTTTGCAAGGCGTCATTTAATTGACGATCATCCTCAATGTCGCTAACTTGATCTGGCCATAAGTCAGACACGCAGGTATTGTATACTACTACGTCATTTGCGGTGTCAATGACTCCACGTGCCAATCCACCTTGAATCGCCAATTGCATTTTAAATTTCCCGTCGGGTCTTTGCTCGGTTTTGCGTGCAGCGGTTATCAGATAGCGACTATAGAGTTCCTTCGCGGCATCCTGAACGCTCATCTGCTTCTTTAAGAAACGCTCTGCATAACGGTGAAAGAAATGCGCGAGATAAAAATGAACGCCATTATCCATGACACTTACCCAACAATATCCTCTATCGGAATGATACCAACATCCTACCGCGTAATCAACACCTTCTTTATCAATTCCGTATATGTAGATAGTGAGACCAGTGTTGGAGCCAACGG
Organism: Chryseolinea sp.; assembly: GCA_035489615.1. GTDB lineage: Bacteria > Bacteroidota > Bacteroidia > Cytophagales > Cyclobacteriaceae > Chryseolinea. The sequence goes on from DATHKA010000367.1 coordinate 1,761, forward strand.
TTTGCTTGTACGAATGAACTTTTCTGCCAAGTCTTCGCATTTGTTTCGCAACGGTCTTGGCTTTCGTTACTATTCTCTTTCGATTATTCTTGACCTCGGAAAACAGGTGCACTGCAATTTCCTTTTGGGTCATGGATGGCACTATCATACTGCTGCAAATATTCAATTCAAGATAACCCATTCACGACTCAGATTTATGTACGGGTTTGAAATAAATTCAAAACGACTTGACAAAATTTATATACGCATTATCTTAGTACTATAGAAGACTGAGAGGTGTAGAGGCGGAAGTGGGAAGTCGGTCTTTCAAACCAATTCCGAAATACTTGATTTCCCGCTGTGATTTTATCGGCACCACTTAGTATTTAAGAGAGACATATTGATACCATAACTTAACTGACGTGTGAGGAGTTAAGTTGAAGAAATATCATTCCGATTACTCGGATTGAAAAAAGGAAGCAACCACCTCACACTGGTTGCTTTTCTGTTTTATGACGGATTGGTTTTCGTCATAAAAACCAACGAATCGTTTTACGCGTTTTTGATGACCGATAACCAAAAAATGCGATGCTACTTATTGTCAGGGTTTCATGTGATCTTCCCGCTCAAAAAGAGGTCTTAGACTATCGATGCACTTTCTGTTCAAATTGAACAGCCTTTGTTTGGTGCATCGCCAATCTGGTTTAAGACATAATTCTTCACCCCGTTACACGAAAACATGTAGCAGCCAAAAAGATTTTAGCAGTTTGTCAATTCCCTATTTTTGTTTCTTTTCAAAGGGTACTACAGAAGTAATTTCTTATAGAGAGGTTTGAGGGAATGAATATAATGTGGAATGATTAAATGGTACATGATTCTAACGAGTTGTCATTACCAGCCTACCTCATTGAAGGGTTATGTACTTTAACTTTGTTTGAACTGAACGTTTGAACGGAGTTCTTGTACCTTCTTCCTATTGAAAGTATAAACATAAAATATATCTTAAGATTTAAATTGATAAGAAGAGAAACGAAGTATAAGAAAGGTTATGCATAACGTGAGTGATTGAATCCCTATCGGAATTCAATCATGCACTGCATATATGATCTTTATACTCCGTATAGAATATTAATAGATTTTACCGGCATCGCTGGCATACTCAAGTTTTTCAATAGGAATTGGAATTTTCTGATTAGTAATTCCATCAACGCCTGAGCATATTGCCAACCCACCTTTCTTTATCTCTATGATTTTCATGACGACATTTTCGCCTTCACGCTTTACCAGATCGCCTCGCTTGAAACTCATAACATGATCATTGTTTAGTTGTGATGAAAGATGAGCAATCCATAAGATTCAGCGCAAATATGTGGATGACAGAAGGTCGCTACATGAAGATATTAGCGGAAGAAGGAGACGCTATTTCTATGATCCAGTGATTGACATGTTCAATGGCATTCCGGCAATAGCCGTCACCCAACAAAGCCTGAATCTCGTTGTGCGCCAAGAGTTCTTCCTCTGTTTTAATAGCGGGTGTTTTTTCAATCTCGTAGGTTGTGATGGTATTCACTTCGCCAACGGAAACATTTAACTTTTTTACTTTTAACATATTACTTATTTTTTATATGGTAAAAATACTACTAATAAACGTATCATTTCCCTCTCGGTAGTGAACACCAGTCTGGCATCCATTTGAAAACAGCCATAAAATTTATACCTTATATCTCTATATACTAAAAATAAATGACATGGCAGTTGTAACAAAGGTTAAAGCAGGAATGGTTTCTAGGGTGAAGGCCAGAATTCGAGCATCTTTTCCAACAAAATTGGCGTTCTCCTATGATAAACGATTGGCTCTGCTTCGGTGCGAAGGGGTCAGTCTTCTCGACGTATCGAGAATAATGGATCGCGATTTCCCGCATAAGAATAACCTAACATGGCCAGTGCTTTGGTGAAAATGGTCACGATTAGATTTGATGGTTTAGGTAATACTTTTCCGTTGAAAGTCTATTGGATTGTTGCAACAAAGACGGCGCAAGCAACATTGAGTGACGGGCGGACGGCGGATTCCGGAATGGCTGTCGAACACATCGACGACTTCATGGAGTATGTTCGGAAGTACGCAAAATTTAGCACTTGGTCAGCCATCGAGTCTGAAATTAAGTCATTCGTGGACAAAGGTGAAAATTATTTTGTTATTGACTCCACTTATACATTGATTGACCACAAGGTCAACTGACTCATTCATTGATATCCCCTTGTAGGATGTTATCATGTATAAACAAATCGACGATTCGATGAGGTTCTATTGCAATTCCGACTGAAGACACAGTGGGCATAATCCGCACGTTGTATCCAAACATCTGATTGTGTATTTTGATTTGAAAGTCCTGCGTCAGTCCCGATGCGAAAAATATCACAGTGTCTTGCATTCCGACAACCTGTAAAATCCTACCATTATCTTCGTTGGCTGCGTAGTAATCTTCACTGATGGTCTTCACCAAATTATGCCTTACTATTATACCGTTCAGCGCGATGCTATCCCCTGACTGCTGATAGAACCTACTGTCGTCAAGTCGTAATCTAGTTTCTTTCATATTAATAAATACTTGAACTACTTAAAGCCGTTCGATGCTTTATAAGTATTTATAATCATGAAAGTCAAACTAGCAGAACGTAACAAAAGAATAGTTGAAGATTTCTACTTCCTGCTAAAGACAACCAAACTTAAGCAAGACGTAAACGCATTGCTTGCGGAGCAATATCAGTTGTCCAAAATTAGCATTATCAAAATTGTTCGGGCGGACAGAAACAGTAAGCAGCCAGATGTACGTGCTGAAAGGAATCGCTCTCTCATTAGCGACTACAACGAATTAAAAAGTAAGCAGCCTTACAGAAAGAAAAACCATGTGTTAACAGAACTGGCATTCAAATACAACCTGAGTGTTGCTGGTGTTTACTACGTCCTCGACAATGAACCTAAATAAACAAAGCAAAAATAATATGATCCAGATTACCGATATACACAATGTCAGTCGCAACATTAACTCACACATGTCCATGTTGTGGACGTAAAACAAATATCTACCAAAGACAACTCTCAGAGGCACACGTTTATTTCTTAGTTGAAATCTGTGAGCAATTCTTCAACCGAAAGGAAAGCATTCATTATAACGAAATCCAGCAACGTGTTAAAGATAATTGGGGCAAGAATTGCACCGACTACAGCATTCTAAAGAACTGGTTTCTCCTTAAGCCAGATGAAGACAAGAACGGATTTTTCAAACCGACTAAAGCAGCATTCCATTTTCTTGCCTCACGCACAGACATTCCACGGTATCATTACATCAATGATGAGTTCAGTCAGGAGTGTATCATGGTTCACCAAATTCTTGACAATCCACCAAAGCCAAACTGGATAAAGGTTCTTTAATCATCGGGTAGTATTTATCCAAAAACGATAGATGATCTCAGGAGCAACCACCAGCGTAAGAATTTATAACAGCATCAAGGATGCATGTATGAGCATGACCGGTACAAGCACCGTGAAACAATTTGCCCTCTGGAATAATCAAATCGACAAAGTAAAATCCGGTGATCACAATCCAATAATGTTTCCATTCGTCGGTGTGACTTTTGAAAATGAGTTTAACCAGTTATCGGTAGGCAGACAAGAGATAAACGGAATCTTCGTGCTATACCTCTGCGTTGAATCATTGAAGCACAAGGATGAGGATATATTAACTTTTAAAGATTCGCTTTACGCACATCTCGCCTCTGAACTTCCGAAGTTAGGTTTTGGCGACTTTTATAGGACTTTCGAAGTAATAGACACCGATCATGATAATGTCCTCGTATGGCAAATGGAATTCTCATATTCATATATAGACGATTCCGCGAAAGATAAAGGGAGAAAGATTCATCCATACGATGTTGGTTACGATGTCCATTACTAGTCATGAGTAACGTTGGTCAAGATTTTGCGCGTATTTGGTCAGGCAAACTTCAAAGGTTAAAAAGGGTGATTCGGTTGCTACCAAAGCAAGCGGGTCAAGTCGCCTTAGCATTTTTCATCGAACAGTATAAGAAACAAGAGACTCCGGACGGACAGAAATGGACACCACGAAAAGATGGAGACTCGTCCAGAGCATTACTTGTTAAGTCTGGCAGACTAAGAAAAGTATCAGGATTATCAGAACAACTTCAAATAGTGTGAGCATCGGAAGCAACGTTAACTATGGCCGATATCACAACGAAGGCACTGACAGGTTACCGATGCGTAGATTTCTTGGCCCAAGTGCAGTATTGAACAGACGACTTCAACGGTTCATTAAAGCAAAAATCCTTTGGGAACTCAGGAAATAGATATGACACCTAGCAATTTTAATCAACAGCAGAAAATACTGCTCTTTCGAGATACTCACGATAGAGCCTATAATAAAGCGCACACTGCCTCATTGTATTATGTCATCCTAAATACCGATGACCCGAAATTAATTGGGAACATGTTGGTCAACTACTTTACAATCGCCTATGACAAATACGAACTGTTCCGTGTGATCTATGAAGACACAAAAGAAGATGTCGACCGGCTTACCATGCTACGAGACAAACTGGTCTGGTGTCTGAAGGAGATAGATGAAGAGACTGAATTAATTAATCTATTACGGGAAGCCTTTGACGAAATGATGGAGTAACTCACAATCTAAAACCCGCTTTCTATTAACACATTTATGAAAGTTTCTTCATCATCGCTTCCGTTTCTTGCTCGTTCAACTGACCAAAATGAGACGCATGTGGCCTGCCAGTCTCACTGCCTTTCATGAGTCCAACAATTATCGTACCGTCGATAGGCATTATTGAGTGGTGGTTCATCAATATCATAAGGCGCTTAAGCCATGTGGGGAACTGATTCCTTATGTCCTTAATGTTCTTTTCACCGCGATAAGGATTGTCAGCATGGAGAATGCCTCCACATTTTTCATAAATCTTCAACGCATCTTCCTTTTTCATAAATCCAGTAGAAATTTCCTTTAAGTCAAAATACTTCTGACCGTCTTTACTGGTTTTTACCGTTTGGGTCGATGGCCTCGGATAAAAATTAGGATTAAGTCGTTCTAAGTCTTGAAATATTAGTCGTGCATTCCAATGCTCATTGAACTTAGCATGCTGTTTCTCATATTCGGACTTGTTTGCGACTAGAGAAGAAAGGGCAATCAACTCAATAATTTTTCGGAATTGCAGACAAATGAATTCCACTTCTGTGATTAGATACCCCGTCGTTTTCTTTCCAGTAACGTAGTCAGTAACTACTTCAACCCTCTTCTTAATTTCAAAGAGGCAAGATTCGTACTTATTGAGTTCAACACTCATAACAATGTTTATGTCGAGAACCAGTTTTTCTCAGATTTCAATTACCATTAACGGCATCGTGCCAATCTTTCGAACAATCACCTCTCGATGGTGACCTGCAATACCTAATTTGATCCATGCTTTCAATGCACTTATTACTTATAAGATTCATATTAACTATATCCCTAATTTGAACCAACTGCTCTAATTTCTTTGCCTCAGACTACGCAAGGGAATAAATTATCTTGTCAAACTTTATTTCTTTGAATGCCTTCGCTATGTCAAAGTATTCGGTATTGTGTTTGGCAAGACTTATTTTACTCTCTACATCCTTATCACCAAAATCTTCAAGCGGCGAAACATCTTTAATTCTCTTGATTAAATCTATGATGACGATTTTATTCGTTTTACAAAATGTTTTCCAAATGTGCGGGCTTAGATTTGGCACATCCTTATGGTGCAGAGATCGTGATACAAATGCACTTGGAAAATAATTCCAGAAATTGCTTTGCTTTCGGCCATAGAACCAAGAGGCGGTGTTAGGTTTCAAACAACTGTCGTCATTAGGATTGAATGTCCCTATGACCAATATTTTATATTTGCCAGCCAATGGTTCGTCACAAAATACGTGATCTTCTTCAAGGGCGACAAGTTGGTCAATATACCGATGTATAATATCCATCATTACTTACACTTAATCTATTTTTTAATACGTTCTGATTTGGTACTATCCAGCACATGAAAAATATGAGGATAACCAAACAATGTTTCTTTACCAGTGTCCATGCCCAGAATTCTTACTCGAATATCCATTTCAAATGCCACACCGGCGGCAGGGTCGCCAATAGTTATTGTTTCAACGTGAGGTTTATCGTTACGAAGCATCACATGCATGTCCATGATATATTTGTTGTTAGCGCACATTCCTACAATCACTTCTTTCATCATCCACCCTAGGCCCGCCTTAGACTGATCAATCCAACGTTTGGTCGCTGCGGCGTTTCCGAAGAATGATGTTTGGGACAAAATGCAAAATGGTTTGTTTTTGAACGTTACTACTGAGTCAACGTTGAAGTTATAACTTCCCTTCGAAGTAATTCCCCAGTCCAGCGCAAAATCTGTATTCGATTCTGAGTCCGTATCTCTCCCCATGTACTCAGAGAACAAACTCGCTAATGGAACGATCAATTCTTTATATCCTGACTCAAAATTCTTCCTAAAATCAGCATATTTCTTTTCCTTGAGAAATACCGGTATCTGGCAATCATCAATGACGACGGGGAGAATTATTACACGCTTACTTTCAATTTCTCTTATTAACCCTGAATTCAATTCCTTTTTACACCATTCTGATTGAACAAAGGAATTGGACAAAACGACTAGTAAGAATGAAGATTCACCTAAGGCATCTTGAATTTTATTAATCAAAGAATCACCTACGTTGATCTCCCACCGGTCAACCCATACCTTTATCCGATCCGTAACCAACCTAATGCCCAATTTGTCAACAAAATCTTTGTCCTTACTGGAATAACTAATGAACACCGACATAATATTTATTTTATAGTGTAATGCAACGTCACTCTTGTCAATTAATTTTCTTTATTGAAGTCAAATAAATACTTCTATTTAAACATCTAGTTAACCGTAATGCCATGTTGGAGAAGGTACTTCTGTAACGAGTCTTCAATATTCTTGATGTCGGCATCATTCAATTGAATTAAGGTCAGCCCTAGTTGATTGTAAATTTCAATCTTTTCCCTCTTTGGTTGGTTGTACTTCTCATCATTTTCCAATCCCCAATATTCTATATAAACCGCTTTTGGCCTGCCGTTGCCTGACGGAATATGAAAGTCTGAATAAACTGTCTTATGAGTGTTGGGTAATTTCTAAGCGTGAACGATACCCCATAAGTATAGCGAATCATCAATTGTTAATTCCGCCTTAGATCGAACAAGGTGGCCATCTTTAGTACGATATTCCGTCGGGTATTTTTTTCTGAAATCTTCTACCGTATCTGAGTCAGACTTTTCTTTGTTGGGCTCTACATTTTTCGCAACAGCAAGGACTTTTTGCTTTGGAGTTTCGTCGAAGACTTCAAGAAGATCGCTGTTCTGAAAAATAGTGCTTGGCCACATCACATAAGAGTTGCCAGAAGTGTCATGTTCAAATTGCTTTCCGCCGAGAGTTTTACCGAGTTGTGTTGTACTCCATCCTGCAACTGTTTTCTGTATCCAACCCAATTCGTTTAAGATCAGGTTTGCTCGCTTTGACGAGATGTTGAAATGTGTACCTAGTGCGGTTGAGTTTATCAATTTAGGTTTTTCTCCGCTGTGGCCTTGGCTATTGCTTATCTGGATATTTTCCGGCCACACGATGTACTCACCATAGTTTGGGCTTGTTCGCGTTTGTCCGCCTTTCTTTTTCCCTTGATCGGTTAGAATCCACTTGTCATTTTTACGTTCTATCCAACCCAAGGATTTCAACTTATCGAAAAGATCGGCTGGCCTAATGTCCATTTCATTAGCCAAGGTAGTTGTAGATATATATTCCATGTAACAGGGGATTTCTAAAAAACGCCTCGTGTTTCAATCTTGTCAGCCACTACCCATTGCTGATTGAGACACTTGTTGATGGCAACTTTGCCAAACTTCTTATATCGAAAATACGGTTTAATTGGTATTCTTTTGCGTCTTCTTTTGACTCTTCCTCAAGAGTTTATTGACACTATTTTTATTCGCATAATCGAAAAAAGTATAGAACACAGTGCCGCCGTGATTTTTATATCTAAGTTCTATTTTTATGTCTTGGAACATAATAGGAAACTTTCCCGCGTCTGTACGATCAGCACCAGTGCATTCCTCCCATGTTGAGCAGTTTCCATCCAATGTTACCGGAGCACTGTTAAGGATTGGATCGGTCGGTAATTTCTTAATGTCAATTTTGAATTGGGGCATGCTGATTATTTCCAACTCAGGGTAGTAGGCAGTCACGTCAGAGTTGTTTCTTATAATGATCGAGAAGTTCCATTTGAGGTTGAAGATTTTAATTGCCGTATCGCCGTCAATTACATTGTGCATTACTCCGTCTATTAATTCCTGTGTTACTTTACTGCGTGAACTTGTTCCGGCAGGTGAACTGCTTCCGCCTTTCGATACTAATTCGATTTCTAATCTTGGTCGATTCTTATACTTGCGATGCAAGTGCGACCAAACAGGCAAGATTACTGCTAAAAGCAATCCGGCTATTGCTAAAAGTATTTCCATCATTATTAAACAAAATCCATTTCACTCACATACTAAAAGTAGGGGTGAAATAGGGGTAAAAAAGTAGGGGTATAATTTGTAATTAATTGACCTTTAATAACTTAAAAACGTTATAGTAGCCCCGACAGGAATCGAACCTGCATCAAAAGTTTAGGAAACTCCTATTCTATCCATTGAACTACGGGGCCATTTTTTTGACGCCCGGCCGGCGCCTGATTAGTGGCGCAAATATATAAAGTTTGCCCATTTGGGCCTGCTGGGCACGTAATCCATCTGCAAATCTGTCGCCGTGCCCGACGACTTAGTGTGCAATTTCATGAGTGCCACCGATTTACCAGGCAAGACATGATAACGAATGGTCCGGGAAGGGGTTGAATTTTTGCCACACAATCGGCTATTTTACCCGTTTTAGGAAGCGAAAGCCGAACATGACAAGCCTCGAACATCCTTCAGCGCGATTGGACCCGGAAGTTGCCCGGCTCCTTTCTGCCTTTGCGCAGGAGGCGGAGATGGCCGGCGACCTGCATCCGAAGCAACTTTCCATGTTGTACGACCACAAGTGGTTCAAAATGTTCATTCCCAAAAATTATGGCGGCTTGGGCCTAACACTTCCGGAAGCGGTCAGGCTCGAGGAAGCGTTGGCGTGGGCCGATGGCAGCGCCGCCTGGGTGGCTACGTTATGCGGAGGTGCCGGTTGGTTCGTCGGGTTCGTAGACAAGTCGATAGCGGATGAATTTTTCGTGGGTGATAAGCTATGCGTGGCGGGCAGTGGAAGTGCTACCGGTACTGCCGGGATCACGAACGACGGATACGTGATCAATGGCTTGTGGCCATACGCATCGGGTTCGCTACACGCCACGACGTTCACCGCCAATTGCGTCATTCACGACCAGGGTAAAGCGTTGTTGAACGCCGATGGAACGCTACGGATAATGCCTTTTATTCTAAAGCCCTGCGAGGTGGTCGTGAAAAAAACCTGGAACGCTACGGGTATGGTCGCTACGGCCAGCCATTCATTCTCCGTATCCAACGTTAACGTTCCGGCTAAGCGATGCTTTGAGATTGATCCATCGGCCGCCACGATCAATGATCCTGTCTATCGCTTTCCATTCTTACCCTTGGCCGGGACGACGCTCGTGGCAAACGTCGCCGGCATGACGCAGCGTTTCCTGGACCTGGCGATCGATAGCGTATCAGAACATGAGTCGTCCAAAGGAATGAGTACCTGCGAGGTCGTTGTTCGCAAACATGAATCGACATTGAATAACGTGCGCAGGCTGTTCTTCCGATACCTCGACGAAGCGTGGCAGCAACTGTTGGTGACCGGAGTTGTGCCTGTCGGCAATCTTCAAGAGGTAAGCCTTACCTGTCACGAACTCGCGCGCACGTGTCGAGAAGCGGTAGATGAGATCTATCCTTTGTGTGGCATGAAGGTGTTACTGGCAGAGTCGGAGCGCAATCGCGTTTGGCGTAATATTCACATGGCGCTATCACATTCCTTGTTTCGAAATCGATCCGCGGCTGGAAATTCCTAGATCGATCGCGCCCGTATTGTTGCCCATGGAAGAAATTCGATTCACTCATAACGGATCGCCCGCACCGGATTTACCAGTGCAGCCCGCGATGCCCTCAGCAATACGATCAGCAGCGTAAGCACCAGAACCGCGACCACCGGCGCGACAAACATCCACCCTTGCAGCGTGATGTGATACGCAAATGTGTTGAGCCATTGGGTAATAAACCAGATACTCAACGGTATGGCTATGATACAAGAGAGGGACATAACCACCACATATTCTTTCGCAATGAGTGCGAGGATATGTGAGGCACTACCCCCAAGAACTTTCCGGATACCGATCTCCTTGGTGCGTCGCGCAACGGCAAGTGCCACCAGTCCGAACACGCCCGTCATCACGATGATGATCATCAAGCCTGACGCGAGTGCTGCACCCTTCCTGAGCTTCAACTCCGTTTTGTATTGCTGTTGAACGCGGTCGTCGGCAAACGACGCCATAAAGGCGTCATCAGGGAACGCCTGGCGCCAGGCCTTTTCAACCTCCTGAACCGCGTCCGGGAGATTGCCTGCCCGCAACCTCAGCGAGAAGAACCGGAAGACCCGGCCATCGCGAACGTGTAACAAAACGGCGGGCTTCACGGGCTCATGCAGCGATTCAAAATGGAAGTCGTTCACGATACCCACGACGGTGTATTCCTGATCTCCCGTTTGAGCCATCTTCAATTTGTCTCCGACCTTGAGCGATACCGCGCGACTGGCCGACTCGTTGATCACCACGTTGTTTGGCACGTGCGTGCCGCCATCCTGGTTGAAATAGTGGCCATCCTTCATCTTCAGACCGTATACGGCAGCGAAGTCATCGTCGGTAAACGAGAGATAAGCGTTGATGGCTTCCTCGGATGAATGACCGGAGGGATAGATGTTATCTGACCCCATATTGAACTGAACAGCGGGCGAACCCAGGGAAAACGAAGCTGCTTCGATTACCGGACTGGATTTTAAGATCTGCTTGGCCGATTCCATTCTGGCCACGCCTTCTTCGTTCCATAAACGTGGCACAGAAGTGATGAGCAGCACTTGTGAACGATCGTATCCGAGGTCCTTGTTAAGAAAGAAATTGAACTGCAACGTCATCACTACTGCGCAGGCAAGGATGAAGAGCGAAATAGTAAACTGAAGGCCGATCAGCAAACGCGATATCCGTACTGTGCCGGAAACGTTGCGGAATTTTCCTTTCAGCGAATCGACAACATGGCTGGTTGCCAGGTGAAAAGCGGGATACGCGCCGGCGATTACGCCCACCCCACACGCAAGGACAATGATGATCAGCCAGAATTTTCCGGTGAAGTTACGCACGGAAGGAATTTGCGTATCCATCATGACACCGAACTCGCGGTGCAACAGTTCATACAAGAGCAATCCGAGCGCAGCAGCGATGAACGCGCAGGCCACCGACTCGACTATAAACTGTTTCACGACCTGCATACGAACGCCGCCAATGGCCTTGCGAACGCCAACTTCTTTGATGCGACCGAGCGATCCTCCAATGGTGATGTTCGTAAAATTCGCGATGGCGAGCAGCAGAATGAACGCCACGGCCCAGGCAAGCGAGCTAAGGAGTCGCTGAACGGAGCCGTGATTGGTGATGAGATAATAATCGGAGAGGGGTTTAAGGGCAATCTGGCCCGACTCATACACGACCGGAGGCGCGTTGGCCTTGAGTAAGGCATTGAGCTTGCTGTTGACATCCCCGACCCTGGCATTTTCCCGCAGTTTAACGTAGGTGATGATGGAAGTTTGCCAATCGCTTTCATCCGCTCGCAACGAGAAGTCGGGTGCGTTCGCCTTTGGAAGGAAGACCTGCGCATTCATGTTCATCAGGTCGGTTACTGTATTCTTTTTCTCCTGATCCGCGATGACGGCCGTTACCTTATAATTCTTCAGTCCGTTACCCTCGCTTGCGACCAGCAGGGTTTCGCCAATTGCGTTGCCGTTGCCGAAGAACTGAGTGGCTACCTGTTGCGTAATCACGATCGAGTTGGGCTGCGTGAGCGCGTTCGCGGCATCACCGGCCACGACGTCAAACCCGAAGACGCTCAGCAGCGTCGAGTCGCCGATCATGCTTTGAATGCGGAAGTGCTTGTCGTTTCTGGAGATGGTTATGTTCCGGTCCCAGAAGCGGTAATAATTCTCAATGAGTTGAGGATATTGATCGAGCGCGCGTGGCATGAGCGGCACGGGCATAAAAAATTCGGGCCCATCGATGTCGTGCGCGAGTTCCAACAGGTACAACTGGTCGACCGACGTCAGACTTTGATTCACGCGCATCTCTGACAACGTAAATCCCCCAATAAGGAGCGCAAAAGTAAAGCCCGCCGTTAGCCCCAAAATATTGATGCTTGCAAACAAGGTGTGCTTCCTCAGGTTGCGCAGCATCAGGGTAAGATAATTCCGCAGCATAGAGATGAGTTTATAATGACAATTTACAATGAAGTACGATCCGAAAGGGACCGTCGGAGTGGTTTAACTTAAGTTTAACACTTCGGCCGGTATTGACGGCAACGTATGAAAAACTGAAACGAAAAAAGCCCGCAGTGGCGGGCTCCAAAATTGTCAATTGTTAATTTAATCCAAACCCCCTTTTCTTGTCGCCTTCCTTACTTCTGGCCACTTACCGGGCTGATTCATGCGCGTGTTGAATGGCAGCGCGCTCTTTTCAGTCGAGGTACGGCTGGGATCTTCGCATGCCTGGTATACCAGTATAGCAGCGAGTATTGCGTTGTTGCGGACGTCGTCGAATACGATCTTGTCGTAGGTGTCGAGGTTGGTGTGCCAGGTGTAGGTTCCGTATGCCCAGCTGAGGGAACTCAGGGAAAATCCCGGTGCGCCGGCAGCTACGAACGAGGCAAAGTCGGATCCGCCGCCGCCGGGTGTTCCGGGGAAGGTCGTTGTCAGATCGGTCTTGTATTCGGTCGGAACATACGAAAGCCATCGCGTCAGGTAGTCGTAGGCATGCAGGTAGCCTTGCCCCGTTATAGTGGTTACCCTACCCGTACCGTTGTCCTGGTTAAAAAGTGCCTGCAGGTTCTTCACGATTTCCGGATGATCTTCTACGAACGCGCGCGATCCGTTCAGGCCCTGTTCTTCGCTGCCCCAATGTCCGACAAGAATGGTGCGCTTGGGATTGGGATATACGAGCTTGAGGATGCGCATGGCTTCCATCATGACGAGCGTACCCGTACCGTTGTCCGTTGCACCGGTTCCGCCGTCCCAGGAGTCGAAGTGTGCCGAGAGCATCACGTACTCATCGGGCTTTGTCGTCGACTTGATCTCGGCCAGCGTATTGTACGTAGGAACCACACCCGTTTCCTTGCTGTTTGCCTCTACGCTAAGGCGCGTCGGCTTGCCCGATTCCGTTAGCCGGTACAGTAGTCCATAGTCCTCCATTTGGACATCGACGGTTGGGATTTTCCTGGTTCTTGCGCCGAAAATTTTGTCAGCACCGAATGCTCTCGACCAGTAACTGGTTACGATCCCTGCAGCACCGGCTTTCTCCAGCGCTAATGGTAAAGTCTGCAGGGTCTTGCCGGTCTTCTTGATCCGTGCGTTCCAGGCCTCGGTGAGTTTATCGCGTTCGGTCTTCATCTTATCGGTGGATTCTTTTTTGCCGAATTCTTCCCAGTTGTGATCGGGACGACCGGTTGGCTGCAACATGGAAATCATCACAAATTTTCCTTTCGCCTGTGGAAGCCATTGCTGAAAGGCGATAGAATCGGCCACGTCAGGCAGGATAATCACATCACCCGTGATGGCTTTGCCTTTGGTGGAAGGACTCCAGGCGAGTTGCGTGCCGCTAAGGGATTTCACCCAGGGCGAGAGCATATCGATGTGCGTGGTGCCGCGCTCCCAACCGCGCCATTCACCCCACTGTTCGTTTCGGGCTGGAATGTTCCAACCGTTATATTTTGCCACGGCCCAATCATTGGCCTGTTTCATTTTCGGCGAGCCCACGAGGCGGGGACCGATATCGTCCATGAGTTCGCGGCCGAGCTTCTCCAGTTGGGAGTTTTCGGTAGCCTCCTTGACAATGGCGGCGACGACCGGATCGAAGGGAGTCTTTGGCGGTTCTTCGGCGGGTCTTTGTGAAAATACCGGGCCGGCGGTAATCATGAGGACGCTGGCGATCACTGCGCCGGCGCGGAGAAAACGGTGGATCATAAATTCAAGTTCCAGGTTAATGAGCCGCGAATTTAGAAAAAGAGGGATGCAGTGGATTTACCGGTCGCGGAAAAGGGTCTGAATCGGGGCTCAAGATTGGGCTAGGGGGATCGGTCATGCAGCTCTTAATTCTGCGCGCCGAATACGCGCTTCAGCAAGTCCGTGGTGCGTGCCATGGGATTTGCACGGATCTCTTTTTCCTCTTTCGCGATCATTACAAAGAGTCCTTCGATGGCCTTGTCTGTAGCATAATCGTCGAGGTTGGGGTTAACGTCCTCTGTGAGCGGAAACTTGTTATACGTGTTGACGATGTCGCCGTAGTATCGCGTGGCGTTCACTTTTTGTAGTGAGCTGTGGATGACCGGTTTGAACTTTTCTTTCAGCAAACCCGAAGTCGTGCGCCTCAGATATTGAGTAGCCGCATCGTTGCTTCCTTTCAGTATGCCCCAGGCGTCCTGGATAGTCATCTGGCGTATCGCTTCAATAAAGATGGGTTTTGCTTCTTTGGCGGCATCTTCGGCACCGCGATTCAGCGTCAGGACAAATTTGTCTACCTGACTGCCCAGTCCCACTTGCCGAAGCTTGTCCTCCACTTTCTGGACTTCGGATGGAAAGGGGATCTTGATTGCTGGATTTTTGAAATAACCATCCAAGGCAGAGGCAAGGTCGGAGCCTGTGGATATGCCTTTAATGAGAGCCTCCTTTAAGCCGTTGGCAACTTCCGTGGCCGACAGCTGCGTTTCGGAACCGATCGATTTGTTCACGTCTTCAAGCGTTTGGCTTATCTGTGCGCTGGTGCACGACGCCAGCAAAGTGGACGTCAGAACAGTAAGAATGGCGTGGATTCGGAA
>DATHKA010000368.1:0-8932 GCA_035489615.1 Chryseolinea sp.
TAAGTCGCCCAAAATGCCATGGGGGACTACGTCAGCGTGGATATCCCCTGATACGACTCTATTCCGCCGTGCCCTATTTCGGGCGCTTTTTGCAACCTTTTGTTTTTTTCGGAGTCTTAGGGAAAAAGCTTTTTGGTTTCCACGAAACCTTCAGACAAAAGCATAGTATCCTAATTGAATTCCAAATACGATGTTCAGGAACTACTTCGTCATCACATTCCGCAATCTGTTCAAGAACGGATTCTATTCATTTATCAACATCACAGGGCTGGCGATCGGAATCACGTGCAGCATATTGATCCTTTTGTGGGTCGTCGACGAAGTGTCATATAATAAGTTCCTGCCAAAGGCCGACCGGCTCTATCAGGTTTGGGCTAGTGCCAATTTCGACGGCAAGAAACATGAGTGGACATCGGTGCCTCTTCCAACGCACGAAGCCATGAAGCCGGCGAGCAATCACATCAAGCGCGCTGCAGTGTCCGATTGGGGAGGTGACCACCTGCTGTCAATTGATGATGATGCAAAGCGTATCACGAAACGCGGGTTCTATGCCAGTGACGAGTTCCTCGACATGTTTGAATTTCCGCTGGTCAAAGGAAGCCCTTCGCAAGTGTTGAATGACCCTACAATGATCGTGATCTCCGAATCAACAGCGCTCGCCCTGTTTGGCAATGAAGATCCCATTAACAAGGTGATCCACCTGGACAACGAGAAAGATGTGAAAGTGAGCGGTGTGTTCAAAGATGTTCCCAAAAATTCAAGCTTCCAGTTCGACATACTTATCCCTTGGAAATATCGCGAAGTGAACAACCCCTGGGTCAAGGAAAACATGACCAATTGGGGAAATTACTCCTTTCAGGTATTCATAGAGTTGGATGATCCGGCAAATGCCAAAGACGTGGAGAAATCCATTAAAGGACTGCTTGCCGAACACGGGGAAAAAGAAATGAAACAAGAATTTTTCATCTATCCAATGCTTCGGTGGAGGCTTTTCTCAAACTTTGAAAATGGCGTTGAAGCGGGCGGGCTAAATGACTATGTGCAGATGTTCACGGTCATCGCCATATTCATCATCGTCATTGCCTGTATCAACTTCATGAATCTGGCAACCGCACGGTCTGAACGAAGGGCGCGGGAGGTGGGAATACGCAAGAGTGTGGGCTCGCGTCGCATCGAGCTAATTGCCCAGTTCATTGGCGAATCAACGGTCATTGCATTTATTGCATTCGCCATCGCTATCCTGGTCGCCCAACTGTTGCTCCCCTATTATAACCAGTTGGTTGAGAAGTCCCTAACTATCCCGTATACGACCTCAATGTTCTGGATCTCGTCAATCGGCCTCGTCCTCTTGACAGGCCTGGTATCAGGAAGCTATCCAGCATTCTATCTTTCTTCATTCGAACCCGTCAAAGTGCTAAAAGGCAAAGTGGCCGTTGGCAAGGGCGCAAGCACTCCGCGAAAGATTCTGGTTACGCTCCAGTTCGGATTTTCCATTCTTCTGATCATAGGTACCATTGTTATTTACCGACAGATACAACTCGTTAAGAATCGGGAACTCGGTTATCAACAAGAGAATCTCATTGCCGTCAATTACAACAACGAAATACGCAAGAATTATAAACCGCTTAAGCAGGAGCTGCTTGCAACGGGGGTGGTAGAGGCCGTTACCCGGTCCAACAGTGCCATTACCGAGGTGAACTCTAACAACTTCGTCGGCTGGCCGGGTAAGCCCGACGACGTACGCGTCATCTTCACCACCATTACGACCGAGTACGACTACACCAAGACGATGGGTATCAAGCTACTCGAGGGACGCGATTTTTCGGAAGACTTCAAGAGCGATAGTTCCGCGATCATTGTAAACAAGGCGGCGCTCGACATCATGAACCTGAAAGATCCGATCGGAACAGAACTGGACCTCTGGGGAAAGAAACGGAAGCTTATTGGAATCGTAGACAATGTGCTTATGGACGATCCTTTCCTTCCGGTGAAGCCGCTGTTCATGATTTATCACGAAACGTGGATCGACAACATGACCGTGCGTCTGAAAAAGACAGAAAATTTGTCGGAAACGCTCGCCGTGGTCGAAAAAGTATTTGCCAAACATGCATCCGCCTATCCGTTTGAGTACCGGTTCGCCGATGTCGAATTCCAGAAGAAATTCACCCACATTAACCTGACGAGCAAACTCGCCAGCCTCTTCGCCGGACTTACCATCGTAATCACCGGACTGGGACTGTTCGGGCTTGCTGCCTTTACCGCCGAGCAGCGCACAAAAGAGATCGGCATCCGCAAGGTGCTGGGGGCAACGGTTCCAGCGCTGGTCGGACTGATGTCGAAGGACTTCTCCAAGCTGGTAATTCTTTCGTTCCTCGCTTCTGCACCCTTAGCGTGGTGGCTACTGACCATGTACCTGGAACGCTATACGATCAGAACGAGTATAGAGTGGTGGGTATTCCCGGTAACGGGTCTTGTTGCGCTAGCCTTCGCGTTGTCGATCGTAAGTGCCCAGGCCTTGCGCGCAGCGCACGCCAATCCAGCCGCATCGCTGAGAAGTGAGTAACCCAGGCGTCAGGTACGTTACAACCGATCTGTAACACCAACTTGTATCGTCAGTCGGGTAGCAATTGACGTTTGAAGAATGACCAGGCTTCCACATGGACGTCAATATCGTTCGGATAGTCGTGCTTGCCATTGATGACCTTCAACAGCGTGACTTCCGGTAGGCCCTTTTCCTTAAAAGTGTAGCGCTCGATGGTTTTGCCATCCGACGGATCGGTATCGTTGAGCTTCGTCATCATCGGCGTCCCGTGATAACCGGCCAATGATGCCCAATACGTGAACGTTCGATCGGTGGACCGTACATTGCCCATGACAAACGTGCCGGACTGCATCATTCCGCCCTCGTACTTATTGAGCGGATCGGCGGTGCCATTAACAATCAAGACTGGCAATGCGACTTTCGCCTCCGCACAATCCATATTATCGTCATCAGGCAAATTCGCAATGATCGCGGCAATTGCCCTGAATCTTTTCGGCTCAGTGAGTCCAAGCTTGTAACACATATGTCCACCTCCCGAGGTGCCCACTGCAAAAACACGCGTATCCTCGACCTCGTACTTCTTTTTGAAGTAGTCTATCATACCGGCAAAGAATTTTCCTTCGTTAATGTCCAGCTTGTTTGCCAGGGAGCTCGCCATCTTGCGGCACTCATTCCAATAGTGTTTGTAGCCGTCGGCATACACAAAGATTACCTTTTCATCACGGGTGGTGTTGAGCAGATTGGCTGTTTGTTTCATCATGTTCAGTCCACTGTCTCCCGACCCGTGCAATACAAAAACCAAACTTGCCCCATGCGACGCAAACGTCGGCTTGCGGAAGTGAAAAGAGCGATAATACTCATCGATCTTGAGTGAATCACTCACGTCCTGGGCCAATACCGGGCGACCGATAAGGAATAGCAGAAAAATGCTGAGGGTTCTCATAGCTTATAGCTTTACGTAAAAATAATCCAAACCGCTACAAAATGTGTTCCACTGCCACGGCTGCCAATGCGCCCAGCACGACAACGGCCATGCGTCGGGCATCGAAACGATGCTCAGGGCTGCCTTCGAATACGATCGTCGTGGAAATGTGAAGGAAATTTCCACTCACAATAGCATACAAATAAACCAATCCTGTGGCCGACAATATTTCAGTATTCACGAGATACGTGCTCAATAACAGTCCGGCAGGAGCAGCAAATGAAAATACCAGCAAGTGCGGCAGCGCCTTGATGCGCGAATGCAACTGATGTGCCAGGACGGTCATAAGGGCGAATGCGGCGGGCGCCCGGTGGAGAGCAATGCCCAGCAACACGGCGTTCACGTTGTAAAACGCATTCATACGGAATGGTTTGGCGAGCATGGCACCCTCCAGAAACGCATGCACGCACAACGCAACGAGCAACACCAGGGCCGACAACGCGCGATTCGCCTGGTGATGATGCACGTGGGCATGATGGCCGTGTTCATGTTGATGATGATGCGCATGCATGTGACCATGCTCTACGCCGGCCGTAAAGTATTCCAGAAATTGTTGCAAGAAGAACCCGGTTAACACTGCCAGACCAATGAACTCCGTTCCCACTTGTGACTGGTACAGGTCAGGCAGGATGTGGATGATGGTTATAGCAAAAAGATAGGATCCAGCAAAACCCAATAACAATCGGAAATTTGTTTCTCTTCCCTTCGGCATCACATATATCAATGCACCCGAGGCCAACGGTGTCAGAAATAAAACAAGGAGCTTAAGGATCATCAGGTTTATTGAATTATTTGTTGATCTGTCGATTGATCAGGTGCGTTCACCCTTGTTAAGGTTCTCTAAATATCGCCAACGATTAATCTTTATTTTCATGCAGGCATAGGTGCCATTGTCGTTCAGGGTTCATAAGAAATTACTTTTGCTATTCCCGGGGTGGCATAGGAAGCAATCGAACCATCCTCAGTCGTGTATAGTAACAGGGCTTGCAATTCGGGGTGCTTACCGAGAAGGGCGATAGCTTTTTCGTGGCCCATCACCATAAACGCCGTATCCCATGCGTCGGCCGTTAAGCAATCCGCGGCAAATACAGACACACTTAACAACGCCCTGTCCGCCGGATAGCCCGTCACTGGATCAATGGTATGTGAATATCGCTTGCCATTGATTTCGCGATAATTGAAATAGCTCCCCGCCGTAGTAAATGCGCCCTCTGGCAAAGAGACGTATGCCTTGAAGTACTGATTGTCAAGTGTTGAGCCGGGATCGAGAATGCCAATTCGCCAGGGTCGGTTTGTTTTTCGATTCCGACCGGCAGCAACGCCTTCGCCGCCCAGTTCAACAAGATAGTCTGATAGGCCGTTATCTCTCAGAAATCGGGCAAGCACGTCTGCGCCGTAGCCCTGTCCCACGCCGCCGAGGTCAATTTGCACCCGGGGATCCTGTTTCACTACGCTGTCGGCAATCACCTGCACTTTGTCGAAGCCCACAAACTGGCGTATCGAATCGACGCGTTGCTGGGTCATTTCGAGTGCCAGGCCTGGTCCGAATCCCCATGCATTAACCAGCGGCATCACGGTGAGATCGAGCGCACCCTCGGATGCCACGTAAACCTCAGACGCTACACGCAAGGGTTCTTTCAAATAAGGCAGATCGAACGCAATTCCCCTTTCTTCACGATTGAACCGCGACACTTCCGATGACGTATCGTAGTTACTGATTGATCGATTGATAGTCTCCAATAGCGAATCAACGTCATGCTTAAAATTACGTCCCGCTTTGTCAAAATACGTGATGTGATAGGTCGTGCCCATCGTGTTGCCCCGAATCGCGATGGAATCTGGTCGGCGTGACGAAGGCGATCCTTGCATCAGCGCTAGCGCTAGCAGTGAGTAGGCGATATGACGAAAACGACCGGGCATGTTTATAAGGCGCCAAAGTTATCATTTTCGGTTAAATGCAACATTGTTGTATCTGTAATTCGACGCAAAGTTGTTCCTTTTTCCTATTTTTCGGAATGCGCGAAGACTATCTGAAAGGTGAGGGTGAAAGCTTGGGGTCCGGCGAAAAAGAGCTGGAAAAGGCGCTACGTCCACTTTCGTTTGATGACTTTACCGGCCAGCATAAGATAGTCGAGAATATTAAAGTGTTTGTAAGTGCTGCCAGGCAGCGAGGCGAATCGCTGGATCATGTCCTCCTACATGGTCCGCCGGGTCTTGGAAAGACCACGCTATCGCACATCATCGCCAACGAATTGGCATCGAGCATCAAGATTACTTCGGGTCCGGTGCTGGACAAACCCAGTGACCTGGCCGGATTACTGACTAATCTCGAACCACACGATATTTTATTCATCGATGAAATCCATCGGCTGAATCCGGTAGTGGAAGAATATCTGTATTCTGCGATGGAGGACTTTCGCATCGACATCATGCTGGATTCAGGTCCCAATGCCCGATCGGTACAGATCGGTTTGAATCCATTCACGCTTATCGGCGCCACCACACGGGCGGGCTTGCTGACGGCACCGTTGCGCGCGCGATTCGGTATCAATGCGAGGCTCGAATATTATGACGCCGAGTTGCTCACACGTATCGTGAAGCGTTCGGCTGGAATAATCAGTACCCCGATAGAGGCCGATGCCTCTTATGAAATAGCGCGCAGGAGTCGTGGCACGCCACGCATCGCCAACAATCTCCTGCGGCGAACGCGCGACTTTGCTCAGATTAAGGGCGATGGCACAATCACGATGGCTATCGCGCAGTTCGCCTTGAAGGCACTCGACGTCGATCAGGATGGACTTGATGACATGGACAACCGGATCCTTCTTACCATAATCGAGAAATTCAAGGGCGGCCCTGTCGGACTTACGACCATTGCTACGGCGGTGGGCGAAGAAGCCGAAACGATCGAAGAAGTCTATGAGCCGTTTCTCATACAAGAAGGATATCTTAAGCGCACCTCTCGGGGACGCGAAGCAGCACCGCGCGCCTACAAGCATCTTAAGATGGCTCCCCCTGCTTCGAAATCTGCGAGCTTATTTGACTGAACGTACCTCCGTTCACGATCACTTCATGAGCTGCCGTAGTCTATTGTTATCGGATCAATAATTTCGTTTCAGGGAAGGACTGGTTGAATATTCCTTTACCAAGAGATACAAAAATTCCTGTCCTTCATAAAAGGCCTTTACACCGATGCGTTCATCCTTGCCATGCGCACGAACATCGCTCATGTCGGCAAAAATTCCGCATACCCCGTACGTTGGAATGCCCGTAGCACGAAGATACGAACCATCGGTAGCGCCGGTGGACATCGTTGGAACCACCGGTATGCCTGGCCACATCTTGGTCGTGACCTTTTCTATGGGCTTAAATACGGCTTCACTAAACGCAGACGGGGGACTTGTTCTCGCTTCGTTTTTGGGCGTAACCTTGATTTCGGGATCATTGAAAACCTGGATCAAAGTCTCCTTGATTTTCTGCGGATCATCATTGGGAAGGATACGGCAATTCACCGTTGCTGTTGCCGTCTGCGGCAGCGCATTGTCAGCATGACCGCCGTCGATCAAGGTGGCTACACAGGTGGTGCGCAGCATCGCGTTATAATTAGGAAACGCAGAAAGCCTTTCAAGTGATTTTGGATCGTACGGCGTTTTAATGATTGCCTTCATGTCTTCCGCCAGTGCGCCGCTCTCAATTTTCGACGTCCTTTCGAAATACACGCGGGTTCCCTCGTTAAGATTCATGGGAAAGTCGAATTTGGATAGATTATCGAGTGCATGCGCCAGTTGATAAATGGCATTGTCTTTCCGCGGCTGCGAACTGTGTCCGCCCCGATTGTGTACCTCTAACGTGAAGCTCTGGTATACCTTTTCGCTTAACTGCACCTGGTTGAGAATTTTCTTACCATCCTTTTCCTGGCCTCTGCCACCCTCGTTTAAGGCAAACTCGGCATCAATCAATCCTTTGTGGTTCTTGAGAAGCCAGTCGACGCCGTTGTGTTCACCACCTTCCTCGTCGGCAGTCAGCGCCACAATGATGTCGCGGTCGGGCACAAACTTTTCCTGTTTCAGGCGAACCAGGTTGGCTATGAAAATTGCCGCCATGGCCTTGTCGTCGCTTGCGCCACGCGCATAATAAAAGCCATCGATCTCTTCGAACTTGAATGGATCAGTGGTCCAGTCTTCACGGCGCGCCTCCACTACATCAAGGTGCGCGAGTAACAAAAGGGGCTTCCGTTTACCTGTGCCTCGTAGTGTAGCCACCAGGTTGCCTTTTCTTTCCGCCGCACCGCCTATAAATAGGTCCTGGTCCTTGAATCCGGCTGCTCGCAACCGAGCCGCCATTGCCTCGGCCGCCTGGGTGGTATTGCCCGACGATTCGGTCGTATTGATTTCGATGAGCTCTTTGAATATTTCGCGTGTAAGCTTCTGATCAGGTTGCGCGAAGACGCCGATTGCCGACAAGCTGAGACACA
Organism: Chryseolinea sp.; assembly: GCA_035489615.1. Taxonomy (GTDB): domain Bacteria; phylum Bacteroidota; class Bacteroidia; order Cytophagales; family Cyclobacteriaceae; genus Chryseolinea. The sequence continues at coordinate 7,999 of DATHKA010000368.1, forward strand.
GCGCTAGCAGGGAGGTGGTTTTCATAAATTCAGGTTAGGCTTGCCGAATATAGCGATAGTCCGTCGAACAACCGTTTCGATTATGACAAACGGCTTGGCAAAAAAAGAGACGTCACCACGGTGTCAATTCGCGGCTCTCGCTTCCCGCGTATACATGGGCAGCGAAAAATAAAAGGTCGTGCCCTGTCCTTCTTCCGTCTCAAACCAAATCTTCCCGCCGTTCTTCTCCACGAATTCCTTGCAGAGGAGCAGGCCAAGACCAGTTCCTTTCTCACGCTGGGTGCCATCGGTGCTCACGGTAGCAAGGGTGAAAATCTTGTCGGCACTGCGCTTCGGAATCCCCACGCCCGAATCCGCTACAGAAACAACAATCTTACCATTGAGTCGATACGCACTGATGGTGATCGCTCCCGCGCTTCGGGTAAACTTTGTGGCATTGGTAAGGAGGTTTCTGAGGACAGCGCGAACCATGTTGATGTCAGCGTACGCCTCGAGTGACCCGCTGATGTTATTGATAAAGACGACGTTTTTTTGGCGGCATTCCGGCTCCAAAAGCCTGGCCACCTCTGCGACGACGTGAACCAGTTCTACGCAACCCGGCTCGAAGCTTTCTCCGTGCATCTGCAGCTTGGCCCATTGCAACAGGTTGTCGATAAACTCGGTGGTCTGTGCCAGCCGTGTATCCAACTCAGTGGCTATTTGCCGAAATTCAGCTTCGCTAATGGCGCCGGATTTCGCCAGGCTCAGCGTAAGGTGCAGCGAGCTCAGTGGTCCTTTAATATCATGCGATACCACGGAGAAGAGCTTGTCTTTTACGTTATTTACCTCTTCCAGTTGTTGATTCTGTTGCTGGATTTCATTGGTACGGAGACGCACCTCCTTCTCCAGTCGTTCGTTCTCTTCCTGATTGCGCTTGAGTTCAAGCTCCTTGGAC
>DATHKA010000369.1:0-2007 GCA_035489615.1 Chryseolinea sp.
CAAGGATTTCAGCGGGTCTGCTTCGGAATTCTGAATGAGAATATGAGGAATGCCGGACTCCTCCTCCTGCAGAGTTACACGGCTCTTGGAGAAGTAGTTTTGCAAGGCACCCCAGGGTACACCCGGTAGCGCCATGATTTCCACCAACGCCTGAGCGCCCCGCTCGGAGGCAAGCAGGCGCTTGGCAGGCGCGGTTCTCAGAATACCTTCGTTAATTTTAGTAGAGCCTTGCGATCCAAACAGGCATACGACGATCTTCCCGTTCACGTCAACTTTATCAAAGTCCGCAGCAGTACCATAGCCCGCATATACAACCGGCTTGGTTAGCTGTGCCGAATGCCCTTCAATGAGGACACCGGCCATACTACCCGAAGCACCATCGACCTCCAACGTCAACTCCACTTTGCCAGGAACGGGCAATCGCATCAGAGAAACGGCTTGAAAATAGGAATGGCCATCTCCCGGTGTCACACCGGCCGACATGAACTGCGTCATGAGGTAGTTGGCAGCTATGTCTAGTTCAGGACTTCCTGTATTTCTTCCCCGCATTTCGTCGGCCGATAAGAAACGAATGTGCGATTCGATGCCTGGCAGTGTAATGAAATCGTCAATTGCCTTGAGTGATTTCTTCTGCGCGACGACCATCGTGCAGCTTAACAAGAGGAAGAAGGTCAGATAGCGCATGGTGTTGGTTAGTTAGTTAACGCGGGCAATGAGCAATTTGTAATTAGTAATGGTGGAGGGGTGTCGCCCCATAAGGTAAAAGAGAGTCGCAGAGTAAATGCCCTGCGACTCTCTTATTCATAGCCCCGAAAGGGGCTCCAAAATTACTAACTACTAATTGCTAATTCTACCTACTACCTCAGCGGAGGAAGAGCAGTTCCCTGTACTTCACCAGTGGCCAGTCTTCGTTGTCTACTAACAACTCAAGCTTGTCGACCGAATCACGGATAGTCTCGAAGTACTTTTCTTTGATCTCATCGCAGTATCCGATGGCGCGCTTATGCGTGTCCGTGATCTTGTTCAGGCGCTTGCGCTCCTCGACCATTGCCCGTACGTTGGTCTTGATGTTATCAATGTGACCGGAAATTTCTTTGATCGTCTGAATTACGGTGCTGTTGTCAATGCCCAATCCCTTCAAGCCATTGGCATTCGTGATAAGTTTGGTTTGATAAGCAATCGCCGTAGGAACGATGTGATTCATGGCCAGGTCTCCCATTACACGCGCTTCAATCTGTACGCGCTTGATGTACGATTCCAACCTGATCTCTACACGCGCTTCAGTTTCCTTGTGGCTCATAACCTCGTGTTTCTCGAAAAGTTTGAGCGCTTTGGGAGTAAGGTATGCGTCGAGTGCACGCACCATGTTCTTAACGTTACCGAGCTTGCGCTTGCTAGCTTCGTTGACCCAGTCTTCCGAATAGCCGTCGCCTTCGAAGCGGACATCTTTCGATTCCTTGATATAGCGACGCAAAACAGTGACAACGGCCATGCGTTTCTCTTCTCCTTTGTCGATCTCTTTGGTTACGGCCTCGTAGAAGTCCTCCAGTTGCTCTGCGACAATGGTATTCAATGCCGTCATCGCGATACCGCAGTTGTCAGATCCCCCTACTGCGCGGAATTCGAACTTGTTGCCGGTGAAAGCAAAAGGCGAAGTACGGTTGCGGTCTGTCGCATCGAGAATAATTTCAGGAATCTGGTCGATACCCAGCTTCATGTACATATTGTCGCCCTTCTCGATCTTCACGTTTCCACCCTTCTTCTCGAGTTCATCAAGTACCGCCGACATCTGCGATCCGATGAATACCGACATAATGGCCGGCGGCGCCTCGTTGGCACCAAGCCGGAAGTCGTTACCCGGTGTTGCAATACTCGCACGAAGCAGATCCGCGTACTCATGCACCGCCTTGATGGTGGTGATGAAAAATGTGAGGAACATGAGATTGTCGCGGGCACTGCTGGTCGGTGCGTACAGGTTCACGCCCGTGTCCGTGATCAATGACCAGT
>DATHKA010000370.1:0-17606 GCA_035489615.1 Chryseolinea sp.
ATCACCCCAGGTGAACAGTCCGTGCGATCCGAGCATGATTCCGCGGATGCCTGGATTTTCGTTCAGACATGTGCGCAGCTTAAGTCCGAGATCAAATCCCGGGCGTTGCCACTCCACCCATCCTATGGTTCCATTAAACAGTTCCTGGGTGATTTTCTTGCCGTCCTTGGCTGCCGCTATAGCAATGGCGGCATCAGGATGAAGGTGATCCACGTGCTTGAAAGGCAAAAATGAATGCAGGGGTGTGTCGATCGAAGGTGCCTTGGACGCGAGATCATAGATGCAATGATTAAAAAGTTCAACCATTTCATCTTCGTGATCCAACCCTCGGTATACACGCTCAAGCGCGAGAAGTCGATCCATGTACAGGGCGGCCAGTCCGCTGCGCTTAAGGGTGCCGATATCTCCTCCTGACCCTTTGACCCACATGATCTCCGTCTCTTCTCCGGTCAGTGGATTTTTGGCCATCGCTTTGCACGAGGTATTTCCACCTCCGTAGTTGGTAAGCCTGAGGTCGGCCCCTAAAAGGTTGGAGCGATAGATCAAAAGTCCCACCTCATCGCCAGCCAGCGCGTCCGCCTTTTTATCGTCCCACAGATAGCTGACATGTTTGAATTGTGTTTTGGCTTTTGTTGACATATTCAGGATATGTTGATGTTTTGCACGTTTAATTTTGACAGGAAGAAATTTCTCTTCCTGATAATCTGTTGTTACTCCGTTCTTCGATCATGCGCCGGATGTCGTCCCGGCGAAGTTACCATTACTTGATAGCGTTCCCGTATCCCACGACCAGAACGGAGAGAATAATCAATCCAATGCCGGAAACAATTGTATTTCTCGTACGACTGCCCACCCCATGCCACTCGCGAAGCACTATTCCCCAGCTATTGGCAATAAGTATAATGAATGCCATGTGCAGAATCCACGAACTCGCTCCATTACCCAGTTTACTTTCACCCATTCCGTAAAAAAAGAACTGGAGAAACCAGGTTGTTCCCGCGAGGGCGGAAAAGAAATAGTTGTTACCGAGCGGTGCGTCTGCACGCGTATAGTCTCCGAATGTTTTGTTCCGGGCGTTGAGCAGTACGCACCAGATCAGGTTTGTGCTCAGTCCTCCCCATAGCAGCACGACATACGTGACATTATTTTGATATAAAGGATTCAACCCCAGGGCTACGGCCTGCTCCGCCATGGGCTTGCCTGCTTCTATGCCAAAGTTGAAACACGAACTCAGGATGCCCGATGCGATGGCAACCAGCAGTCCCTTTCCAATGTTAAATTCCGAAACACTTTGTTTCTTTTGTTCTTCATTCATCTCGCGCTCTTTCAGCATACCGGCGCGACCGCACACATATATGCCGCCCAGGCAGATGGCCACGCCCAGCAATACCACCTGGCCCCAGGTGGTGGTGAGCATCTCGGAGAGTGTCGTCTTGCCCGGTGCCGGAAACAGGTTGTAATACACAGAGGGAACCAGCGCACCAAAAGCCGAGCAAAAGCCGAGTACGACCGAGTTGCCCAACGACATTCCCAGGTATCGCACGCCCAGGCCATACGTTAGTCCACCGACGCCCCAGAGAACGCCGAACAGGACGGTATAAAAAATAACATCACCCGAAGCGGATGAAATGATCTCGCCGAAGCCGGGCAGGGTGATCCACGCGGCCAGGGGAGGTACGATAAGCCATGAAAACAGGCCCCCCACAATCCAATAGCTTTCCCACGACCAACGTTTTACTTTCTTAAAAGGAACGTAAAAACTGCCGGAGGCAAAGCCGCCGATGAAATGAAAAATAACCCCTAGAACTACGCCCATACCATGCTATTACAGCAATTTGGGCAGGCGCTGGGTGGTGTGCGTCATGCAGTGTCATGGTTGGAGGAGGAGAGTTGGTGGGAATGGCATGGTGGTAATGTATTCGGCTGGACGGGTGGGAAATCGTTACCTCCTTTGTCCGCCTGTCTTAATGACACTATTCCCTATCTTGAGCTCCTTTTCAAACCGAACCCCATGGCATCTGACTCCCAACGCCTTGCCTTTCGAATGAAGCTAAAACCCGGAAAGAAGGAAGAATATCGTAAAAGACATGCCGAGATATGGCCGGAACTTCAACAATTGCTATCCGATGCAGGCGTGCATGAATATTCCATCTTTCTGGATGAGAACTCCAATTCGCTCTTCGCCTTTCAGAAATTGAGATCAGGAGGCGGTTCGCAGGCCCTTGGAGAAAATCCGATCGTGCAGCGGTGGTGGAAGCATATGGCCGATATTATGGACACGAATCCCGACTTCTCGCCAATATCGGTCGCTCTTGAAGAGGTATTCTACATGCCATAAGTGCTCGCCTGGTGGGCTAACCCGAAAGGGTCACCTAGATGGAATCTCTGTTGATAAAGCGAAACACGTTCTTGACCACCTCTTTCTTCCTTTTCAGAATCATATAGGCGGCGGTTTCTCCCATGGTCTCGAAATCTGTAGAGATCACCGTGATGCCCAGCAGCTCTTTTAATGGCGTATCGTTGTAGGAGATCACGCCGATATCCTGACCCGCCACGAGCTTTCGGTCGCGGATCTGTTTCAACAGGTTCACCAGATCCGCCTCTTCGATAAGGATGTAGGCATCGCGGACGTGCAGTTCCATGTCGGGATAGATTTCATCAAGCACTTCGAAAGAAAACCTAAAGTCGTTGCAAAACTTGTGAAACCCGTGAAGAATTTCCTGCGGATAGGGGTAGAGTGATTTTGTGGGATACACGAGAATCAACTTATCGTAGCGCCGAAGGCGTTCTATTCCCTCCTGCAGGGCGTCGTAGATATCCATTTTGAAGTCCTGGTAAACCGAAGCAATGCTTTCGCCCAATGCGGCCACGTGATTGTCCAGGATCAGCAACTTATCGGTTGGGATTTTGCGCAGTTCTTCAAGCACTTCGTCACTGGGACCCTGATGCGTCAGGGCCGAGTCCTTGAAATGCGGCATGACCACATACGTGTCGTAACGTCCGACATTCTCTCGCAGCGCGTTCAACAGCAACTTTGGATCGCAGTGGTAGACCACGAGGTCCACCTGGGCGTCCTGGCCCAGGCGTGTAACCATGGCGTTGTAAATCTGCAGCTTATAAGAACTTAGTTTGTTGAACAGGAAAAGCACGTTCAATTTCGAAGGGAGTACACTCCGGGCCACATAGTATCCCTTACCTTTCGCGGAAACAATAATCTTACGCTCTTTCAGGACATTGTAGGCCTTTTCGACGGTGTCGCGGGAGAGATAGTACTCCTCGCTGATTTCGTTAATGGAGGGCACCCGTTGCCCCACCACGAGAATCCCGCGCTCAATGTCATCAATGATCGAGTTAACAATTTGTCGGTATCTCGGAATGCGCGAGTTCCTGTCAATACGGATCTCAATGGCAAGTTCCTGCTCTCTCATTATCCCTTAATTTTGAAGGTAAGGTAGCAATTTTTGCAACTTCCGAAAACGATTTCTGGAGGAGCGGAAAGCATGGTGGTTTGTTGTCGCCCGGCTAACCAAGGGTCGACTCACGCGAACGGAGAGGTGCCTGTAAATCCATCGCGCGTTTAGAAATCAGGTCTTTATTTAAGAGTCGTCGCCATTCATGAAATCAACATAATCGGTATCGCGCGAATTCGTGTTAAGCGACGTCGAATCGCGCCACTGATGCTTCCCGAATTTCGTATAACCGCTCAACGACCCTTTGGTCTCGTTAAGAATAAAGCCGTGGTGATAATGCCTATCGATCGATAAATCCGAGTAAGGTATTTTAGAATATTGCGAGTAATACCCCAGAAAACCTCCATGGGCCATGACGACAAATTCAATCCTTCCATTTGAGATGTCAAACATGACATCGATTATATGACCCAAAGCCTCGCCTGTCGTACTGAAAATCACGTCTCCCATAATCGATGAAACGGCGGCACGTTTGAATGGCTCGGCCAGTCGAGACTTTTGTTGAACCCCTTTCGAAATGCGTTTCCCTTCGAAATTCTCCATATTCAATCGTCAGGTTAGATAAAGTGGGATGCAAACTGCCCCCGTGCGCGCTTCCAGGTTGGAGAACGGTGAGCAAACATCTACGGAAACGGAAAGGACCCGGTAAGCCAATCGCGCTAGTAGGACGAGTTTGTGCGTGGATAAGTTCCATCAATCCGGACTATTACAAATAATAAGGGTTTTGTCGTAAAAGAGCATCAGCAGCAGGCCCGCAATGCGCGCCCAGGATGATTTCCGGTGCTTGTATCCCTAAATGGCTGAGTGGCGCAGGCAAGGTTGAGATGTGGCGATCAGTATTCGTATGCCAAGACCTGGTCCGATTCTTTGAGGAAGTCGTTGAACGTGTCAAGTTGCGTTTCGCTGCCTCTGAGGTGAAATACGATAACAAACTTATCTTCCGTCTTCATTTCGCGCTCTTTTTTGTATGCCAGCTTCATTTCCCGGACGCGTGTCATCAATACGCGCTCGAAGTCACTGTAGTGAGCAAACGTGATCTTGTAACCCCGCTCCTGATGCATGCGGCTGATCTTGTTCGTGAATATCTCAAATAGTGAAAGGACAATGAGTGCCATTACCGTTCCGCCCAACGCGATGAAGTATTCGCCTGCGCCTACTGCCATGCCTAGCGCAGCCGTTATCCATATAGTCGTCGCCGTGGTGATACCACTGATGGACAGTCCATCCTTGAAGATCACTCCGGCACCCAGAAACCCGATGCCGGTTACGATGTTAGAAGCGATGCGGTCAGGCGAATTCACTCCCAGGGTAATCGACAGTTCCGTAAATACGGTCGATCCGAGAGCGATCATGATCATCGTGCGCAGCCCAGCAGTTTTTGTACGGTACTCGCGTTCGGCGCCAATGATCGCCCCGATAAAAAACGAGATGATTAATTGAATCGTTGTTTCCAGATCATAACTGAATTCCATATTAACTTGATTTGTTGTGAACGCACATGGCCCATTCGTTGTTGCAATCAATGTGCCATCACTAAACTAATACACATGGAAACCCTCACCAAATCTTCCGAATCTCTCCTGTTTTCTCAAACCTTTCTAAAAGCGTGGACATTGCACCTGAAGCGCTTCGGTGCGCTTATTGAAGAACTCGACGACGAAACCCTGGCCAGGCAAACCGCGCCCGGCAGAAACTCAGGGACCTACTTGCTGGGACATTTGGTGGCCGTTCACGACGGCATGTATTCCTTGCTCGGCTTCGGGCAACGGCTGCATCCCGAGTACGACGACATATTCTTAAAAGCACGCGACTCCGCGGCGGCACGCTATCCCGCACTGTCCACACTTCGCACACAATGGGCCGCTGTAAACGTGCGGCTTACTGAAAAGCTGGAAGAAATGGCGCCGCACGAATGGCTGGACCGGCATGCAGCCGTGAGCGAGGCTGATTTTGAGAAAGAACCCAATCGCAACAAATTCAATGTGCTGGTGACGAGGCTTACGCACCTGAACTATCACTGGGGACAACTCGTGTATCTGAAGGAAAACAGTCACGAGTAAAAAGAAAGCGGGGACAATTCATTCAGAATTGTCCCCGCAATTTATCGGTAGAACTGCGTTTTACTAAGCCGAGAACCTAACGCGAAGTGCCCGTTTTAGACTGGGCGTAAACCCGGCAAATTGAGCCGTCGTCTTTACATTTTTCGCACGCTGCCGCTTCCCGTGGAATGCAGGTTGACCTTGCTGGGATCGCCGCGATAACGTACGGATCCACTTCCTGTAATATTGGCGTCGATCTCGTTCTTTACGGAAATCTCCACATCGCCAGATCCTGAAATGCGCACATTGCAGGAGTTTGTTTCCATGTTGGCTGCCAGCACTTTGCCCGAACCACTGATGGACACCTTCACGTCAGATGCGCTTCCGCTCGCCTCTACCTTCCCCGATCCGGAGACTCCAAAATCGGCGCGGTTTGCCACCGCCACGGCGACATTCACCTTACCGGATCCGCTCACGTCGCTATTGAACGACGCGCAACGACCCTTCACATAAAGGTCGCCAGATCCTGAAACGTCTGCCTCCATGTCACCAGACACTTCCGCTTCAACCTTAAGATTGCCTGAGCCGCTCACATTGAGCTCCAGTTGGGTCGTAACGATTTTTGTTTCGGCAATGATGTCGCCTGAACCACTTACATTCAGGGCATCGATGTCTTTTACTGTTACGTATACATTTACTTCATCATCGTCGCCGAAGTTCCAGTTTGACCACTTTCCTTCGCGACCAATGATCAACCTTGAACCTTCAACCTTCACGACGGTTTTTTCAAGCGCGTCCTTGTCCCCCTCGATCTCCACCTTCTGTGGACTTCCCTGTCTCACGTACAGCTTTCCAGACACACGGAAGGAGATCTTCGTAAAAGTGCCGACGTCCTTGGTTTGGCGGGACTGACCGAGCACGGCTGATGAGGCAATCATGCATATGGCAATGCAGTAGACAAAGTATTTCATGAGTTTTTGTGTTTTATATCTTTTGATTTTTTGTGGCGTTCTTTCCCCTTCATGTTGAACGAGTTCATAGCGCTGTTCCGTAAAGCTCACCAATAACGGCAGCTGAATGGTCGCTTTTTTCTCTTATAGACTCTTGTAAAAATAAAGAGGTTGCACCCTGGCGCCAAAACTTTGGGCCGGGGTGGCAAAATGCCCTTCACGCTGTGAAATGGCCGACTGCGGAAAGTAAGACAGGACTTGTCAGGGCGATTTTGTTTTCTTTACGGCAGCGTAGGAGACAAAGGAAAATGATCTACCAGGGCGAACAATTTAAATTTTCGGCAACAGACTTATCAGATCACTTAAGCTGCGATCACCTGACCAATCTGAGTCGGCAAGTAGCCACAGGTGATTTGACGCGGCCCCATCGCCATGACCCTGCTATTGACGCACTCATTCAACGGGGAGCGGCACACGAAGCGGCCTACGTAGCCCACCTGGAACAGCAGGGATTGACGATTCTCGACCTGCGTGGGAAGGCTATGGATGCTACGGAGCGCGCGTTGCAAGCGGGTGTCGATGTATTGGTTCAGGCCTCACTGACAGCGGGTTCCTGGGGAGGTATTGCCGACATCATCATCAAGATACCGGGCAACTGCAGGTTTGGGGCGTGGTCCTACGAAGTTCAGGATACCAAGCTTGCGCGCCAGACAAAAAGCGGCGCCATCCTGCAATTGTGCCTGTACACCGACCTGCTGGGGAAGCTGCTGGGTACCGTACCCGAAAGCATGCACATCATCAAGCCGGACACGGCATTCAAGCCGCAGTCGTATCGGTTTGATGATTTCAAGGCTTATTACCGGATGATAACGGCTCGACTTGAAGCGTTCGTAAAGCAACCCGACTTGATGACTTACCCGGTTCCTGTAGAGCATTGCAGTGTTTGCAGGTGGTGGAAGCGCTGCGACACACAATGGCGAACCGACGACCACCTCTCGTTAGTGGCAGGCATGCGCCATGCGCAGATGGAGGAACTTTCACGTCAAGAGATCCGGACGCTGGAACAACTGGCCCTGGCGCCAGGCATTCGGGAGCCGGAACTGGGAAACCTGGATGCGCTGTTACGACGACAGGCCCAGGCCAGCATTCAATACAAGTCGCGTGTAGCCGGTCAGTTACTCAAGGAAAACCTTCCCCTGGAGGAGGGCCGGGGATTGTTCAGGCTTCCGGCTCCGAACGCAGGCGACGTGTATTTCGATATAGAAGGAGATCCATTCTTTGACACGGGCGGTCTGGAATACTTGCTGGGATACGTGGTGCGCGATGCACCAGAGATGGTGTATTCGGCCCGCTGGAGCCGCACGCGCGCGGAAGAGCGCGAGGCTTTCCGGACTTTTATGCAGTTTCTGATGGACCGCTGGAAGCGCTATCCGGGATTTCATATTTACCATTTTGCTCCGTACGAACCGTCGTCGATCAAGCGTCTCGCGCGTGTACATGCCTTGTTTGAAAAGGAGGTGGATCTGCTGCTCCGTGCAAGCCGATTCATTGATCTGTATGCTGTCGTGAAGGAATCATTGATCGCCAGCGTCGAGCGATATTCGTTGAAAGAGATCGAGAAGTTTACGCGATATACCCGGATAATCGATCTGACGGACGCCGGGCCGGCGAGAAAGACGTTTGAGGTGGCTCTGGAACTGAATCAACTGACAGAAGTTCCGCCGGAAGTTGCTGAAACGGTTGAACGCTACAATGAAGATGACTGTCGCGCCACGGCAGCGCTACACGACTGGCTCGAGGAAGTGCGTTCGCAGCGTCTCGCGGCCGGTGAGGTCTTTGAACGTCCCTTGCTAAGAACGGGCGAGGCGGGAGAAGAGATTGAAAACCTGGAAACGCGCAGTGACCAGATCTTCCAAAGCATCGTTGCATCCTTGCCGGAAGATCGCAGCCTGTGGCAGCCCACTGACCAGGCCATGTGGTTGTTGGCCCATATGATCGATTATTTCCGGAGAGAGGCAAAAAGCGCCTACTGGGAGTATTTTCGCCTTCATGAGCTGGACGAAGACGACACGCCGGGCGAGCGAAAAGCCCTTGGCGGTTTGATTTTCAGTGGCGTTCAGCCCAAGCGTGGTAGGGAACGAAACGTTACGCACCGCTATTCGTTTCCGGCACAGGAAACGTCGCTGAACGAAGGCGACGACGTCGTGGCAGTGAAGGGAGAGAAGCTGGGAACTATCAGAGAGATCTCATTGAAGGATCAGTACGTCGATATCAAGAAGCGCGAGTTGGCAGTCAACATGCATCCAAAGGCGCTTCATCTTTCGGAAACACCGCCGCTGGAGCCGCTCCCCACAGCCCTCATGGACATCACTGTTCAACTCGAAGAAGATGGACTGGGTCACAGTTGGCCGTATGCGGCCACTAAGGATCTGCTCATGAAACGCTCGCCCATAACCTTACCGGGTTACGTCGCGCTTGAAGGCGCAGACACGCTGGCGGAAGCAGTTCATTGGGCCCTTCACCTCGACAAATCTATCCTTCCCATTCAAGGACCTCCTGGTTCAGGCAAGACCCATACCGGAGCAGCCATGGTTGTTGCCCTGGTGAAGTCTGGTATGAAGATCGGCGTGACGGCCACTAGCCATAAGGTTATACGCAACCTGCTCGAAAAAGCAATTGAACTGGGAGGAAGCGACCTGCGCCTCGCGCACAAAGTGAGTGAAAAGGACGACTTACCGTTATCGACTGTGCAAGAAGTTGTCGATAACAAAACGGCACGCGGCCTTCTTGATCAGGGATTCGTGCTCGGTGGCACTACCTGGCTATGGGCTGACAAGAATTTCGACAAGTCCCTGGATTATCTTTTCGTCGACGAGGCTGGACAAATGTCACTTTCGTATGTGCTGGCTGCTTCGCGTTGCGCGCGCAACATTATATTACTGGGCGACCCGCAGCAGTTGGAACAGCCTCAACGCGGTGCCCATCCGGAAGGCAGCGACGTATCGGCTCTTACGTACCTGCTGGATGGGCACGCCACTATCCAAAGTGGACGCGGTTTATTTCTGGCAACGACGCGCCGCCTAAGCCCGGCGTTGTGCAGGTTTACCTCCGAGCTGTTCTACGAAGACAGGTTGAGGTCACTTCCAAAATTGGCCAGTCAGCATATTGGTGGCGGAACCACTTTCGACGGAGCAGGACTCTTTTATGTTCCCGCGCATCATGTTGCAAAGCAGGATCGCTCTTCTGTCGAAGTGTTATTGATCGAGCGGATCGTGCACAACCTGCTTGCCACGGGAACATGGACGGATGAAGAGGGTGCGAAGCGTAACCTGACGCCCCAGGATATACTGATCGTTGCTCCTTACAATTCACAGGTATCGGCATTGTTGATTCAGTTGCCCGAATTGCGCATCGGAACAGTGGATAAATTTCAGGGTCAGGAAGCCCCCATCGTGATCTATTCCATGACCAGCTCGTCGGTGGCTGATGCGCCGCGTGGCATGAGCTTCTTATTTAACCCGCATCGCCTCAACGTGGCAACGAGTCGTGCCAGGTGCATTTGCATTCTTGTGGCATCGCCGAGACTATTCGAGGCTGAATGCCGTACGGTCGAACAAATGCGTTGGACCAACGCGCTGTGTCGCTATCTGGAGATGGCGACAACTATTGATATGAGGTGAACCCTCTTAATATTTGTGCCGCGTCTCGTGGGCAGTTTTCGTTCAAAAAAATGGCGTTACTTTAGCACATAAATCGAAAGGGAAGCTTTTCGCTCTCCAATTAACAAATCGACAAATCAACCAATAATTTCATGGCCAGGAAGCGTAGCGCATTGATCTTTATTTTCATCACCCTGCTGATCGACATTATAGGACTGGGCATAATCATTCCTGTACTACCGCGGCTTATCCAGGAATTAACTGGCGGAACCTTGAGCGACGCGTCGGTATATGGTGGGTGGATGTTGTTTGCCTATGCATCAATGCAATTTCTCTTTGCTCCAATCATGGGCGGGTTAAGCGATCGGTACGGTCGCCGTCCGGTGTTGCTGGCTTCCTTGTTTGGTTTCGGCCTCGATTATCTTTTTCTGGCGTTCGCTCCTACGCTGCCATGGTTGTTTGTTGGTCGGGTAATTGCGGGCATCATGGGAGCCAGCTTCACAACAGCTGCCGCCTATATTGCCGATGTAAGCACCCCTGAAACGCGTGCACAGAATTTCGGAATCATCGGCGCGGCATTTGGATTGGGATTCATTGTCGGTCCGATGCTTGGAGGATTCCTGGAAGAATATGGATCACGTGTTCCTTTCATGGTTAGCGCCGGACTGTCACTGATTAACTGTTTATATGGTTTCTTCATCCTGCCAGAATCCCTTAAGCCTGAGAACAGGAGAAAATTCGAATGGTCGCGGGCGAACCCTGTTGGTACGTTACTGAACCTGAAGCGATATCCGGTCATTCTGGGACTCGTGGTCTCCCTGATCCTGGTTTACATTGCCGCACACGCGGTGCAAACGAACTGGGTTTATTATACGATGGAGAAGTTTCATTGGACAGCGAAGACGGTGGGCGTATCGCTGGCGGTGGTAGGTTTGATGTTCGCGATTGTTCAGGGCGGGTTGATACGGATCATTATACCCAAACTTGGCCAGGAACGTAGTGTATACGTGGGGTTGGGCTTCAGTGCGTTGGGATTTGTGCTGTACGCGTTGGCAACTCAGACGTGGATGATGTTCACGTTCACGGCCGTATACTGCATGGGCGGAATTGCAGGGCCCGCCCTACAGGGGATAATCTCCACACAAGTACCTCCCAATGAACAAGGCGAACTACAAGGCGGGCTTACGAGCCTGATGAGTGCTACGTCCATTTTCGGTCCGCTGTTGATGACGACAACGTTCGCGATCTTCACCAAACCGGGCGCGTCTGTGTATCTCCCCGGAGCTCCGATGCTGCTGGGGGCGGTGCTGACCATTACGGCAACATTGCTCGCACGAAGGAGTCTAAAGCGGACGATGAGTAAGACTGCGTCAGCGGCCAGTGCGTCTTCATGATCAGAAGCAGTTCACCTGCCGTCTAGGCAGCTCGAAAAATTTAGTTTGCTATTCTTGGAAACATTGCGGAATTTTCTCCGCAATAAGCTAACGCATATTGTACTTTTTTACTTTTTAGTTCGTTAGCACCCATTGATATGACGACGATTTCTGGCATAATTATTCGTCATGCCACACGCTGAAAACAATTTACAACTCATGAAATATAACACGATTCGATTCCTTAGAAAGTTGCCCGGCCTAACCTTCTTTGCCATTTTCGTTGCCCTTGCCTCTGTTGGCACCGCCTGTAAGAGCAAGAAGAAAGCAATGGAAGTAGATGCGGGTGCTGCGGAACGCGAACGCCTGGAAAAGGAAGCTGCGCTGAAGCGTCAACAAGAAGAAGAGGCCAGGAAAAAGCGCGATGCCGAAGAGCGTGCGGCCCGCGATGCAGAGGAAGCGAAACGTGCGCCCTATACCAAACTGGAAGGATACTTCAACGCCATCACCAACGCCTCATCGGCCGATGCCGCAAATGCCAGTATCAACGAGGCGCTGACGTTGTTCTCGTCACCCGAAACGCCAGTGCTCGTCGTGATTCATGAGGCAGCCGGCCAGAAGGACTACGACCGTCCTACTACTATTCGGAATTATCTGAATTACTTAAAAGATCAGAAGAAGAAGGCAGACAAACTCGGTGAGCTCAAGTTCGACGGCTCCGGAAAGATCACAGAAGTTGAACTTGTAAAACAATAATCATATGAAAATCAACACCATGTTTAAGTATATATATTCCGTCATTTTCTTCAGTGCCCTGACCGCCGCAAGCGTGTCAGCACAAACCGCCGAAATCAGTCCTGCACGCAAGCAAGCTATCGATTCACTAGCGCTGGAGAAAGTGCGCGACCTTAGCAAATACATCTCCATCATCGGAAGCAAGAAGACGCCGTATTCGGAGGCCCAACGCGTGATGGACCGCGCTGAGGAATTGTTCGCACCCGAAAGTGAAATGGGTGTGTCTTCCATCAACCGGAAAGAGATCAACTATTACAAGGTGCGTAAGTATTTTGAGCGCCTCATCGCGTTGAACTATGATAAGGTATCGATATCCTGGTACGACATTCATTACATCAGTGATCTCGAGCGTCAACCCGATGGTCGGTATGTAGGCGTTGTAACTATCTATCAGAAGTTTGAAGGAACGTCTGATGACGGGATGAAGTACAAAGACACCACCAAGAAAGACATCACTATTTACGTGGAGCGGAAGAAGACTCAGATCGCTGGAAGGACTGTGGAGTTTTGGGACGTGCTGTTGGGCGATATCCGGGTTAGCGAAACGAGTGCATGAGATACCTGAAGCCCCTAGTAGTATGCTTTCTTTTACTCATTAGCGGTTATGGGTTGCAGGCACAGCTTCTTGACAAGGAAGATGAAAGCCGCCTGTATGCAGAGACCAAGCAAGTCAATCAATTTTTTCGCCGTTTCAATGGCGAAGAAGACGAAAAGGGCGATCGCTATTATCCTAAAGACAAACAATATCGCAGCGAAAAGCTCCGTAAGAAGTACCTCGGAATGCTCTTCGATGCGAGCAATAGCAACATAGGCGGCGATTTGAAAGTGCAGTTTGCCAAAGACGTGCTGGAGAAGACACCGCCTGCTGTGCTGGAATTCCATGGGGGTAACTGGTTTGCAGAAGTGACCACAACGTTCACGTTGTATGGCAAATCCGAGACTGTCACGCTCTTCATGGAGTTGGAAAAAGCACAAGAGGGAACCAAATGGGTAATTAGTCGCGCTCATGCCGATGTATTTGAACCGTACTTTATTCGAGACACGACACGCGTCGGAAAATTCATGCACCCGATGAGTCATGAACTCGATTATATGAACCTTCGCAAGGCGTTCAACTATACGGACAGCATTGCACAGTTTTCGGTAAAACGTTTCAGACCCGACCACTTAACCCTCCTTTTCTATGAAGTGAAACGGGGCAACATGAAATTCAAGACGGTGGAGTCAGTGAAATTTCATTTTTTCCAGGTGAAGGGATGGTACTTTGAAATCTCCGAATTCAATCGCTCGGGCTACAATACCGGATGGTTAATTTCGAATCTCGTGAAGCTTAATAATGACCAAGACAAGAAAATTCTGCAACGCTATCTCTACTATGAAGGTCGTTAACGCGCTCATTATTCTTCTCCTGGTTTTTCAGTCGGCCAATGTCTCAGCGCAGGCAGCAAAGTCGGAGATCAAGCAGCACGAACAGGAAGTACGTGACATCGTCAAGTTCCTGGAGTATATTCTGAATACGCTGGGAAGCAGCGAGTCATCCGCCCGTGACAAAGATGTGCTCGTTACCGAGAGCTATACCAAGATCTTTCGCGATGGCAAAGTCCAGGTGGAAGACGATCTTGTCGAGAAGCGCAATGTAATCACGAACAAGGATGTGCAAGCCTATCTGAAAGACGTTGATTTCTTCTTTCAGGATGTAAAGTTTGAGTTCACCGTCAAGGATATCAAAGGCAATGTCAATGCGAACGGGAAACTGTTTTACAAAGTATCTATCGTTCGGAACATGCGCGGCACCAACATGGACGGGAAGGCGGTTAACAGCACGATGCCGAGATTCATTGAGATCAACTACGATCAAAATGCGAAAGACCTGAAGATCGTTAGTATCTATACAAAAGAGTTCGACGAACGGACGTCGCTCCTTGCCTGGTGGAATACACTTTCATTCGAGTGGCAGTCGTTCTTTAAGAAAAGAGTCAACCTCACTGGCGATAGCGTGGATATTACCGATATCCAGTCGGTGATGGACATCGAGTCTATCGACTTGAGCCAGAATCAACAGGTTCAAAACATTGAACCGCTCACAGCCCTGATCAATTTGCAAGTGCTGAATATTTCGCATACGTCGATCGCTGATTTGAGCCCGCTGCGAAACCTCACCGCACTGGTGGAACTTAATGCTTCGTATACACCCGTCGAGGATGCTACCGCATTGCGCTATTCAGATAACATGGCCAAGCTGAACCTCAGCTATTCAAAAGTTGCGGACCTGGGCTTTGTCGAGCGTATGACGCATCTCGAAAAGTTGGAGCTGCGGGGCACGCGCATCACGGATTTTACACCGCTGGCAAATCTCACCACGCTCAAGATGCTCGATCTTGCAGGTACAGGTATCCCGAGCGTTGCTCCGCTTACTGCGTTAACCAGTCTCACCGAGCTTAACGTGTCGGGAACGATGATCGACGACCTGAATCCGATCTCGGGATTGAAACAAATTAACACGTTGTACCTCGATAGTTCACGCGTTGTGCAATTGATGCCTCTGAAGGGATTGGAGAATCTCGAAAAAGTTTCCGTTAACTGGACGCAGGTGGGAGACCTTACCGCGTTGTTGTCGCTCAAAAAACTTCAGCGCATCTACTGTGATCACACCCTCATTCGAAAAGATGTAGCGGAATCGTTTATGGCGACCAACCCACGGGTGCTGGTGATCTATGATTCTGAAGATATGCGTGGATGGTGGAATGCACTGCCAGAAGCCTGGAAGGCAGCATTTGTAAAAACGGCCTCTATCGGTCAGGACCCGAGCAATGAAGAACTCGCCCGAATTCCGAACATTGATTCTCTTAACCTCTCTGGTATCACAGCCATTGAACATCTCGAACCGTTGAGAAATGTTCCTCGCTTGCGGACCCTCAGGATCGACAAGACCTCAGTAAGTGATCTAACCCCGCTTCGTGAGCAACGACTATTGACGATGCTGGATATCAGCGACACCAAGGTGAGCAACATCGATGTGGTGAGCAATTTCGTCAACCTGGGTGTCCTTCGGGCTGATCGTTCAGGCGTAGCGAACATCAGTGCATTGTCGAACGTCAGCGCGATCAAAAAGCTTTACCTTGACGGCGCGTCCATTAGCGACTCGGTTGTACAAGATTTCCTGCACAAGCAGCCAAAGTGTTTGGTTGTTTTTAAAACGGATACGTTGGTGAGTTGGTGGCGTGACCTGCCTTCTGCGTGGCGCGACGCGTTGAATGAACTGGTAAACGTAACAGATGCCAATCAGAAGGAGGACTTGCATCGTTTGGTAGAGGGCGAAGTAGTTCGCGTGAAGGATGCGGCGATCAGCAATTTATCGGGATTGGAGGAGTTTGTTCGGCTGAAGGAGCTTGATTTTTCCGGAACGTCTGTGAGTGACCTTTCCGCACTTATTCACATTCCGACCCTACGCACTTTGCGTGCCACCAATAGTCCGATCAAAAATCTCGAACCGTTGCGTTCGATGACACACTTGACTTCACTGGATATTTCTAATACGCCGGTTGAAGACCTTCGACCCATCAGGGCGCTGCAGGAATTGAAGTCCTTTAGTTGTTCAGGTACGCAGGTAAGTAGCCTGAGTGCGCTGGAAGAGCTGGCGACACTTGAGTCGCTGGATTGCTCCAACACGGGGGTAAAGAAAATCGACCCTTTGTATCCGTTGCCATTGAAGTCGTTGAAGTGCTACAATACGAAGATCACCGGCAAAGCGGTCGATAAGTTCCGCGAGGTGAATCCAAATTGCAAGGTTGTTCATTACTAGCCGTTCTTGTCAAGCTTGGTGCCTTGTACGTTACTGCTACATTTTATGTTTAGGTGTTTTACATTTTGCGGTTAAGGTGTTCATTGTAAAATACGAAATGTAAAATGTAAAACTCCGAGTGTAGAAGTAACGATTTCTACTTAGCTGATCTATTCACCGAACTACATCTTCCAGGCAAAAGACCAACCAGAACTGACTGCTTATCGAGCCAGCCATCTCGTTCATCGACTGGGAGGTGGCAAAGGGGGAACGAATGGTCTGTGTTGGGCGTTCATTGCTTATGAGACTATCGCTGCTTGATTTGTCGCCTGTGCCGCCGGATGGTGATCGAAATAAGGCGATTGCCCACACCATCGAAGCCGCACAACGGGCAGAGGAGCTGGGCTATACGCGATTCTGGGTGGCTGAACATCACAATACGGGCGCTCTGGCAGGCCGCGCGCCCGAAGTATTGATTCCTTACATTGCTGCGAAGACGACAAAAATAAGAGTAGGCTCGGGCTCGGTGTTGCTAAACCATTACAGCCCATACAAAGTGGCGGAGAATTTTTCCGCACTCAATGAGATGTTTCCGGGACGGATCGACATGGGCATAGGGCGGGCCAATACCGGTCCCGTTGCGGATATTGCCCTTCAACGCAACCGTACTTTCAGACAGGACACCGAAGATTCTTTTGAGCAACTAACAGAACTGCTGGCGTGGTTCAACAATGATTTCGAGGCGACGCATCCATTTCATAAGTTGAAAGTGCACAACAATGGATCGGTTCCTGCCGTGTGGCTGTTGGGATCAAGTCCGTGGAGTGCGCTGGCTGCTGCTCAGCTCGGTTTGCGTTACGCGTTCGCCGGATTTATCAACCCCTCTTCTGCGTATGATATTGTGCGCACGTATCGCGAGAAATTTTCATCGTCTGCTAAAGCCACGGGTATACTGAAGCCAGAAGCAATCTTATCGTTGAGTGTTTATTGTGCGCCAGACGAAGACGATGCCATTCGCCTGAGTGCGCCCGTTCAGATCATGTTGCAGCGTCTTCAACACCATGGTGACCTGAGTGGTTTGTTGCCTACTGAGGAAGAGGCCATAAAACAACTCGGTGGTTCAATGCAGCGAGGCGAGCTGACAGATCCGACCAAACCACCGCGCATGCTCACGGGAACTCCGGAGCAGGTCAAAGTTTGGTTGCAGCAACTGTCCATTGCTTTCGACGCTTGCGAGATTATGGTGCAATGCATCAGCCCACATCACGAGAGAAGGTTACGTTCACTTGAGCTCATTGCTGAGGCATTGGGTATCTCAAAGAAGAAAACAGCCTAGCAATCAACGTGAACGAACAACCCGATCCATTTTGACGTCGGCCCTGATAATTTCATCGGAACACCTTCTGTAAGAACGAGAACATGTTGTCGCGGATCTCTTGCGCATCAAACATTTCGCCGTAGTGCGGAGCGCCTTTCACGATGGTCAGCTCGTTCTTTACGCCGGCAAGGTTGAGATAGGATTGAAGGAGTACGGATTGT
>DATHKA010000371.1:0-14682 GCA_035489615.1 Chryseolinea sp.
TCTGCGGGCACCGGCCGCTTTCAACTTCTCGCACGCAATGTCTATTCCCTTGATCGATCCGGATATCACCAGTTGTCCGGGACAGTTATAATTCGCGGCGACCACGATTTCGTCGGTGATCGACGCACAGATCTCCTCTACCCTGGCGTCGTCCAGACCGATGATGGCGGCCATCGTTGAAGGATTGATCTCGCACGCGCGCTGCATAGCCGTCGCACGAGACGAGACCAGGCGAAGGCCATCGTCGAACGAAAGCGCACCGGCCGACACCAGTGCTGAGAACTCACCGAGCGAATGGCCCGCAACCATGTCGGGTCTGAATGTGTCATTTGTAAGGGCTACAGCAACGGAATGAACAAAGATGGCGGGCTGTGTCACCTTCGTTTGCTTCTGTTCATCGGCCGATCCGCTGAACATAATTTCCTTCAGATCGAAACCGAGAATTTTGTTGGCGCCATCAAAAAACTCGCGCGCGCGGGCATTGGCTTCATAGAGGTCCTTGCCCATGCCCGTGAACTGGGCGCCCTGTCCGGGGAATACGTATGCTTTCATGAGTTGCTGTGTTAAATCTATCTTTGCGTGAACCGTCAACGGTGCTCAGCGCTTTCCCGTTGACGAAATTTTCACGCAATTTTAAGGGTAAAGTTTGAAACTAAAAAGACAACGGCACTCCGCATGTGTTGCGTGTATCAATACCGTTGTGAAATCCCTATGCCTTATTCCAGAAACCTGGACTTCAGCGACGGATCCGGCACCATGCAAACGGCTCTCTTTCCAAACCAGCGATAGCGCGACGTGGCAATCAGGTTGTACACAACA
Organism: Chryseolinea sp.; assembly: GCA_035489615.1. Taxonomy (GTDB): domain Bacteria; phylum Bacteroidota; class Bacteroidia; order Cytophagales; family Cyclobacteriaceae; genus Chryseolinea. The sequence continues at coordinate 820 of DATHKA010000371.1, forward strand.
TCGCGAAGAGGCCGTGGCACGATAACCAGTGCCTTCAACATTGGCCATAGGCCTGGAAGATACCTCACCACCCGCAAAACCGCATCGCTGCGTTGATACATTTTTCCATCGTCAATAACGATTACGCTATGCAACGTGTTTGGATCGAGGCCGTGGCGGCGAAGCTGTTCATGCCCGAAGTCTGATTGCAGCGAAGCAAACCTGAAGCGCGCGCCCGGATCGCGGCGGATCACAAACTGAACAAAACCATTACAAAGATTGCAAACGCCGTCGAACATCACGAGCACGTGGCCCGCTAGCGGATCAGGTGAATCCATCCCTTCAGCGTCCTGGTGTTACTGGAAGGATCGACCGAGTCGAATACCACCTCGGCCACGTAGTAGTACACGCCAGTAGACAACTCAGTGTTCTTACTGTCGCGACCATCCCAGTCGATGTAAATCGAATTTGTCTCATTGCCAATGCGCGCAGAATAGTTATAAACCTCCTGGCCCCATCGGTTATACACAGTGAAGTTTACACTCTGCACAAACCGTGCGCACTTGAGCTTCAGTTCCTGCGGAATGCAGTCACCCTCCTCGCCACAGTCGTATCCCCGAATGCTGTAGGCGCTGAAGAAGTCGTTCAGTTCATCGTCGTTCGGCGTGAAAACGTTTGGCAGCTCATAATACGGACAGTTGTCAACGCACATCTCATCGCTCAGTTCTCCGATGTTGCCCGAGATGTCGACCGCCGCTACCTTATAACATCGGGCAAACGACAAGAGGTTATTGTCTATATAAAAGGTGTCGCGCACGTTCTCAGCTATGAGGGAGAATTCTCCCCCTTTTGTACTCGATGCGTAGACATTATAACTGCGCACGTCATTGCGGCAAGAAGAATCTACGGCACGACTCCAGAAAATGATGTTGCTATACGAATCTTTCTGACAATACTTTTCATAATACTCATTGCAATCGGCGAAATCCAGCGTACTGCGTAGTGGCGGTTCCAGCTTGCAGGGAGGAATGGTGTCGCCCGGCTGAGCGCAGATGATTTGGGAGAAATTACTCAACGGCTGCATGATCTTGGGATTGCCGTACCCGCCTAGCGTCATGACCCGATAACAATAGATCTGATTATCAACCAGCGGAACACCATTCCATTGGCCTTCATCGAGGTAGACAAATCCAGAGGCACCTACATCGACGCTGTCAATCAGTACCAGGTCTGCCTCGGTAGCCCCCTCCGGCCCCCGATACACCAAATGTTTCTTTGGCTTTGTCTGAATGTTATTCGACCAGGGCACCAATGCCTGCCATGACAAGTCGATGCGTTTCACACCGCTGTTTGCGTCCAGCCTCACCGATGAAGCCGCTGCTGAAGTACCGAGGAACACGCCGTTCGAAGCGTAGGCCGCAACACTGTAATTGTACACATTCTCTGCGGTGTTCAATCCATCGTCGACAAATGTCGTATCCATAAAAGTACCCGGCGGCGACACATTTATCGAATCGCCTGCCCGCGCAAAGCCAACGGCCCTGAATATGCGATAACTGTAAGGCGGCGGGAACTGCCCGGGGTCTGCATCAAATGGCTTGCGCCAGCTCACCCGGATGCGTCCATCGCTAAGATCCGTCTCGTCAACCGTAACGTGCGTTATGACCGGCACATCGGCCAGTATCGGTCCGATGCAGGTGTCCCTGGAAACATAACTCTCGCCGCCCCGAGGCAGCGGGAAGATGGCGACCAAACGATAACAATACTTCGCTCCCGGCGCGAGCTTTTTGCCTCCATTGTTGTCGACATAACTAGTGACCGGAACAGAAGGTGCGCCGGTCGTCTTGATCGGCAACGTGTTGATTAGTTCATAGCCGAGAAAGTCGGGCATACCCGTCTGACAATTATCCGGCTCGAAATCAGTTCCATCGACCTTCCGCCAGATCTGCATGGTTGATGCGTTCTGACAAAAGTACGGATCCCACTTGAGCTCAGCCGTGCGATTCACCAGATCGAGTTTCGCATCGTCCCACTCTGGCGCAGGACCAACCACCTTGATGAACCAGGTCTTGAAGGTTACCAGACGGGGCCCATTCTGCGGTTTATCCGTTATCTTGAACACTACCTGATAAGGCTGATCCTTTACGTGCAGACACTCTGTATTCCAGGTAAATTTCGTCTGGGCCGGAGGTTGTGACGGGCGAAAATCGTCGACTTCGGGAACCGGAGAATAAGAAGCCGGCGACTGGGCGGCCGGGAAATTAAATATTTCTGAGAAGGCCTCGATCTTCACCTGGTCGTTGTCAGGATCTATTCCAAGAATCGTGGCATTCAGCGTGGTGCCAGCGACCACACACGTATCGGCCGGAAGAATGAGATCAGGGCGCTCATTATCGCAGTCATCCACAATGATCTGCATGTCGCGGCGAACATATCCCACCTTGTACCAGACGCCGGCCTTCTTTCGCCATTCAATAACATTGAATGCGATGTTGTACTCGCCAATCGCCCCGGGAGAATCCCAGGTAATGGTTCCGCTGATGGGATCGATGGAAAAAGTAGGTGTACCAGTACCCGTTTCGTTAGCGGTGTTGTAGTTCGTATAAAACTTGGGATCGTTGGGGTCTTTGTAGTTGATAACTTCGGTGTTCCGATCGCTGAAGGGAATCACCATTTCGTATGACAGGCTGTCGCCATCGGGATCGTAGGCACCTGGATTGTGTGTGAAGGCCACGCCCGTGCAGGCCTGATCGATAGGGGCAATCAAAAGGTTCGGCGTGTTGTTACATCCCAGGAACGGATCTACTGAAAGATCCGTCTCGAGATAAAACATAGTATTGACCGACGCATCCATGTTCAGCACGCCCTCGTTCCGGTTCGGTTCGCGGTAGCTGATCAGGTAACGGCCCACGCCTGGATAGGTGTGCTGGATGGTAAACGATGCCGTTGCCACACTTCCGTCCGGGTTGAGGTCGTACCGAATAGTATTTGGTGTTTCGGGCACGGCAATAAAGGTACCGTCGCCAAAATAGAGGTATTCGGTATCACCGCCGAACAACACGTTGGTGTCTTTGGTGTTTGTATAGACTGTGACGGTGATGATAAAGGTGAGGCTGGAACAGTTTTGTCGGACGGCGACAATCTCACCCGCGCGAAGGTGCGTCGCCCTGGCTTCGAAAGCGGCAAGCATCGTAAGCAAGAGCGTAATTGTCCACGCCTTCCCAATCAAATTCCTTCCCGGCAAAAGTTCCATGTTGCTGATGTGCCTTGATCGACGGGTACAATATATAACCCTTTTCGTTTACTTAAAACAACACATTAACTAACGTGTTGGGCAAGAAATTAGTCTCAAATGGCCGGCTAAATGTTTTTGATTCCTCCCCATTAAACCCCGGCGCTCCTGCGCGATCTAAGGAACGATGAGAATGCACGCAAATACGAAACATCTGTTGCTCCGGTCCGGTTTCGGTCCGGTGCCCACGGATCCCGACCGGGTCGAAGTGTCGGCGTTATTCCAACAGGTCCGCAAGCCGCGACCACTGGCCGTGGTGGATAGAATCCAGCCCGACCGACCGGACGACGAGCGCGTGCGAAAGGAGATGTTCCAGCAGGCCCGGAAACAGATCCTCACCCTCAATGGCACCTGGATGTCGCAGCTGGCAATGCCCGACACCCGCCTTCGCGAGAAAATGACATTGTTTTGGCACGATCACTTCGCCTGTCGTGTGCGCGCCCCTTTTCTGGCTCAACAGAACAACAACCTGTTACGCGAATTCGCACTTGGTAGCTTTCGCACCTTATTGATGTCGGTGTCAAAAGATCCGGCGATGCTCCAATTCCTTAACAATCAACAGAACAAGAAGGACAAACCAAACGAAAATTTCGCCCGCGAACTGATGGAACTATTCACGATGGGTCGGGGCAACTATACGGAGCACGACATCAAAGAGGCGGCTCGCGCATTTACGGGCTGGGCCTTTAGTCCCCTGACCGGGGATTTCGTTTTCCGCGAGAAGGCACACGATTCAGGCACCAAGAAGTTTCTCGGGAAGCAGGGGCACTTTACCGGCGAAGACATTATCGGGATGATACTCGAACGTCGCGTTACGGCAACTTTCGTGACGGAAAAGATCTACCGTTACTTTGTCGATGCGACGCCCGACAGGGAGGTGATCGAAACGCTGGCAAAACGTTTTTTCGATTCCGACTATTCGATCGAAGTCCTCATGAAAGAATTGTTTTCCACTTCAGCATTTTATGATGACCGGCACCGGGGCAATCGCATCAAGTCGCCCGTGGAGCTGCTGGCCGGTATCATCGCACAGACGGGTGGAGCTTTCGAGAATCCCGATGCCCCACTATTTATCCAGCGGGCGCTGGGGCAAGTATTATTCTTTCCCCCCAACGTGGGTGGATGGCCCACGGGCACGGCCTGGATCGACAGCTCCAGCCTTACGTTCAGACTCTCTCTGCCCGCCGTCTTGTTGGGGAATGCAGAAGTGGCCATCGAGGCAAAGGATGATGGAGACATTAATAATGTGACGAACACGACCGACACCAGGCGCCTCAGCATGCGCGTAGACTGGTCGTTGCTCGCCAAAAAATTCCACGGCCACAGCGCGGAAGAAACCCTTCACCGCATCGAAGACTACCTGCTGGCTAGACCTACCCGTGACGATAACCGGAAACTGATGCGAGAATTTACCCATAGCGCAGCCGATGAATCCGATTTCGTTCGAAGGGCATTCATTGGCTACATGTCACTGCCGGAGTACCAGATGAGCTAAGTTTTGCATGAAATAAGTCTGAAAGTAAAACTTCTCATAACTTCGATAATAATTTGATAATGAGTTTTTTATATACAATTAATTAAACTCATACTATAAGACATTTTTCAGCGGCCGGCATATTGGATCGCAGCCTTCAATTACAAATCAGGACACCATGAACACACGACGAAAGTTTCTTCAACAATCACTATTGGGCACGGCCGGGACGCTGCTTATTCCCGGCTTTCTGAAAGCCTATGAACAGCGGGGATCAGCCAGTCTGAACAACGAAAGGAAGGTCGTAATCATTCAATTGTCAGGTGGCAACGACGGATTGAATACAGTGGTTCCTTACCGGAACGACCTGTATTACCAGGCACGCCCAACGATTGCCATAGGCGCCGATAAGGTATTGAAAGCCGCCGCCGAACTGGGATTCCACCCCGCGCTGCAACCCCTCCATGCATTGTACGACGACGGTATACTGGCCGTGGTGAACAACGTCGGATATCCCAACCCGGACCGTTCACACTTTCGGTCCATGGACATCTGGCAATCTGCCAGCGCGCCGGACGAATACCTGGATACCGGATGGATTGGACGCTACCTGGACTCAAGCTGCCAGTCCTGTGCCACACACCGCGCCATTGAGTTGGACGATACGTTAAGCCTGGCCCTGAAAGGAGCAAACATAAAAGGTATGGCCGTAAAAGATACGGCCAAACTGTACCGGGGCGTTCATCGCGAACTGTATCAGGACGTTGCGCGTGGAGCCGGTACGCAACAAGATCCTTCGCTCCAATATCTCTACAAGACGATGGCCGAGACAGTCTCGTCGGCCGAATACCTGCACGAAAAGACCCGTGTGCTGTCGTCGCGCAAAAACTATCCGTCAGGTCCTTTCGCGGCCAAACTGAAGTCAACTGCCGAACTCATTCACGCCCAGGTAGACACGCGTGTGTTTTATGTGTCGCTCACCGGCTTCGATACACACGTGAATCAGCCTAATCAACATCAACGCCTGCTGGCTGCGTACTCGGAGGGGCTACACGCATTCGTGAACGATCTCGGTAACGAAGAGATGAAAAATGTTCTGATCATGACTTTTTCAGAGTTTGGACGACGCGTTCAACAAAACGGAAGCGGGGGTACGGACCACGGTACGGCTAACAACATCTTCATCATTTCGGGAAGTTTGAAGAAAAAAGGTTTCCTCAATGAGACGCCTGACCTTTCACTTCTTGATGAAGGTGACTTAATCCATCGTGTTGATTTCCGAAGCATTTATGCTACGATACTTGACAAATGGCTTGAAGTACCGTCTGTAAGAATTTTAAAACAGTCTTTCACGCCAACTGACTTTATATGATATATTGGCGACTTGTTAAAACCAAACTGTATCGCTTTCTGATGAACCTCGAAGACAAGGCGCGCGCTGCGTTGATCAAACGCGAGATGGAACTTCGATTGTTGATCAGACAAATGGAGCTGGACCGTCTGTCTCACGGAACGGTATTCCAGAAACTGGAGAAAGAACTTCGCGACGTAAGACAGCAACTCTCGGTAGCGCTTTAATGATACACTCACGCGGGCGCTAAGCCAGATATCTAAGCTGAAGGTAGCCTCCGCATCGCGTTATCCTATACGGCGTGTTATATTGCACGCTATTAACTTTAAAGCACTGTGCGCGTCGTCGGCGAAATCCCCCACCCATCCTGCAAGATCACGATACTTGCCTGGAACAACCGCTATCTTCTTAAGATCGAACAAGGTCTGCTCGAACAGACCTACAAAATCAACGAATACGACCTCGCTGGTGAACAAGAGGTGCGCACGATTGTCGACGAAACTTTTATACAAAACGCACTTATGCTATTCGAACAAATGCGCGACAACCTGCAAGGCGCTATGGATCGACTCTAGACTATCTTGCAAAGCGCTTAAAATCAGTACTTTTTGATCATCCATGCCGATTTTTGCTTTATTTTGCACTTTCCATGGAAGTAGTAGAGAAGAAAAATAAGAACAAGCCGTACAAACCCATCCTGGACGCTATACCCGACTGGCCGGTATATCAACTTAGCAAGAACCGCAAGGAATTCATCGAAGAAGTTGCCCTTAAAGCCTTCCAAGAAATAAAGAAGAATCGCCCCACGACCAAGGCGCTCATCGACGAACTGGAAGCAACGGTTTACCGCGAGCAGCAACGCATGAAGCGCAACCGCTGGCGCGTTGACCCGGTCGATGAACCCAAGTTCTGGAGCGACATCAAGGAAGATCTCGTTGCCCTTACGTCGAAGCCGATAGAAGAAGTGCAACTCAAGGCTGAAGAATTGCTGCATCGCATTGTATCGCGTTATGCAGAAGAGATCGCCGGCAACTTCAAGCCAAATTCTTATCGTCTCACCCGGGAAATTGTGAAGTTCTGGTTCGCACGCCTGCTGAATGGCGCGCGCGTGAAAAAGTTCGGAGCCTTTTTCAGGAATCGCTACACGCTGCGCGACAAGATCCAGATCGTGGGAAAGGTAAAGCAACTGCGCACGCTTGCCCGGGAAGGCACAGTGGTCATGGTGCCCACGCATTTCAGTAACCTCGATTCCATCCTCATTGGTTGGATCATTCACTCACTGGGATTACCCGCATTCATTTACGGAGCCGGATTAAATCTTTTTAACATCAAGATATTCGCCTACTTCATGAACAGTCTCGGCGCCTTTAAGGTCGATCGCCGGAAGAAGAATGTGCCCTATCTTGAAACATTGAAGTTTTATTCGATGCTGGCCGTCCAAAAGGGCGCACACAGCATCTTCTTTCCAGGTGGCACACGCTCCCGATCAGGTGCCATTGAGCACCATCTGAAACTGGGACTCCTCAATTCAACGATCGAGGCACAACGCAACCTCTATATGGACACACCGGAAGGTCAGCCGGTGCGAAAAATATTCATCGTGCCCGTTTCGCTAAACTATCACTTCGTTCTGGAAGCACCGGATCTCATTGATGAGTATCTCACCGCCAAGGGGCGCGATCGTTATCTTCCCGAACAAGACAAATACGGTAGCTGGCAGCTCATTCAATTCCTTTTCAAGTTTTTCACCAAAGGATCAAACATCTCGGTTTCGATTGGCCGCGGCCTCGACATTATGGGCAACCACGTGGATGATCTTGGGCAAAGCATCGATGCCCAGGGTCGTGTGATCGACACGCGCGATTACTTCGTCTCGCAAGGAGAAGTAACGATAGACAAGCAGCGGGAAGACGAATACACCCGCATGCTGAGCCAAAAGATCGTGACGGAGTATCATCGCATCAACCGGGTATTTGCCAGTCACCTGGTGGCCTTCGTAGCCTTTGAGATGTGGCAGAAAAAGCATTCCAAGCTCGACCTGTTCGGGCTGTTGCGTCTCCCGGAGGAAGATCAGGTCCTGCTGTACGAAGAATTCCGTGCTGCGTGCAAGCGCGTACGAAAGCAGATTTATCATCTTAAGGCGGAAGGCAAAGTGTATCACGCCACCCATCTCAAAGGAAATATCGACCTGGTCATTCGCCACGGACTGGAGAATGTCGGCATTTTTCATTTAAAGCGTCCGCTGCTCCTGAACAAGGAAGGCAACATCATCACGCGCGACTTCAACACCCTGTATTACTATCACAACCGTTTGGATGGCTATGAGCTCGAAAAGTTTATCTGACGATAAACCTGTCGGCGTTATCGGAGCCGGAAATTTCGGAAGTGTAGTGGCCAACCTTCTGGCACGACAACGCAACGTATTGCTATACGCACGCGACGAGCGCGTTGTTCAACGCATACATGAAACGCGCGAGAACCGGGGCCACAAAATGGATGTCCGGGTAACGGCAACCAACGACCTGGCGTACATCGCGGAGCAATGCGAAGTCCTCTTTCCTATCGTGCCCTCGGGACATTTTCGTTCGCTCATGCGCCAACTGTCGCCCTGGCTGCATCCTTATCACATTCTCATTCACGGTACGAAGGGGTTTGACGTGAACTTGCCTGACGGACAAACGCTGGACTCCGTCGATAAGCTTGATCGCAGCATGGTGAAGACCATGAGCGAGGTGATCCAGGAAGAAACAGTCGCCGTACGCGTAGGATGCCTGGCCGGACCGAACCTGAGTCGCGAACTCGCCGAAGGACATCCTGCGGCAACGGTAATCGCGAGCCACTTCAATGAAGTATTTACCATCGGCAAGCGCTTGCTTCGAAATGATCACTTCCAGGTGTATGGCAACAACGACATCGTCGGGGTGGAACTCGCGGGCGTTTTAAAGAACGTGATCGCTATCGCCGCGGGTGCGCTCAATGGCATGGGTTATGGCGAAAATGCACGCGGACTCCTCGTTAGCCGCGGTATGGTGGAAATGGTCTATCTGGGCAGAGCGTTGGGGGGCAACACCAAAGCCTTCCTTGGTGTTGCCGGCATAGGCGACCTGGTCACGACATGCAACAGTTCCCTGAGCCGAAATTTCACCGTTGGCCACCGGCTGGCAAAAGGGGAACGCCTGAGCGAAATATTGCAAAGCACGGACGAAATAGCCGAAGGCATCAACACGGTTAAGATCGCCAAAAAATGCGCCGATCACTACAAGGTTCGTGCACCAATAACCACCACGTTGTATCAGGTGCTGTTCGAAGACATGACCGTAAAAAAAGCCCTGGAATACCTGATGCGCTATCCGCTCAACGTCGACATTGACTTCCTCGATGAAGGTCACGACTAGTCCATCCGGAGTTTTCGATATCGCGTTCTGAGATTGGGTGGGAATTGACAGGTATGCTGAATAAATCTAACCTCGAACACCCATGGCGTTAAATGTTAGAGAAGTATTTCCCTTACATTTTCTCTCATTTTCATCGCCAGTTCATCGAGTGGAAGGTCGTTGATGTCCCTGCCAAATGGATCTTCAATTTCTTCGGCAATCAGTTCCACGCTGAGCAACACAAATGAGATGAGGACCACGATGGGTATCGTGAGGTATCCCGATTGGCTGAGAAATCCAAACGGCAGCGTGATGATGTAGATGAAGATGAATTTCTTCACGTACATCATATAGGAGTACGGGATCGGTGTATTCTTGATGCGCTCGCAGGCGCCCAGGTTATCCAGAAAGTCCTTCAGTTCCTTGTCCATGTTGATCAGTTGATCGCCAGTTATTTTTCCCGCGCGATACATGTCATTTACCCGTCGGTGCATGAGGGCCGCGATCCGGTTGGGCTTGTGCTTGTATTTCCTGAGATCGTTCAGGAAGTTGTCGTCCGGAGGATCCATCTCCGCCAACTGTACTCCCGTGCGAAGGCTTTCTTTCATGGCGAACACAAAATTGGGGATCATTTTCGCAAACCAGTCCCGGTCTTCGTGATCTTCCGGGCTGACGGCGGCGCTGATTTTCATAGCAAAGGTCCGTGTACTGTTAACCATGCCACCCCAGAGCCGGCGTCCCTCCCACCACCGGTCGTAGGCAGTATTGGTGCGAAACACCAAAAAGAGGCCCAGCACGACACCCAGGAGCTGATGCATGGCCACCGTGGGTTGAAAATGGGCGTGATCGATATCGAAATGATAAATCAGGACAAAGCACAGCACGCCCGAGTAAACTGCCATAAACGCCAGGGCGGGCCAAAGCTTGTATAGTACCTGCTTGCTGTACGAGTGGAAGATTAAGGACATCCACTGCTTCGGATTATAGGTGACCATTTGTGGGAATTATCCCGCAATAACCAGATTCATTGAATTATTTGCAATTCCACTATCTTTCGGATCAAATTAATTCGCCTTCCATGAAGCACGCCGGCTTACTCCTCGCGATCGTTACATTTTCATTTACAGGATTACACCGCCTGGAAGCCCAGGACTACCTACTTACGTCCAAGGGCGATAGCATCGCAGGTCAGGTGAAGCCCCTGCTATACGGAACCGAAAAGAAAGTGCAGGTGACCAATGCTAACAAGAAGAAAGAAGTGTATTCCATTTTCCAGGTGCGACGATACCGTTTTCACGACGAGCTGTTCGAACCCATCAAAGGTCCGGACGGATTCACTTTCATGAAGCTTGAGAAGTCGGGTTACCTTTCGCTATACAGTTATCAGCTTCCCAACCAGGTCACCTTTGAAGGCACCTACCTGATGCGACGCGATGGTAAGGGCATGGATGTACCCAACATCAGTTTTAAGAAATCGATGAAGGCCTATCTGAAAGATTGCTCCGTGGTGGTGGATCGCATCGACAAGGGAGAACTGACGCGAAAGAATCTGAACGAAATCATCGACACATACAATCAGTGCATTCAAAACAACACCATCAATCACGAGGAGGTTGCTGCGACTCAAGTCGTTCAAGCCAAGTCAATGGGCGCCTGGGGTGAACTCGAGAACCAGGTAAAGGCCGCATCGGACTTCGACGGTAAGCCCAATGCGCTGGAGATGATCCAGGAAATCAAGGGAAAGATCGAACGTTCGGAGAAGATACCGAACTTTCTGATCGACGGACTCAAGGGCGTACTCAAGGATGAAGCATTCCAGCCGGCGTTAGCAAATGCGCTGAAAGAGATCAAATAAAACGTTTTATCAACACCAATAGCCGTATCGTTGCAAGATGTCGTTCGTGCCACAGCACGTAAGCGCTGCTGAGGGTTACGACACAGGCCAGCGCAAACAGGTACCCGCCGTCGTTCTGTACGACAATGCCGAGCAGCGTGAGATGCATCATAAGGGCACCTGCCATGAGTCCAAGTGCCATCACAGCCCCCAGCCACGCCGTGGCGCGTATGAGCAACAGGGCACCAGCAAGGAGCTCGGCCGTGCCTACGGCAAATCTTCCCCAGGGCTCTATTCCTATAGTGCTGAAAATGTAGATCGATTCGGGCGATCCCGTAAACTTGAAGTAAAGGGTTTGAAGCAGGATCACGGCCGCCAGTATTCGGGTAGCGTGAAAGATAATGAGGTTGGTCTTTTCCGTTTTCATAGGGTTGTGAATGATAGATAGGATTTCCAGTTGAATGGTCCGGCGGCCGTCCGATGGCGCGCCCTGCACACCTTAACGACCCGGCGGGAAAGTTGGTCGCGAGAATCTGCCAGGTCTGTCGTGCGCACGACAAAAACAGCGCGAGAATCGCCACCGCTGCTACAAGGTGGTCACGTCCCACGGAATCCGCGCATCATACAAAATGGAGCCATTGATCACCGTAAGCGGCGACTTGAGGTTGTCGGCATAGATGGATCCCGTTCCCAGCCCCTGGGGAAGGTACGTGTTGAACTCCGACGTGAACTGACAGATGGCGTTGAGGCCGATGTTCGACTCGAGCGCCGATGTAATCCACCATCCGATGCCGAGCGCCTCGGCTTGCGAAATCCATTCCCTGCAGCCCTGGAATCCGCCATGAAGCGATGGCTTAAGAATAATGAACCGCGGCCGGGCGGTTTCCAGCAATTGGCGCCGGCTTTCCAGTGATAAGTGCACGATCAGCTCTTCGTCAAGTGCAATGGGAATAGGGCTATCGTTGCAGAGGGCAGGCAGCAACGGTGATCCTACACGAAGAGGTTGCTCAATAGAATGAATGTTGAACTGCTCCAGAACGCGAAGGCGCCCCAGGGCTACGTCATCGCCAAAGCTTCCGTTCGCATCAAGACGGATGTCCAGCGCATTACCAAAGCGTTCCCGTATAGCCCCGAGGAGGCGGCATTCTTCCTCGAAATCAATGCCCCCGATCTTCAGCTTCAGACACGCAAAGCCCTGCAGCGCTTTTTCGTGAATCTGCTTCAGCATGAAATCGCGATCACCCATCCAGATGAGGCCGTTGATGGGAATGGGATCGCCCTTCACAAAACTATTGGCGAAGATCATCCGGTTACCGCCCTGCAGGAAGTCAAGCAAAGCGGTCTCGAGGCCGAAAAGAATCGAGGGATAATCCCGTGGCACGATTCCATCCGGTTGTGCTGCCAGCGTTGAAAGGTCAGGTGAAGTGCCGGTGATAGCCGAGGCGACCTGATGAAGTTTGCGCTCGTACCCGGGCACGTCGTCGATACTTAAACCCGGCAGCGGACCGCATTCACCAAAGCCCATCACCCCGGGACGAGTATCATCCCATATACTGAGGAACCACGACGTTTTTGTATCCATAGCGCCACGCGACGTGCGGGCATGGAAGTTGAAGTGAAAGACGCGCTTCCGTACGGTACAGACGATGGCCATAGCTATGCGAAATTAACGTTTTCGGACTAACTTGCCGGGCTCATGATGTTCGACCTGAACGAATTCACTTATGCCCTTCCCCCGGAAAGGATCGCAACACATCCGCTACCCGAGCGCGACCAGTCGAAGTTGCTCGTCTATGATCGCGGTGAAATCCGCCACGAACGCTTCGACGCCATTGCCCAACAACTGCCTTCGAACGCGCTGCTGGTATTTAACAATACCAAAGTGATTCCCGCGCGCCTGCAATTTAAGAAAGACACGGGCGCCGACATCGAAGTATTCCTATTGGAACCGCTGGAACCCTCGCCGTTGGTCGCCACAGCAATGCAGGCTGAAGGTCAGGCGACCTGGCGGTGTGCCATCGGTAATCTCAAGAAGTGGAAACCGGGGATCACCTTGCATAAGTCCGTGGGTGAAGTCGAACTAGTGGCGGAACTAAGGGACCGTGATCAGGGCACTGTCCTGCTGTCGTGGAAAGGCGGATTTCCCTTTGCCACTACCATCGCCCTGCTTGGCGATGTGCCCCTGCCTCCCTACATCAAACGCGCGGCGGAGATCTCAGACCAGGAGCGCTATCAAACGGTGTATTCGCGCAACGCGGGCGCCGTAGCTGCTCCAACGGCCGGCCTACACTTCACTGAGCGCGTTTTTCAATCGCTCGCCGCCCGGGGAATTGAAACGGACTATCTCACCCTGCATGTGGGCGCCGGTACGTTTCAGCCGATTAAGACGCCATCGGTAAAGGATCACACGATGCACGCCGAACAAATTACCGTAACGGCCGCCAACGTTCGGAACCTCGTGAGAAATTCTGAGGTCATTGCCGTTGGCACAACTTCGATGCGCACACTGGAAAGCCTGTACTGGTATGGCGTAAAATTGCTTCATGATCCGGAAGCAAC
>DATHKA010000372.1:0-24999 GCA_035489615.1 Chryseolinea sp.
CGCGCAAAAAAAAGGCATCGTACAGCAGGCTCATTATGATTTGGCCGTTAAGACGATGCTCACACTCAATGCCCTTGGCGCAAAGCTGGGGCTGTTGCCGTACGTGCACGCCCTGACAGACGTAACGGGATTCGGTCTACTGGGACATTTATCAGAAGTGTGTGAAGGAAGTAGTGTCAGTGCACAAATTTCATTTGATCGAATCCCTCGCTTCGCATTTCTCGAAGCTTACATCAACCAAAAGAGCGTGCCTGGTGGGACGGTGAGAAACTGGGAAAGTTATGGCCACAAGGTGAGTAAACTGACAGATTTTGAAAGAGCCGTGCTGTCGGATCCCCAAACCAGTGGAGGCCTGCTCATCGCTGTCGATCCATCCTACCAACATGAGTTCGAGACAGAAATGTCACGCCTGGGCTATCCGCTTCAGCCGTTTGGCTCACTGAAGTCAAAAGCACGCGTGCTGATCGAGGTTAGGGCCTGACGACGGATCTATTTTGGGGTTTTCTTTGGCGTGTTGGTAATCACCAGGTCAGCGAAGCTGCCGTTACTCCCATGCCCTGTCCACATCGCCAGCTTTCCACTCTGGGAATTGGAGAGGCGTTCCACCTGTAGACTAGGCGATGCGGAGTTGTCGACATACACGCGCACATTTTTGTCCTCTACTACCACTTTGACGTGAAACCAGGCATCCGGTTCAGGAACCGGAGATACCTTGCTTTCGTATTTGCCCGGATGTTGCTCGCGCAGTTTTTCCCAGGGGTAATCGGGCATGGCGATGTATTGCACTGCCCGCCGCCTTCTTGCCGTGTCCGCATTCACAAAATTGAACGGACGGAAATAAACCGCTTCGTACGTACTTCTATCTTGTACATGGAAGGCAAGTCCAACGAAACTCTGTTGCATCACGTTCCTTCCCTTCACATCGAATTCGATGGTACCGTTCTCAAAGGTCATGTCATTGACAATCGCCAATCCATCACCGGGGGCTTCGCTAAGTTTCAGTACCTGGCGTCCGTTTTCGATCACCGACTCGATCTTTCTGTTCTCGACAGTAAACTGCTTAACATCTCGCAGGTCTATCTTTGTTTGGGCCAAACACGTGTATGTTACGAGGATAGCCAGAACAATGGAGAGTTTAGTTTTCATATGAAGTGGTTTTGCCCTAAAGCACGCATAAACAAATGAAAAAAGCATAGTTTTAATGAGTCAAATGCACACCAAACTCGTTCAAGAAAGTATTCCGTGCGTCTTATGGGTAAACATGCTGATGAGGTCCATCTTGCGCGCTGCCTTGAGTTGCTTGAGGCAAAGCTGAACCGCGGTGTACGGAGCGATTGGTCTAACTATGACTTTGAACGCCTCATTGAAGACATCCACGGTGCGTCAGGCATTCGGTTGAGCTTAACCACCCTAAAGCGCGTATCGGGGCGCGTCAAGTATGGGAGCTTCCCTACGCATACTACCCTCAATGCGCTTGCCCGTTATATTGAGTTCAAGGACTGGCGGGATTTTGTCCAGCATGAGGAGCTTTCCTTGCAACGGGTTGATGACGCGCCGCCGCGCGCCTCGGCGAATCCCCCACCGGTAGAATCAAGCAACCCGCTATTGTCGACAGAAACAAAACATAAGAAGCCAGGAGGATTTCGTCGCGTGATGTGGGCTGCGGTTGCCGTTCCATTGCTGCTTGCGGTGTACCTACTCATCGCTTCGCGCAAGAAACAAAACCTCGATAGCAGCAGGTTTTCTTTTCGCGCTGACAAGGTATACAGCGTTGGCGTTCCTAACTCGGTCGTTTTTCATTACGATGCTACCGGGGTTCCCAGTGATTCGGTGTTTATTGTTCAGACGTGGGATCTCAGTCGCAAGACCCTTGTGGCAAAAGACAAACACGAACATTCCGCCATTTATTATTATCCTGGATACTTTCAAACGAAACTGATCGTCGATGGCGAGGTAGTGAAAACACACCCCCTTCAGATCGCCAGCGATGGATGGCTGTGCCTGGCGGAACAACAACCTCGCCCGGTGTATTTTTCCAAGGACGAAGTTGAACACGGAGACAGTGTAACGGTTGGGGTACACACACTTGAAAAATACAATTTGCTTTTGCATCCCGAACCACCCGTTATCCGATTCTTCAATCAAGGTGACCTGGGTTCGCTCATGAATGACAACTTCACTTTTGAGGTCCAGCTAAAAAATCCTTTTAATGAAGGAAGTAACAGTTGCCAGTTTGTCGAGGTGCTGATCCAATGCAAGGATGACATCATCATCATTCCACTTTCGGCAAAGGCATGCATCGGCGATCTGAACCTGTATGTGTGCGGCTTCGGGATAGGCAGCAAGCAGGGCGATCTGTCTGGATTCGGCTGCGACCTCAGCGATTGGGTGACACTGCGGGTGGTAACGCGCAACAAGCATATGAAACTTATCGTGAATGGAAAAACGGCCTATGAGCTGGACTTTCCGAATGATCCTACAGGGATCGTTGGGGTACAATATCGTTTCCATGGTCCTGCTTCGGTGCGCGGTACACGATTCGAATCAGGAAACGAAGTTTATGCGCTGCAGCCTGCCGCGAGCACTGCGCGATCTGAGTAGCACTATTGTTTAGACTTTGAATCTACCTTTACTTTTTCGGAGGTTAGGCGATGCAGGAGAAGGGCTACGCGCTTCTCAATACCGGCAAGCGAATTAAGACTGATGAATTCCTGCGGTGCGTGTGCGCCCCCTCCCATAGCGCCTAGTCCATCGAGACAGTCAAGATATTGCGCGACAAATGAGATATCGCCGGCGCCGCGTTTGCCTGGATCCCAGGGCATCACCGCACCCTGACCCAAGTCAATGCTGACCTGACTGAGCTTCTTTAAAACCTCCATGTTGCCGTCTGTCGGTGGCATTGCCGGGTAACCATCCGAGAAAGTGATGTCCGCTGATGTTTGGGGAAGACTTTCCGCCACGATCGCCTTCATTTTTTCACGGGCGCTCGCTTTCTGCTCTTCGGATATAAAACGAAGATCGCCATTCACGACCACCGTGTTTGCTACAATGTTGGTCTTGCCGGAAACTTCACCCTCGGTACCCGTACTGTCTGCGTTGACGATCGTACCGCCCATAATAATGCCCGGGTTATAAGTAAGGTATTGTTCCTGTAGTTCGGAATAGAATCGCGTGAGAATGCGAGACGCTTCGTAGATGGCACCCGCACCCGTTTCTTCTGTGAAGATGCCTGATGAATGGGCCTGACGACCCGTTACGGTGAGCTTCCATCCACTGCTTCCACGACGCGCAACCGTTGCATAGCCGAAACCCGTGCCAGTCTCGAAGCATAGCGCGATGTCGCTTCTTTTTGCCGCTTCTATGATATCCCGCCTGCTTGTGTCGAGTGGCCTACCTGCTGCCTCTTCATCGCCGTGCAGGATTACAATAACCTGACGATCCTTCAGCAGCCCTCCATCGTGAAGTGCCTTCAAGGCATACAGCATCACCATGTTGCCACCCTTCATGTCGTTTGTGCCCGGTCCGCTTGCGAGCGAGTCTTTACGTTCCCATTTCTGAAAAGGGCTCCCGGGTTCGAATACGGTATCGATGTGACCAATAAGGAGGAGGCGCTTGCCCTTCTTGCCTTTTATCTCGCCAATGAGATGTCCTGCGCGTTGCATCTCCGCGGGCATGTTTACCCATTTAGTGGTGAACCCCAGATCGTCGAGGAATTTTTGATAAAGGGCACCGACTCTGCGTACACCCTCAACGTTGTATGTACCGCTGTTGATGTTGACGGTCGTTTCAAGAAAGCGGATAGATTCTTCCTGGTAACCCTGTACCAGTTTCACGATCTGTTGCTCTTCTTTCGAGAGTTTTTGAGCGTATAGCGTTAGCGTTGTCAGACAGAGTGCAGCGGTAAATAATCTACTCTTCATAAAGCAAGTTTAGGCAATCATCGTAACCCAATATATTGCTTTTTGGAGATTATACTGACTCTTAGAAATTGAACAAGTTCGTGATCACAGACGTCACGTTCTCGACACCCAGGTTGGCAGACTGCTGTGCGACCTGTTTTGTCGTGATGGCAATTTGAGGAAGTAAGGAGACCACCCCGGCATTGGCACCAGTATCATGTAAAAGGAAAATCGACACGATGATGGCGACAAGAATTCCACCGACGATAAGTCCGGTGCGAAAACCATCGAGGCTGCGGGACGTGTTTTGTGCGGAGTGAATCATTTGTGCTTCCATTGTGCGGTTGATTATGATGTAAATAACGGCACTGACACTACCCTGGGCCATTGATAAAAGGCCGCTTCCGGTCGACGGTAGGTAAACGCCATTATCGGGTCGGCGAATACTCCCGCCTCGAAAATCGCCTCCCGCTGACCGACGGAACCGCCTTGTCCCTTATCGGTCGGTGACGCCCCATACCCTCCCTTCCATTTCTGAATTTTCCGATACTCATAATGGGAAAGGCCGTAGAAGCCACGCTGGTCAAAAGCAGTCGCCAAAGCCCAAATGGGGCCTTCCCGCATTATGCCATTTCAATGGCATAGCCTTTGTTTCCAACGTTTGCATAAACCTCCATCTATGCACAACTCATACATCGACGACAAGGGTTATGAAAGGCTCTGTAACTCGGGAAAATTGGTTCATCGCCTGGTGGCAGAGAAAAAACTCGGACGGAAGCTTAAGCCGTGGGAATGTGTTCATCACAGGAATCGCAACAAACTGGACAACCGACCAATCAACCTCTACATCTCGCGAAATGTGATTGGGCAGTTCATGGCTCGCACCGAAGTTAACACGCTGGGTGGCTACACACTCGGAGTATAGGTGCGGGCTGGAATGAAAGTTCAGTCAGAATACAAGCAGGTATCCGCGTTTGTCGAAGACCTGCGGACCGCGCGAAATCAAGGCAATGCTGCCCGGCGGATTGCCTGACATTCGTATACACACAACGCACACCGTCTCGTGCGAAGCAACCACACCGTTATTCAGCACCGGCAGTCCTGTTATAGGACCATGAATCCGAATATGTGACGATACATTTGGGCAAGTCCATGATGCCTATGTAGTTTTAAGAACGTCTCAAAACAAAACTTCATTACGCGATATGATTCAACGAAGAACTTTCCTGCAGATCGTTGCCGTATGTCTGACCTTTATGCTTGCGAATTGCAAGGCTCCAGAACAAAAAGCCGAAGCTTCAGCTTCAAGTGATACCGTAAAGACAGCGTCAGTGGTTATTCCGCCGAAGACGTTCACTTCGGGCGTGGAAGGTCCGGCTGTTGACGAGGCCGGAATACTTTATGCCGTGAATTTCGCCAACGAGGGCACCATAGGCATGCTCGACGCGCAGGAGCAACCTTCGCTGTTCGTGACCCTACCAGAAGGTAGTGTCGGCAACGGAATTCGATTCGGCAAGAATGGCGATATGTTTATTGCTGATTATCCCAAGCACAACATCCTTAAAGTTGACATGAAGACTCGTGCCATCTCGGTGCACGCACATGAGCCGAAGATGAATCAACCAAATGACATCGCCATCGACGATCAAGACCGGCTTTACGCCAGTGACCCTAACTGGAAAGAAGGCACCGGCAATCTGTGGCGCATAGACACGGATGGAAAGGTGACTCTTCTCGAAGACAGTATGGGGACGAGCAATGGCGTCGAAGTGAGTCCGGACAATAAAACGCTATATGTTAATGAGTCCGTACAACGGAACGTCTGGGCGTACGATCTCGCGACCGATGGGAGCATATCCAACAAGCGCAGTTTGATCACATTTCCTGACTTTGGCATGGACGGGATGCGATGTGACGAAGCCGGTAACTTGTATATCGCCCGCCACGGCAAAGGCACTGTCGCCGTGGTTAGTTCAGCGGGCGAATTGCTATATGAAGTTGCACTGACGGGAAAGAATCCCACGAACGTTACTTTCGGGGGATCTGATGGCAAGACCGTTTTTGTAACCATTCAGGATCAAGGCAACCTCGAGAAATTCCAGTCGTCGCTACCCGGGCGGGACTGGAAGATGAGGCACGCGCAGTAATCTCATGATTTGTCGAAATTTCTGCTACCTTCCGTCACATCAGGTGGTGGCTGCAACCTTGCGGAATGCGTACGTGCCCGCCACGCATAGGGCTTCCAAAGTTTTATGGTTATGACCAGGAATATTTTTCAGAGTGAAACAACACGTGAACTCGTCAACAGAATCAATCGGCTCACCCCGGAGACGAAACCGCTCTGGGGAAAGATGAATGCGGGTCAGGTGCTCGCACATCTTTGCGTCATGTACGAAATGGTGTATGAGACCAATCACAAGCGGCCCAATGCCTTCATGCGTTTCCTCATCAGCCTGGTGGCGAAGGAGACGGTCGTTGGCGACAAGCCCTATCCACGCAATGCCAGGACGGCACCAGCCTTTGTGATCGTGGATCAACGGGACTTTGAAAAAGAAAAGCAGCGGCTCATTGATTACATTGTTCGAACTGAAAAAAGCGGCGAGGGTTTTTTTGATCGCCGCGAGTCACATTCATTCGGGAAACTCACCTTGCCGGAGTGGAACAATTATTTCTACAAGCACCTGAATCACCACCTCACTCAGTTCGGCGTTTAGCTGAACGCGCAGCCAGAGTCAAATCCGGGTATAGTTGTTCACATGGACGGGCTTTTTGAAGCACGGCGTAACCAAACGTTTGTAATTCACGTATTAGCGACTATTCCTCCCATGATCAACGAGAAAGAAGCATACGAACGCGTTTTGGGCCATTACAATGCCATGACACCCTTTTCAAGGGCAGATTTCGACCTCGTCATCGCCTGTTCGCGCTATTCCCTGATCAGGAAGAATGACTTCGTTTTCCGGCAGGGTACAATTCCCTCTTTCGGCGGGTACATTTTCCAGGGCAGCTTGCGACAGGTCATTACCGACAAGAGCACGCGCGAGGAAACGGTCGTGGGTTTCAATTTTGAAGATTCGTGCTTCGGCGATGTGCGAGGCATTTTTTATAACGAGCCTTCACGCACTTCTCTGCAGGCTATGGAAGATACCCTCGTTGGACGCCTCGACAAAGAACACTATCTCTATCTCTTCGACAATTGCAAATCGTTTGCGCGACTCATGATGGTGGCACAGGAAATTCGTAATGCGGAGCTTGTACAGGAGTCTGTTGAATCGAAAAATATTGAGGCGGAAGATCGTTATCTAAAAATGCTCACCACCTATCCGCATATACTGCTGCGTGCATCGCAGCGTGACATTGCCTCCTATCTCGGCATAAAACCGCAGTCGCTGAGCCGCATCCGCAAAAATATTTCTCAGTCACCGTCTATACACTGCGCGGCTTAACAGCACATTTCCTCTAAGGGCGGCGCTGTCGTTCTACGTGTTTTGAAGATTCTGTCATCAATTCTGCATTTGTTAACATACGTGAACGTCGCAGAACTTCGACTGTCGTTTATAGTCGAAAGAGAGCACCAAAACATATGCAACCCCTTAGAATACTTCTCGCCTGTATCCCGATAGATGGCCACTTCAATCCGCTAACAGGCATAGCCACATTTCTGAAAGAACAAGGCCACGATGTACGTTGGTATGCGCAAGACTATTATGCAGACAAACTTTCTCGCATGGGTATACATCACTACCCTTTTAAACGCGTCGTGCAATACAATCAGTCGAACATGGACATTGTATTTGCCGAGCGTCTGCGCTACAAGAATCAAATCAAACGAACAAACTTTGATCTTACCCATGCATTCATTCTGAGGACACCGGAGTTCTTTGGCGATATTGCAGAGATCAATGCGTCATTTTCTTTCGATGTCATGATTGCCGACTGTATGTTCATGGCAATTCCGCTCGTAAGCCAGGTCTTAAAGAAGCCTGTACTGTCCATCGGCGTGTTGCCGCTCACGGAGACTTCAAAGGACCTGGCGCCTGCGGGTCTTGGGATGACGCCATCATCCAGTTGGCTCGGACGACGCAAGCAGGATTTTCTGAGGTATCTCACAGACAAAGTTTTGTTTGGCAAGTTACACAAGCTCTACCGTAGCATTCTCCATAACTATGGCCTTGACGTGAAGGGCAATACGCTGGATTATCTCAATCGCAATTCGACTTTCCTGTTGCAAAGTGGAACGCCCGGCTTTGAATACAGACGAAGCGACCTCGGCAAGAACGTTCGTTTCATTGGACCTTTACTTCCATTGGCGAAGGGACGGACGCCGGTTACTGAATTGCGGGAGAAGGCAAAGCTCTATAGCCGGGTGATTCTCGTTACCCAGGGTACCATAGAAAAGGATCCCGAGAAATTGCTGGTACCCGTGATCGAAGCATACAAAGGAAGTAACAATCTCGTGGTAGTGACTACGGGCGGATCGAAAACGCGCGACTTGCGCGAGCGGTTTCCGTACACGAACGTGGTTATTGAAGACTACATTCCATTTGAGCACGTGTTGCCTTTCACGTCAGTGTTCATTACCAACGGTGGATATGGAGGGGTAATGCTGGGCGTCAAACACGGCGTGCCGATGGTGGTTGCTGGTATACACGAAGGCAAGAATGAGATTGCCGCACGCGTGGGCTACTTTAAGCTCGGCATCAATCTACAAAAAGAGACGCCGGATTCACGTGAGATCGCGACCGCTGTGGAGAAAGTAATTTCCGATGGTGCGTATAGGTTTAACGTTATGAAGCTCGCAGTCGAGTTCGGCAAGTACAATGCCGAGAGGCTTGTAGCCAGCTACGTTTACGAAGTCACTGGCTATACGCCAGCGCGCAACGATGTGCCCTTGTCGGCGATCAGCTAATCGCGGGCCTTGATTCCATTATGATGGGCGAAAAGTCCGCTACCTGAAACGTGAGGCCCGCATGTTGTTACCGGGCTATTTCGCCAGCAAAAATTCTTCGATTACCGGTAGCGCCACAAAGGAGGTCTGACCGGCCTTCAACGTCGCGAGTTCGCCCATGTAATCGCCGTGCCCTCCGGGGAAAATGGCCAGTTGCGCGTTTTTCAATTTCCTGAACATTTCTACCGCATGTTCCGGAGTCACAACGTCATGGGTACCTGCCACCACTAACGTTGGTGCGGCTATGGATTGAATAGACTTTTCGGGAATGTCAATGAAGTGTTGCATGCGGGTTACATCGCGGTAGTACATGGCGTACAGCGCATCCTTGTCTGGGTTGATCTTTAAATAGGCGTCCTTATAAGGTTGCGGCATGCCTTCGAACGTTGCGCCTTTCATCATGTCCCAGAAACCTGGAAAGGCGCCTGCCTGGTTGTACATTGTTGACGCCACGATGATTTTATTCACGATCTCAGGATGACGAATAGCGATTTGAAGCGTGGTGCTGGCGCCGTTGCTGAAACCAAAGATGTTGGCCTTTGAGATTTTGAGTTGCTTCAACAGCGCAGCGATATCGTCAGCATCCTGTTCGAATGTCATGGGTCGATCAATGTCGCGGGTGTGTCCATGCGCCTGCATTTCGACGGCAATCACCTGATGCGATTTGGCCAAGTCGGGAAGGATCCGGCCAAACGTTGTCTCCAGTGTAGATCCTCCGCCATGAATCAGCACGAGTGGAAATCCATTGCCGTGAATTTCGTAGTACATTTTCAATCCGTTGACTTCGGCGTACTTGCCGGGAGACTGTGCCTGGAGTGTTGTTGATACGGTAGCCATGACGTAGATAAAGATGGATAAAAGGCAATAACCAATCCGTTGCATAGTGATGTAAAGGTTGCTAAGATGAGGGCAATTTAGCTCGGTTATTTTATTTTGTCCCTGCCTCTGGCGCCAGTCTTCAGACCCGCCTCTGGCACCAGTCTTCGACCGCCTCTGGCGCCAGTCTTCAGACTGGTGCCCCTCTTAACCAGTCTTCAGACTGGCGCCTCCCTCAACCGGTCACTCGAATCGAGTAACATCATTGTCGGGTCTCATTCCTTACACGGTTTTCCGATGGCCCCGAACGGCCCGCTAGGCATTAATGAATTCATCATCTAAGTTGTCCTCAGGAGCGGCAAAACTGTCGTTCCATGAGACCAGAACGGCGACGGAGCTATACCGTCGAATTCATCCAAGGTCTCGCAGGCATCCTTAAACCCTTTGAGAACCGATGAAAAACTATCTTCTTATTACATCAGTACTCGTTTTCGTCTGTTTGCTCGTATCCACGAGCATGGCACAGCTTCCTCCGGGCGACATAGCTGTGTGTGCAACATCTCCTGATGCCGCCAAGTGCGTCGGCTCTGCCGACTGCAAAGCCTGCAAGAACTGTTCTGCCTGCGCGCATTGCAAGGAAAACGACGGAAAGTGTGGCGTATGCAAGAAGAGCGAGCGATCCGCAAGGACCAAAGGGCCAATCGATGACAACCGCTCATCTGGCGACACTGACTATACGCAAGTTGAATGGTCGTCAAAATCTCTGAAGCCGGCAGCCACCAACGTACATCACCTCGATGTTCACAGCGGTCCCGGTGCATCGTTTAAAGTAGTCGGAGAAGTATCGTCCGAAGATCCCCTGATAATTATTGGCGAGCGCGAAGGCTGGTACAAAATCGTTGTACGACACGCAGACCTGGTTGGATTCGTCGAAGTCGCGCACGTCGAGATCGTTCAGTAAAAACGAGAGGCGTCCACCGCAATGTGGATCAGTGCTGCCGATCCTAACTATCTGCTAAGTTCGTGCAGCGCCTCATCCGTGTACAATATTTTCAGGTTAGAATTTCCACACCGTTTCCATTTCTGCTAACTTGGATCTGACACTCAATCAACAGATCATCAAATCAACCAATATTCTGCGGGAGTAGCTCAGTTGGTAGAGCATCAGCTTCCCAAGCTGAGGGTCGCGGGTTCGAACCCCGTTTCCCGCTCATGACTATCAGATAGGATTTACTTTAAATATCTCCGGAAAATAACAGATTTGGATTTAGTATAGGCGGGCAATCTGAGATTGTCGACTGGAGCAAGTCGTGGAGAACTGAGAGATACTTTCGGTGAGTGACGGGGGGACCATGAGTTTTGAGATTTATTATTAATTTGATCTTGCCGAGGCGCCTTATATGCGAACGTTGTAGCCAATTTGTGGACAATATTAGCGGACGGTGGACGGACTAGTGGAATAGATTTATCATCGCGATAGAATTGAAATTAGAATAGTGACGGAAATGAAATCAAGAACATTTGGACTTTTTGTAATCAGCGGACTGATTTTACTCGCGACAATTTTGACTTCAGTATTCTGGGACATATTGTCATTCGGAGAGAATAAAGTCCCGTTGGCTATATCAACTACAATAGCTTTTGGAATTAGTATAGCGGGGCTTGTGATTGGATTTGGAGAGATGAAAGGACCAAAGACACTAAAAGTTTGGATTGGCCTTGTCGGACATTTTATTGTTGTTGGAATTTTCGTACTAACAGTAGTTTACGCGATTATGTTATGAAATCGCTGAACACTTAATTACTGAATTGAATTCGGACACGGACGACCTGAAAATAGTGGTGAAGCAAACTACGTACACCCACTTCCTATCGTTGGGCACAATACATAGTTATCAGAGTCTTTTTGGGCAGATTTATGATTGGACGACTGAAGAAATTAGGGAACGAGTTTGGGACAAATGAATTTGGAATAAAGTATGGCCTACCGATTGTCGCGCTATTTTTAACGTTTGGATTCTTGGGACATTTCTACATTCAAACATTAACGACTTGTGATTTAATTAAGACAACTGGAACGGTGGAGTACATACGAGTTGTTTTTGAACAGGGGACAAAGCCACAATACAAGCATTATCCGTTAAGAATCGGGCTTAAGGAAAGTACTCAGACATTCGGAATTCACGACAATTTTAAACTAAGATTTTCAACACTTGAGAATGAGATTAAAACCGGGGACACAATTTCAATCTATTCAAGGTCTCAGTTCCGAACTTACATTGGCTGGGTCAACTAGCCGACATCTACCAAATTGAAAAGGATAACAATGTCCTGTTCGACATTAGATGTGTGATGAATATCAGGAAAGCCAAGGGACTACTTTTTTATTTTCGGACTTATTTGTTGGACAATTTACATCGGAGCTAGATTAAAGAGACAGGGTGAAAGGAAGCCAGCTGCTAACAAGGGCTAAGCGCAATTGTGGGGTTTGGTGGTGGCAACACTCTTCCTGCTCGCAATAGTCTCCGGGTGACAACGCGCAAGCAATCACGCAGATCACTTCAGCGACTGTGCATACAAGTGAATCGCGGTCAGTTCTTCTTCCGTAAACGACAACGTCATCTTCCAGGGCATATCATCTGCCAGTTTCGACCCGTCGGGTCGTATCCCTGTGCGCAACGTTTTAATGAATTCTCCATGCGACCATTGCCCGGGTTTGCCTGTTGCTGAGAGGTCAGGTATAGGTGGTCCACCAGGTATCATCGGTCCGCGCCCTTTCAACTGCGGACCATGGCAGTTGGTGCAAACTACCGCCAGGTATTTTCCGTATTCGGGGTTTGCCGCCGGCATCTGGGCTTTCGGGAAGGGCATGGCATGATCGGTCTTCTCGGCGGGAATCACCGGTATCACATCGAACATGCCCAGCACGTAAGCCAATGGTCCGACTTTCACGGGAAGGTCTTCACGATCGACGTTAGGAACGGTAGACATATACGCAATAATGGCGGCCATGTCGGCTTCGCTCAAATGGCTGAATTCATTTGCGGGCATGTAAAGCAAGGGCGTTTTGCTTCGATCCAATCCGTGTTTGATAGCCATCACCCAATCGCCTTCGCTGAAGTCAGGGGGCAAGCCACCTTTTCCGTGGGTTATGTTCCGGGATGAGACTCTGCCGAGCATGCCGTCTTCAGCCAGTACGCGCCCGCCGAAGTCGGAAGCGTGGCAGTCGTTGCAGGCTCGCGTACCGACGAGTCGTGCGCCAAGCGCAATCGAGGCTGAGTCATAGTTGACATGGATGGTCTCGGGTGTCACATCATACGCAGTGGCTATACGCATGCTCATGTTGATGTAGATGACCAGGTAGGCAACCGCGATGAGTCCAACGATGCTGCCTAGTGTGATACCAATGATTTTGAATATTCGCTTTAACATGGGATATTTCTTTTCAGTGTTCTAAGGTTATGCTTTCAATAGGCTCCGGAATCAGCAGTAACGATTGATCAATTCCCGTTTAACGCGTCTTGATGTAGCCGCAATGAGACGAAGGAGCGGCACGAGCAGCTTTCCAAATCCCGAGGGGACCATGCCCGACATTGTGAACAGGAGCGCCTGGTGACGAAGGTCACGGGGAATGGATCTTTTGTCGACAAGACCATCCGCGGCCAGTCCATACCCAATGGCAATTGCCCTTTCGAATCCAGGCTGCGCTGGATTGAACTGAACGAGGAATTTCACGGGGTGCTTTGAGAAGTTGTTGAAACAGTGCAGCGTGTTTGCAGGAACTACCGCCACATCGCCCGGTCGAAGAATTCTCTTTTCAGCTTTGAGGGTTACCGTAAGATCGCCTTCGAGCACTTCGAATTTCTCGGCGTAGTCAACGTGACGGTGAAGAATGTTTCCACCTCCCGCATTCACGACGACTTCCAGCAAGGTCACTTCACCATTTGTTTCTTCTGCCGACTTTAAGAGGGTCGCCTTGTCACCAATGACCGGATTGTAATAGACACGCTTTTTCATAATGTAGTTTTGGTGGTGCTTAACGGGAAGACACGCAGGATGAGGATACGCGGAAAGAACTAC
The DNA here is from genome assembly GCA_035489615.1 of Chryseolinea sp. Classification (GTDB taxonomy): domain Bacteria; phylum Bacteroidota; class Bacteroidia; order Cytophagales; family Cyclobacteriaceae; genus Chryseolinea. The sequence goes on from DATHKA010000372.1 coordinate 13,744, forward strand.
CTCCTCCGCAAAAGGAACTAACCCCTTGCGGGGGTGGAGGGTGGTCGATTTCGACAGAAGACGTAACTCGCGTCGACCTTTGTCCGTATTGGGCACCATGAGTGTGTCCCTCACCGTTCAAGTTGACCAGGTAACCGTGCAGGGTTCCCCGTTTGAACGCGGCATACCTCGATCAAAAGTCCCAATTTGCATTGATCCTGACCTCGGCGAATTCGCAATGGATGCCATCGGGCACAAGTACTTCGGCGTGGGTGAGACGTACGCTAATTTTACCCGGGACATAACGCTTACACCACCGCCGATACGCAACCACCATTATGGACTGGCCATCATGCACACCTGTCAAGCCGGCGCGAAGTTCATGAACGAAGATTGGGTCAGCGTTAACAAGGGAGAATTCTACTTTACGCACAACCCGGGTGTCGAGGAAGTCCACCGGTTCAAGGCTAACTGCGCCATGCACATGCACTTTGTGGAGATACAGCCGGACTACCTTACAGAGTTGTTGATGAGTTGCTCTGCGGAAAAGGACACACCTCTCTGGCAGTTCAGAGATCATGTATCGCGAGGCGAATTTTCCGGAGCGGGTGGCGCTGTTTCCGTGCCTGCGTTTTATCAGGTTATTCAGGGCATGTTCAATTGCCCTCTAGCCGGACCGTTGGGTCAAATGATGCTCGAAGGTAGTTTGCAACAACTGGTGGCACTGCAGTTTGCCATGATGGGATCGCAGAAACAAAACGAATCGGTCAACCGCCGCGATCGCGAGGTCATGCATGCCGTGAAAGATTACCTGCATGCGACTTTCCAACAAGGGCATTCATTACTGGATTTATCCAGAAAATTTGGCGTCAACCAGAATAAATTGAAGACGGGTTTTCGGGAGATGTTCGGAAAGCCCGTTATCACGTATCTGTATGATCTCAAAATGGAACATGGCCGTTCCCTGTTGCTCGACAAAGGAATGAATGTAAGCGAGGTGGCGCCTATTGTCGGCTATCGCAACGCCAACCATTTTTCGACGGCTTTCAAGCGCAAGTTTGGCATCAATCCGTCGCGCCTGAAATACTAATCTTCACAACAGCGAACATCCCGACCGGCCCTCGTGCATCGGCCAATACCCATTTTTCTGCTGCCCGGAAATGGACAGTTGGATTTCTAATATTGGTCATTGATTTTCCCTTCTCTCTGGAAATCATGCGAATATGCGGACGTTTAGCGCTTCGCTGGTCTGGCATTAATGTGGCGCTGTACGAGTCAAATTGCACGATATGTTCAGACACAACCTGCTTCTCATCTTTCGAAACGCCAGGCGGTATACGGGAGTATTCACCATCAACCTCATCGGACTCACCTCCGGTCTGGCCTGCGCGTTGTTGATCTACCTGTGGGTAAGTGACGAAGTGTCTACCGATTCATTTTACCAGAACGGCGATCGGTTGTTTTATGCCTGGGAGCATCGGAAGAAGGCCGATGGCATTTGGACATCGCGGAATACAAATGGGCCACTCGCACAGGCGTTAACGGATGAGGTGCCGGAAGTTGAATTGGCCTGTGTCACCACGAGGCCTGGAACATTTTCGCTGATGGTTGGACAACAAGAAATCAAGACGGCCGGCCGGTACGCGGGACCGGAACTTTTCGAAGTGTTCTCGTTGCCCATGGTGGAAGGCAAGGCGTCTGAAGTCCTCAAAGACATGAAGGCGATCGTCATTTCAAGGACAACTGCGATAACCCTCTTCGGAGATGTGAACGCTGCCCTCAACAAAATGATCGAAGTAGATCATGATGCGCAGTTCATGGTGTCGGGTGTATTCGAAGATATACCTCAACAGGCGAGTGAGCGATTCAGTTTCGTACTCCCATTCTCCTATTTCGAATCGAAAGAGGCCTGGGCGAAAGAATGGTGGAGCACCTCGTTTGGCACTTACGTGTTGCTGAAGCCGGGAACTGATGTTGAGCTGGTGAATCAAAAGATTGCAGACTTCGTAAACATCAAGGCCAAAGACCCAACGAAGTACAAGACACTCTTTCTCAAACGTTACGACGAAATATATCTCTACGGAGAATATCAAAATGGCGTACTTAAAGGCGGGCGGATTGTTTACGTGAAATTGTTTAGCATCATTGCCTTGTTCATTCTCGCCATTGCCTGTATCAACTTCATGAACTTGTCAACTGCCAAGTCCTCTCAACGCATCAAGGAGGTCGGCATAAAGAAGGCAATGGGTGCCGGGCGGGGGACACTTATTATACAGCATATCGGTGAATCGTTGGTAACGAGTTATCTGTCGCTCCTGTTGGCGTTGCTCCTGGCGGATCTGTGCATGCAGCCCTTCAATATCATTACCGGGAAGTCACTGGCGCTACATTTCGATACACAAATGATAGTTGTGTTGTTAGGCATTGGCCTCGTTACGGGCTTGTTGGCAGGTAGCTATCCTGCGTTGTATGTATCGGCATTCAGGCCCGCGGCAACACTCAAGGGCAAACTCAGTTCTTCATGGGGTGAAGTCTGGATACGCAAAGGTCTCGTTGTATTTCAGTTTGCGTTATCGGTGATCTTGATCGTATCAGTCATGGTGGTTCAAAGTCAAATTGCATTTATTCAGAATGCGAATCTGGGATATGATCGCAGCAATATTATAATGGTTGGACGACAGGGTGCCTTGCGCGACGGCCAGCGACTTGAGACCTTTATAAACGAGGCGGAAAAGATTCCGGGAGTGCAGAGCGCATCCGTTATTGGTCATAATATGACGGGACATAACAGTGGCACGTCTGGGTTGAATTGGGAAGGCAAAGACCCCAACGACCGGACCGAGTTCGAAAACGTAGGCGTAGGATTTAATGCGGCTAAAGTATTTGGCTTTGTAATGGCCGAAGGCAGGGGATTCGAGCAGAACAACCTGGCTGATTCCAATAAACTCATCATCAACGAGACTGGCGCGAAGTTCATGGGTCTTGATAATCCGATTGGTGCCAAGGTGACGTTGTGGGGTAACGATATGGAGATTGTGGGCATCGTAAAGGATTTTCACTATGAGTCCCTTCACGAACCAAACAAGCCCTTGTTCCTTCGGTTGGATAGCGACGGATCCCGGTTGGCCATAAAACTCAAGGCAGGAAGCGAGCGTGAGACCATCGCAGTTCTCGGGAACTTGCACAAGACACTGAATCCCGAGTTTGCGTTTGACTTCAGCTTCCTGGACGAACAGTATCAGGCTCAGTATGTCGCCGAACAACGCGTGAGTGTATTGTCCAGGTATTTTGCTGGTTTGGCCATTCTCATTTCGTGTCTCGGTCTGCTTGGCCTGGCGGCATTTACGGCCGAGCGCAGGACGAAGGAAATAGGAATTCGCAAAGTGTTGGGTTCTTCGGTGTGGGGCATCGTATACCTGCTTACGTCGGAGTTTACGCGTATTGTGTTGATTGCTGTTGCCATCGCTGTGCCGGTAAGTTATCTGGTGTCGCTGGCATGGCTCAACACCTTTGCTTTTCGAACGGAACTCAGCGGATGGTATTTCCTGTTGGCCGGAATCCTGGCCATACTGGTCGCGTGGCTAACGGTTTCCACACAGGCATTTCGTGCGGCGCGGGTGAATCCTGCCAATTGTCTGAATGACCAATAGCCAATGCGTTGAACAGGTTAATCATACCTCAGCTTGTCGACCGGGTTCACGGCAGCAGCGCCTAACGACTTGCTGAGAATCACGACGAGCGCAAGGATCAACACGATGATACCTGGAATAACGAACAGGTACCACGTCAGGCCAATGTGACTCGAGAAGTTGGCCAACCATTCGTTTACTGCATAGAATGATACCGGTACGGCCAGCACAAAGGAAAGTACAATGAGCAGGACGTATTCACGCGTGAACAGCGACAGAACTTGGGTTATGCTGGCGCCAAGAACTTTGCGAATGGCCACTTCCTTTCCTTTTCTATTCACGACAAAGGTGATTAATCCATAGAGCCCAAGGCTTCCAATAGTTAGCAACACGAAGGAGAACAGCTGAAAGAGCTTCGCATAACGGTCTTCCTGCACGTAGTAAGCGGCGATGTTCTCATCAAGAAACGTGTAAGAGAACATAAACTCTGGAAAGGTTTCACTCCAGATCTTGTCGACGTTGTTGATGGCATGCTGTAAGGCAAGCTTGCCCGGTGCCGTATGAAGCTTGACGCTTACGATAGTGTAATTTTCGGGCTCCATCAGCATAACAATATTTCCTGGTGCTTCCTTCATAGAGTTGGAATAGTAATCACTCACAACACCAACCACCGTTACGAGCGTTCCATCGCCCATTTTCAGTTGTTGCCCGAGCGATTCTGTAGGTGTTCCCAATGAAAGGTTTTTCAGCAGGGTTTCATTGATTAGGATGTTGCCACTTGAGTCGGCAGCTACCAGATTTCTTCCAGCCATCAAATTGATTTTGTACAGGCTCAGGAATGACTCATCTATGGCGACATATTCATAAACCTGAAAATCATGCATAGATGACGCTCCGGGCGATCCAATGTCAGCATAAGAACCATTTCGTCGTACGCCACCCGGAAGTGTGTAGCTGTAACTGAGATCGGAAACGAATGCTTGCGCGCGAAGTTTGTCTTCCATGACCTGTAAGACGCCTGGATCACGATTTGGAATGCGCGCGGCGATAACGTTGTCCTTATCAAAACCCATATCGGTATTGCCCAAGTACTGCATCTGCATGACAACGATGAAAGTTCCCACGACCAGGATCTGGGTTAATGTAAACTGCGCAACCACGAGCACTTTTCGAAAGCTGAAGCCGCCTACCCGGTCAGTTGCGAACTTGCTCTTTAAGCCCGCGAGTGGATTGAGGCGTGAAAGAACTAGAGAGGGATAGAACCCCGCCAGCAAGGTGATAACGACAACAATCATCAGTGTTGTTAGTAACGTAGGCACGCCGGGCAGACTGATGTGACCGGCGGGCATGTTCAGGAGCGATTGTAACGAGAAGACGAGTAACTGACAGATGACAAGTGCCAGGAGCGCGGCCAGCAGCACGACGATAAAAGTCTCAACCAGGTATTGTAACATCACCTGTTGTTGGAAACTGCCCAGTACTTTGCGCAGGCCGATTTCCTTGGCACGCAGCGACGATTGAGCCGTAGACAGGTTGATGTAATTAATGCTTGCCGTAAGCAACAGAAAAATAGCCACTGCGGTGAGGCCCATCAGGGTCTCTCTGCTGATGGTGCGCCGCGTGAAGGTGCTGAACTTTGCATCGAAGTGAACATCGGACAATTTTTGCAGCAAATAGTGCCGTGAGTCCGATAATTCCTTCCAGGTATGGGTCGCATGCGTTTTAGCTATCTTCTCTTCTACCAGGGATGGTGATGTGCCGGGCGGTACCGTGACGTATACGTGATGCATGTCATCGACAGCTACCCAATCATTCATTCGCTGCTCCCCATTGATCTTGTCGAGTGAAGAGTAAGAAAGTAGTACGGTGAAAGGGAAGTCTGTGTTTGATGGCAGGTCTTCGATAATCCCGGTAACCGTAAAATCGTGCTTGCGCTGCAACTTCATCGTCTCACCCACGGGATTTTTGTCACCGAAATACTTTTTGACCATCGACCTGGTAAGTATCATGGAGAAGGGTTTTTCCAGACTGGCTGGTGTTCCGGCAATCCACTTAAAGTTTGTGCTCTTGTAGTCGAAAACTGTAAAGAAGTTCGACGACACAAACGCAAAGCCCGATTCCTCACGAAACCGGTTTAGCGTTGTGCCGGTCCTGTCAAGAATCTCAACGTTGGCGCCGCCAAAATACATGACCGAAGTGACTTGTTCCAGTTCGGGTAGTTCGTCGTCAAGTGCTGCCGGCACCGGAAAGGAGATGCCCGTCCTGAATTCAGACCTATCAGCGCCGCTTACCCGCACCAGTCGATACGTGTTGGCCGCGTGGCTATGAAAGGTGTCGAAGCTCTTTTCAAAGCGTATCACGGAGAGTATTACCAACGTGGTGGCAATTCCGATAACAAGACCGAGGACGTTGATTACCGTGGTTGCTCTATAGGCCATTAGACTTCTCCTCGCCATTTTGAAGTAGCTGCCGATCATCATGCTATGTTGGGGTTTATTTTTTTGTTTCCAGAAGAAGCCTTTGAGCAGGAATCCTATACCATTTAAGGCATATCGGCGTCGCGCGGATCGAGGACTGCGCTGGCAATCCTCGACAAACATTTCGTGGAGATCGCCGAGTATGTCTTCCTTGTAAGAGCGTGGCGACAGCCGTTCGATCAACCGCACGATCCATCCTGGTGGCTGTTGTGTTGTCCTGAGGCGGCCGGACTTGTGATGAAGTTCTCGCAAGTAAAATCTGGACATAGTGATTAGTTCAACACTTGTAGGATAAACTCGTGCCAAGTTGTTAAAGGTCGTTTTTCAATTATTTTTGGGGTTGTCCAGCGTAGTGCTGTGCATTTCTGAACAGTGATCAACCGGAAAGCGTCCACCTTTGTCGCGCCGACATCCCGCCAGTAGCGTTCCTATTGTTCGGAAGATGGAGCGCCCGTCGTGCGGAGGGCTGGATTGCTATTTTTCAAAGATTACCGCATCTGGCTTTGCACCAAGCGCCGTTAGCGTGGCGTTGATCTCGGTGATCATGGGATCAGGACCACAAATGTAGAAATGCCTGTTAAAATCGCTCACTTCCGACTTTAGAAAGGCTTCATCAATTCGTCGCGGATCGTTCTTCGTATCCTTTTGTTGGGTTACCAGAAAGTGTGCCCTGTTTCCGAGAATTGATTTGAGTTCGCTTCCCAGGATTACATCTTCGTCTTTCCGATTTGAAAAGAATAAAACGTTGTCGGCCACCTGATTGGTGGCCTTCAGCATCCGCAGGATGGCCAGGAAAGGAGTTATACCGGCGCCACCGGCAATGAAGTAACCTGGCCCTTTGTATTCGATGGCGCCCCACACATCGCGGACAAGCAACTCATCCCCTGGACGCAGGTTGCTGAGTTGGTCTGTGACGCCGTGACGCCCGGGATAGATTTTGATGGTAAATTCGAGATAGGGTTTGTCGGCAAGGGCTGTAAAGGTGAACGGGCTTTTCCGATCTTGCCATCCCGGTACGTTCACCGACACTTCCGTTGCCTGACCAGGTACAAACGAATAGTTCGCGGGCCGCTCTACGCGAAATTGTTTGACATTGTGTGTTACGTATTCTGCTGAAAGGATCTTAACGGCCAGCTCCATGGTGCGCTCGTGTCTATTTGAGGATAACAATGAGGATGGTGAAGTTCATCAATATCGGCGAGGATTGCAATGAAGCGGCAACACGGCAGTGTTCCATGATTCAGACGACTACAATTTTTTCTGAATCAGCCATTGGTGGCCAAATGGATCGGCAAGGGTACCCTGGCGATATCCATAATCATAATCCTGCATCGGACTAATAACTGTGGCACCAGCGGCTAGTGCCGCGTTAAATAGGGCATCAGGCGCTGCCGTGAAGACACCGATCAGCACGGTTGTCGATGATACGGTTTGCGGGCTCAATTGTCCATGACGGGCGGTTTCTTCATGCAAATGAAACAGTCGTCCCTGCAACGTCATCTCAGCAACATGCACGCTGCCGTCAGGATTGGCCCAACTACGTAGTAATTGTGCGCCGAATGCGCGTTCATAAAAGTTCATAGCGGGCAGCAGCACTTTAATGGCAAGGTGCGGTGCAAATTGTGTGTCGGAGTTTTCCATGCCTAAGAAAGCTAGCAACTAATTTATTCATTTCTTTTTTATTCATTTTCTTAATCTTGACTTTGTTCATTCTTCGATAGCCGGTTGATGCTGGTCTGGTAACGCAGTCTTAAAGGAACATGAGGAAAGGAAACGTTTGGGCGCACTTTCCTAGCGCCTCGGGCGTTTAGCAACCATATTGCAAAACAGGCTAAGAATGATGCCTCTGTAGCAAAGCATCGGAAATCTGATCGATAAACTTCTCACGCATAAACCAGTTCAGCAAAACCATGAGTTTGTCTTTCTTAATCTGGTAAAGTCTTTAACTTGTAATCTTCAAAACCCCACTGCAAATGAAAACGTCCCGTAACATTCCTACGCCCTGGGTGCCGCCCGTGATGCTTACCGCCGCGTTGGTTGCCCTGATACTCCTGGCCCTAATTCAAAACATTCAGGCCTAAGACAAACCATGTCGCGAGGGCAGCTCTCACATCAAGGCATGTATCAAAATTTACGTAGGTTTCAGCAATCTCGCAAAAACCTGGTTTGACCCGTAACATGCTGCAAGAGGTCGTCACTTCCTTTCTCGCCTTTATTTCGACCAATATCGATGACTTGTTTGTTCTCATGCTGTTCTTTGGCAGCGGACGTATAAGACCAAGAGATGTCTTCACTGGACAGTACCTGGGTATTGCATTCTTGGTCATCGTTTCATTTGTCGCTTCACTGGCAGGACTATTCATTGATTCGCGGTTCATAGGTTTGCTGGGCCTTTTTCCAATATACCTCGCCGTTAAGCAACTTGTGAAGTTGTTCAGTAAACAGCACGAGGACGAGTCGGGCATGGCTGCCCAGACCACGCCAGGTATTTTAGCAATTGCTGTTGTCACGGTCGCTAACGGCGGCGACAACCTGGGTGTCTATACGCCGCTGCTCGCGACGCTATCGGCAGCCGGAAAGGCCGTGTTTGGCATGGTGTTCCTGGTCATGGTATTTGTTTGGTGTTCGCTGGCTATCGGGCTGGTAAGGCAGCCGCGAATAGCGCGCACGTTGCAGGCATATGGTCACGTCATCATGCCCATTGTTTTACTCCTGCTCGGGTTATTTATTCTTTATGAAAGCGGTGCCGCTAAAATGCTGTTACAGCATTAGAAGCAGCTGAATATCGTCAACTTCGACGAACTGGGTGATCATTTCGAATTCTCCAGGGTGACCTTTGAACACTTAATGTTAGTGTGGGCGCGTGCCTGTGCTCCGAATAATTCTGAAAAGGTTCGTGGCGTAGCAATTGGCATGACCCGCCGCGAAAAACAGGAATGATCAGGAGCTACAGCAATCGTGAAATGACGAAATGCTCTATATTAGTTGCTCTAATCTGGAAATCTTATAAGCATGCTTCGCCGGCATACCATCGATACCTCCCTGCTACTTTCAAGCGTACAGAAGCACATCAGGCTCAATGAAGACGAGACCGCATTGTTCACTTCATACCTCGAACCGAAATCGATTTCCAGGCGTACCTTGCTTGCCAAAGAGGGGGAGGTCTGCCGCCAATCCATATTCGTTGTGGATGGAGCGCTGAAGAGTTATACGTTGGACAAGAGCAGCATCGAGCACGTAATTAGTTTTGCGCTGAGCGGGTGGTGGATTGCCGACATGTACAGTTTAATCAATCAGAAGCCTGGTGTCCTGCAGATTGAGTCGCTGGCAGACTCCAGCCTGCTGTTGTTATCCAGGGAAAGGCAGGAAACGCTCTATGAGCGCATTCCGAAATTTGAACGCTTTTTTAGAATCATTACGGAGAATGCGCTAGTTGCCAGTCAGCAACGCATTATCAACAACCTTACGCTCACGGCCGAGGAACGATACGTCAATTTTATGGAGCGGTATCCGTTTGTGCTGGAATGTGCTCCGCTTCACAATATTGCTTCATATCTGGGCATGACGCCGGAGTTCCTCAGCAAAATTAGAAGGAGGATCGCCAAGGGATCGTAGGAGCGGGTGAAGAGAACCGGGAAGAACGTGTTCATCAACCGCCATTTCTTAACCTAGTTCAAGATAATCGCTGATCTTTGACGCCTGACCTTGCGTTATACCAGTGAACCAAAAAACAGGAACTATGAAAAACACCATATTAGGACTTCACCACATAACGGCGATTGCCGGAAACGCAAAGAAAAACTACGACTTCTATACCGGCGTGCTGGGCCTAAGGCTCGTGAAGAAGACGGTGAACTTTGACGATCCTGGAACTTACCATTTTTATTTTGGTGATGAAGTCGGTAACCCCGGCTCTATACTCACTTTTTTTCCATGGGAAGGAATTGCCGCTGGCAGTCAGGGTGCCGGGCAGGCCACGGAGGTGGTATACGCCGTTCCAGCAGGCAGTTTGGATTTCTGGCGGACGCGACTTGAGGCACACCAGATAAAGTTTGAAACCGGCAAAAGATTCGATGAAGACTACATGTCATTCGCGGATCCCGATGGATTGCCTTTAACGCTTCTGGTTCCTAAAGGAACCGACGGCCGAACGGGCTGGCATACGAGCGATGTTGCAACGGAAGTTGCGATAAAGGGATTTCACAGTGTAACGTTGACATTGAACCGTAAGGAGGCAACACAGCGCGTGCTGGAATTGTTAGGATACACGCTGACGGCTCAAGAGGGCACGCGGTTTCGGTATGTCACGGAAGCTATTGATACGGCAAACATCCTTGACATAGTGGAAGTGAATACACCTCGTGGGGTGAACGCCGCAGGAACCATTCACCATATTGCTTTCAGGGTGAAAGACGAGGAGATTCAGATGGCCATCCGTGAGCAGATCGTCAAAGCTGGCTATCAAATCACTCCGAAGATCGACCGGAACTATTTCTACTCGCTTTATTTTCGCGAGCCAGGCGGTGTACTTTTCGAAATAGCTACGGATAATCCGGGATTCGCGACCGATGAGTCAGTGAACGAACTGGGTACACATCTCATGTTGCCCGCGCAATACGAAGGAAATCGCGCCCGGATCGAGCAAGGGCTGCCCGCTTTATCGTAGCGACTATCTATTCGGATAATTGGCTGGCGACGGGTTACGCAACAGATTGGCAGGAAGATAATAACTCAAATGAGCACGATACAACTCAAATTGAACGATCAAAAGAGAGGGGCGTTCTTCATCGAAGAAGGCGACGAACGCCTCGCAGAAATGGTGATCGCGATTTCCGACCAGCGACTCATTGTCTACCATACGGAAGTATCCGAGAAGCTGCGGGGTCAGGGTATCGCCGGGAAGTTGCTGGATCAAATGGTGGTCTACGCACGCAGCAACGGCTTGAAAGTTGTGCCCTTGTGTCCTTATGTTCACGCGCAATTCAAGCGCCATGCGGAACTGTACAAGGACATCTGGGATCAGAATTGGAAGCAATCTGTATAGCCATCGTCGGTTCAATTCCGAGAGATACAACATCAGAAAATATTGACGACGTAGGGCGATTTTAAACGTCCAGGCACTATGGGTCGGGCGGGAGATGGAATTGTCTTGTCGGTTTAATCCTTGAAAA